>CAJBOM010000001.1 GCA_903956835.1 uncultured Verrucomicrobiota bacterium
CCGTATCCTCGCCCGATTCATGACTTTCGTCCAAAGTTTTCCGCTCCGCCCAACATCCACACTAGATTCTATCAATTGTCTTGGTAGATTCTATTCTAGTGAAAAAACCAGTTTTACTTCTCATTCGTGACGGTTGGGGGATCAATCCAGCTGGCAGGAAGGGCGCCGCCCTCCAAGGAGATGCCACCCTTTTGGCCTCGACCCCAGTGCATGATCAACTCTACGCCACTTACCCCCAATCCCGACTCCAAGCGAGCGGACTCCAAGTCGGCTTGCCCGAGGGCCAAATGGGAAACTCCGAGGTGGGACATCTCAATCTCGGTGCAGGTCGCATCGTCTATCAAGAGCTCACCCGCATCAATCTCGCCATTCAAGATGGCACTCTCAACCGTAATCCTGTCCTCCAGGAAGTTATCCAAGCCTCCCATGGACACCGCCTCCACTTGATCGGACTCGTTTCTGATGGCGGTGTTCACTCGCATATCGAACACCTTCTCGCTCTTCTTGCCATCGCTTCAGCGGCAGGAATAAAAGAAATATACGTTCATGCCATCACGGATGGACGTGACTGCTCACCAACTTCAGGGCGTGAGTTCATCCAAACCCTCGAGGCCAAAATCGCTCTGCTCCCCGGTTGCCACCTCGCCACCATCATCGGCCGCTACTACGCCATGGATCGCGACAAACGTTGGGAACGTGTCCAACTCGCCCACGACCTCTTTCTTAATGGAAAAGGCACCGCCGCAGCCACAGGAAAAGCTGGACTCCAAACCTCTTACGACGCGGGAATCACCGACGAATTCGTTCTCCCCATAAAGGTTATCCCGCAGGCTGGTCCGCTGATTCGGGACCAAGATGTTCTCTTCTTTTTTAACTTCCGTGCCGATCGTATGCGCCAAATTGTTCGATCCCTCACCGACCCAGATTTCAAACTTTTCCCCTGCCCTCATCGGCCCAAGAACAAAACTTTTACCATGACCCCGTATGAGAGCGACTTCGCCCGTCTCGGGATTCGACATCTTTTCACACCCCTCGAAATGAAAGATCTCCTCGGAGAGGTTGTTGCCGCTCACGGTCTCTCGCAATCGCGATTGGCGGAAACGGAAAAGTATCCGCACGTCACCTACTTCTTTAATGGCGGCAAAGAGACTCCCAACTCACACGAAGAACGAATTCTCGCCCCTTCCCCTAAGGTTGCCACCTACGATCTTCAACCCGAAATGAGCGCCATCGAATTAACCGATAAAGTAGTCGATCGTATCGAGCGCGGACTCGATGATCTCATCATACTTAATTTCGCCAACCCCGACATGGTCGGTCACACTGGAGTTCTTGCCGCTGGTATTCGTGCAGTCGAAACCATCGATCGTTCCGTCGGTCGGGTTGTCCAAGCTCTACTTGCAAGAGGCGGCAAAGCACTAATCACCGCCGACCACGGAAACTGCGAACAAATGCTCGAAGCTGACGGCTCCCCTCACACCGCCCACACAACGAATCTCGTCCACCTGCTCTATGTCGCATCTGATTCAGCCAAGTACACTTTGTCTGATGGGATTCTTGCGGATATCGCCCCCACTCTCCTCGCCATGCTCGGCCTATCCAAACCCGCCGCCATGACCGGCAACTCGCTTCTGCAACTCAAAAAGTAGATACTAATTTTGCCCCGGTACCGCCGTCTCCGTATGAAGGACCGATCCCCAAACTTTGACTAACTCACAAACATCCACCGTCTTGGCCTGCTCCCCAGGGAATAGTACCACCGCCGATCCGTATTCTGGATGCGCCGACTCCTTTTCAATCGTCACAATCGTCCCCTCTTGCATTTTTGTGTCGTAGGCCGAAACCACGCGATCTCCTGGCTCCAAGGGTCCAAGAAACTGCCAAAAACAGTCGTCCAACATCCCATTCGTTTCCTTTAAGTTCTTTTCCATATCCTCTTCAAGATCACCCACCGCAATCGATTTCGTTAATCCCTCGATGAGTCGCGTATGCCGATCGAGAATTGCATATAAACGGCGCTCCGCCTGTTCGATCCTAATCTCATTGGCCGTCATCGCCAATGCTCGCAAGGCTGCTCCTGAGCTCTCTAATCCTTTTACCTTTTTCCCACTGCTTTTCTTCATCGCGCTAACTCCAATCCTCCCTGCGCTCATCGGCACCTGCCAGCATGAATTCACCCCTCACGGACCCGCTCTCCCCATCCAAGATAGAAGCTCAACTGCAGCCCCAAAGTACCTCTCCTCTGTCCCGTCCCGTTCGCCATATCCATACCCCACAAACACACCCTCAACTCCAGCTCTCCTTGCCGTCTCCCTATCCACACCGCTGTCCCCCACAAAAAGATGCCTCCCCCTACCTGCTTTTAATCGACTCAACGCTAAACGTAGTGGCCTGGCATCGGGTTTACGCACGCTATCCTCTCCACTGACCACCACTCGAATCCACCGATCCCAACCCAATTGCCTCACCAACTTCCTCACCGTGGCTCCATCCTTATTCGTGCAGATTCCCAGCCTCCACCCCCGCTGTACCAAACGCCGTAAACCATCGTCGACCCCGGCATAAGGCCGACTCATCCCACCATTACTCAGCCCATACTCCGCAAAATACTCCTCTGTCAAACCCCCGACTTCCCTCCCCTCCGCACTTTTCCCCGTCACTCCCCAAGCCCTATGCAGTAAAGTTTGCGGGCCTCTCCCCACAAGAATCTTTACCTCAGCCTCCGACAAACCTCGCCGCCCATGCCTGACCAGTACGCGATTCAGAGCGCTGGTAATCTCCCCTAATGTATCCACCAAGGTTCCATCAAAATCGAAAACCCCCACCCCACTCAAGCGACCAGTTCCCATGCCCATCGTTTCCCCACTTACCTACAAACGGCGCAAGGCAGGCAAACCATAATCTTTCCCAATCTTATCCCCCATCGTCTTTACCTCCGCTACATCTAAAACAATTCGCTCAGGATTGTCTGTAAATTCAAAAACCAAGTTTCCGTCTTTCGCCCCATCCGCCAACGCCGCCAAGCTTTTCAAGCCGTTAATCTCTTGGCCATTGAGTTTCGATAAAACTAACCCCGACAGCTGTAAATATCCCATCGTGATCGAGGAAGGCAGCACCTGACTCAGAAAGACTACTTTTTTTGATGGATCCAGATTCATCTCCTGTTGAAAACTAAAAAGCTGCACCAACCTTTGCGGAGCCCTTTCCGACCACTTATCTCCCCACTCCTGCAAATAGGCCCCGGTCAGCTCTTGAAAAACCAAGCCCCCAATAACCACATAACGAGGGGCCACATCAAATTGTAAGGTGGGAATCGCAATCTCATCCCGGGCTCGGCGATCATAAGTTCCCGTCAGATCCATCTCCTTGCCATCTCTAGAAAGATGAAACTTCGCGGGCGAACCCACAATCGGCCTCGTCCGAATTAAATTTCCCACGGAGGTCGGTCCATACAAGGAGTCTTGGTAATTTCCGTCTTCATCCAAAACAAACCCATCTACCGAGAGCAGCACATCTCCTTCTTTCAATCCCGCACGCCCAGCCGTCCCTCTCGGGTTCACCCTCGTCAGTAGGATGCCCCCACTCTTCGGAGTTCGAAACTCCTCGCGCAGATTGGGATCACGTAAGCTCGTCCAGCTCACCCCTAACGTCGGAAATCCTTCATACTTCCCATCCAGAGCATCCTTCAGAAAATGCTCAATCATCGGCACAGGAATCACCGTCCCTTCCTGCGAATCCCGATCGTATCCCATCATCATCCCAACCAACATCCCGTCCCTCATCATTGGCAAAGTATAACTATCGTCCCTCTTCGGTAGGGAAACCCGCACTCCATAGAGCAGAAAACCTGCTTCATCCGCGGGATACCTACCCACCCCTGCCGAAAGTACCTCCGCCTGATTCCGCAGCATTTCTCCGTTCTTATCTAACTGCCAAACCTGTGCGGTATCCCCCGCACGCAACGTCGGTCCCATCTTGACCCCCGCAAATCCTTGCAGAAACTTCGTATCCGTCGGCCTCAACAGCGCTAAGTTCGCTTCATAATCAATCGCCTCCACTTCCGCTGCACACTTCTCCGCCGAGCCAGGTCTTTCCAGCCCTACCTCTGTTCGGTTTTCCACTAAGGCCGCTGTCGCTAAAACCTTGCCTCCAGGCAGTACTACCCCCGTCCCATTCAACCCAAAGGGAGCCTTCTTTTGCCAAGGCCGAAACTGATCATACGGTTGTATCGATGCACGCACTCTGACCAATGACCCCCCCGATTCGTCGATCGAAGCCGCCCAAAGAGAGCTCCCCATCAGCAAAGTTGCCGTCCCTAATCTTATTAAGTTTTTCATTTCGAATCCGCCTTTTGGAAGGAACCCTTCGCTAATCTCCGATTCCCCAACTCTGTCCGGCTAACCTCTGCGATGCCGTACTGGGCCATCAAACGCGGCATTGCCTTGTCAACATCACGATTTTTTAGAACCGCAGGCCGTTGATCCCCTTGAAACAAGATCACCGTTCGCTCTTTTCCTGCCTCCAGCGCAGGCAAGACATCTGCCAAGGTCCGGATCTTTCGCCCATTGATCTCTCGTACCACCTGTCCCGCCAATCCTCGCAAGTAAACATTCAACGGATCAGGTAAAATCGAAGTCAAGACGACTGGCTCTGGCGTCTCTCGATAGAGCTGATCCTGCCCGAACATCGAGTAGGTCTGCCGCAAACGCAAATCAGCGGAACCCATCAAAACCGCCATCAGATTCGCTGTCAAAGGCTGAAAGACCAGCCCTCCGTACAAAACATACCTCGGCGATTCCTCATATAGATTCTCATACATCGAGAACATTTCCGCAGGACGCAACGTAAGGCTCAGCTTCTCTAGCTTTTCCTGCCGCCATACCTCCAGCGACACAGTATCCCCCGCAAACTTTCGCTCCACAATTTCCTCCATCTGCACGGGTTGACCTTCCAAACGAACCGAACCATCACTCTCGATTGGATGGCCATCAATCGATAGAAGCACATCCCCATTCTTTAAGACTCCATCCGAGGATCCCTCCGAAAATATATCGGTCACCACCACACCCAACCCATCGTCAGGACGTTTCAGATATTTTCGCATCGCATGGTTTTCTAATGTCATCCAGCGAATCGCAATGTCTACATAGTGATCGTAATGCCCGTCCTCGACGTCCTTTAAAAACCGTCGGATCACTGGAGTCGGAATCATGTACCCCACATTTTGTGCCACATCCCCGCGAAACCCTTGAAAGGCGACCCCTACCACTTTGTCATCCTGCATCACTGGGCCCCCGCTATTCCCTGGATTGATCGCCGCATCGATCTGAATCGCCAAGTGGGATTCCCGACCTGAATGGGTGTACGAGTTATAATCGATCCGACTAACCACCCCACGCGTCACTGAAAGGCGATCCCCGCCTATCGGAAACCCATAAACGCTCACCACCGACTCCAATTCGGGAATATTCCCTAATGGCAGTACGGTGGTGCCCTTGAAAAATTCAGAATCCTCAATCTCCACTAACGCCAAATCACAATCATGAGCCACATGAAGAACTTTTCCTGGATACTTTCGTGGATCCGCTTCCCGTTGCACCGTAATATTCCGCGCCCCGCTAATCACATGGGCATTAGTTAAGATGCGCTTCCCCTCGATCACAAAACCCGCTCCGCGCGCCGAACTCACGGTCCCAGGATTCCACGGCAATCGATAATCCCAAGTTTGCGAGGTTACCTCGACCATCACCACATTTCGCCTCGCCTCTCGGAGCTGTTCATCCCTTCCGCATCCGGCTAATCCCAGACCCACCATGGCCAGAGTGAAAAGTTTGATCCAAAATGTCATCCAATCATCTTTAACCATAAACAATATCCAAACCAATCCTATCTTCTGCAGGTCTTGCTTGCCGCTTGAAGCTTGCCTCAACCTCGAGAAGCCACTGCTTTTCATACTCCTACTTTCCGCTTCACTTCTTTTATGAACCCTTGGCTCATTCTCTCCTTTGCGATCCTCTTCGAGGTCAGCGGCACCTTATGCCTAAAGCTTTCCCATGGAATGACCCGCCCCCTCCCCATTATCGGCGTAGTCATTTTCTACCTAGGCACCTTTTTCCTAATGTCTCTTTCCCTAAAGAATCTCGAAGTCGGCACCGTCTATGCCATCTGGTCTGGAGTCGGAACTGCTCTCGTCGCGACGATCGGTATACTCTATTTTGGAGAATCCTGCCACTGGCCGAAAGTTCTAGGGCTCTGCTTTATCGTCGGCGGAGTTATCCTCCTCCGCCAGACCTCCACCTAACCCCACAACGTAGACATGGCCCCATTCAGACCTCCCTTTTTAAATCGTTCCGAATATCCGATCTCCTGCATCACCCAACCCAGGCAAAATATATCCGCGTGAGTTCAGCTTCCTGTCCAAAGCGGCTGCATAAATCGCCACTTCAGGATGGCTTTTTTGGAAACAGCCCACCCCTTCAGGGGCCGCCACCAAGCACATAAATCGAATCGAACGAGGTTGTGCGCCTTTCAGTCGATCGACAGCTACCACAGCAGAGTTCCCCGTGGCCAACATCGGATCCAACAAAATCAGATCCCTCCCGCGCAAAGTCTTGGAAGCCTTAAAATAATACTCCACCGGCTCCAAAGTGCGCTCATCGCGATAGATTCCAATATGCGCCACCCGTGCCGAGGGAAATATCTGCAGCATGCCATCCAGCAAACCCATGCCCGCGCGCAAAATAGGAACCAATACCATCTTCTCCCCTTTCAAGATGGGCGCCCGCATTTTCTCCATCGGGGTGACAATCAGTTCTGTGGTCATCGGTAAATTGCGGGTGACCTCGTACGCCATCAACATTGCCACTTCACTGGCCAAGGCCCGAAACTCCGTCACACTCGTCGTCTTCTTTCGCATTAAGGTCAGCTTGTGCTGCACCAGCGGATGGCGAACGAGGTGAAAGCTTTTCTTCAAATCGGCTGTTTTCCTAAACGTTAAAACGGAAATCCATCACATCTCCATCCGCCACCACATATTCCTTGCCCTCGATCCGCAGTTTTCCAGCCTCCTTGACCTTGGCCATCGTTCCCGCCGCTTGCAGATCAGCGTAGCCAACAGTTTCGGCCGCGATAAATCCGCGCTCAAAGTCGGTATGAATAACCCCTGCGGCTTGCGGGGCACGGTCACCCGCATGAATCGTCCAAGCCCTAGTTTCTTTAGGCCCTGTGGTTAAATAGGTTCGTAATCCTAGTAAATCATAGGCCGCTCGGATTAAGGCGCCCACCCCCGACTCACTAACTCCCAAGCTTGCCAAATAATCCTTTCCCTCCTGCTCGGGTAGATCAACCAACTCCGACTCGATCTGCGCACTCACGATGACCGACTTACTTGCCAAATGGCTTTGGCAATAATCTTCCACTTTTTTTACTTGCTCCCCGGTTTTTCCTGATCTCTCCCCCTTGCTCAGCGCACCAAGCTCTTCCTCCTTCACATTGCAGGCAAAAAGAGTTGGTTTGGAGGTCAGGAGAAAAAATCCATGGATCAACTTCTTTTCATCATCCGACATCTCCAAGGTCAAGGCTGGCCGCCCCTGATCCAAATGTGGCTTCAGCTTACTTAAAAGGGCCAGTTCCGCCTTGGCCTGAGCATCCCCTTGCTTGGCCGCTTTTCCAGGTTTATCCAGTCGCTTAGTTACCGTCGCAAGATCGGCCAGAACCAGTTCGGTGATAATTGTTTCAATATCACGCAGTGGATCCACCGTCCCAGCCACGTGATGAATATCCGCATCTTCAAAACAGCGCACCACTTGAATAATCGCATCCACTTCGCGAATGTGGGTGAGAAATTGGTTTCCTAATCCTTCTCCTTGGCTTGCCCCCTTGACCAGTCCCGCGATATCCACCAGTTCGATGGAAGCGGGCAGAATCTTCTCACTTCCCGAAAGTTTGGCCAGCCAGTCCAATCGGGCATCGGGCACCGTTACCATCCCAACGTTAGGTTCGATGGTACAAAAAGGATAATTTGCCGCCTGCGCTTTGCGTGTGCGGGTGACTGCGTTAAAGAGAGTGCTCTTCCCTACGTTTGGAAGACCGACGATGCCAGCTCGTACCATCCCGCACCCTACACACTTCCCCCTTCCCCATCAACGCCCCTCTCTCACCCCCCCCCAATTACGCATCCCTACCAGATCCCGCGATCGCCGCTCTTTAGGCCACGCACAAATTCCACCAACAACTGCACGCACCTCTCCACATCTTTCAAATCCACCACCTCACTTGGGGTATGCATATATCGTAAAGGAATACTTACCAACCCCGTGGCTACCCCACCGCGCACCATTTGAATCGCCCGCGCATCCGTTCCCGTTGGGCGTGGTTCCGCTTCCACCTGATAGGGGATTTTCAACCTCTCCGCCGCCTTCTTTAAGCGCGCAAAAATCTCATGATTAATATTCGCCCCCCGACAAAGAATAGGTCCACCACCGAGCTTCGTTTCCCCAACTTTTCGAGGATCGCAATCCGGATGATCCGTTGCATGACCCACATCCACCGCCACCGCCAAATGCGGATGGATCGTGTACGCTGAAGTCGTCGCCCCACGCACCCCAATCTCTTCCTGGACTGTCGCCACACTGACCACCTTAGCCGCAATTTTCTTTTCCTTCGACAACCTCACCAGAGTCTCACCCACCACATACGCTCCCACTTTATTATCAAACGCCCGAGCCGTCGCCAGACTCCCGCCCAGTCGCTGAAACTCGTGATCGTACGTCGCCACATCCCCAATCGCTACCCGCTGCAACGCCTCCTCCTTGTTCTTCGCCCCAATATCGATCCACATCTCGTGCTTCTTCGGAACTCTTTTTCTCTCATCCTCCTCCATTAAATGAATCGCCCGCTTCCCCGTCACTCCCACCACCGATCCATTCGCCGTCTGAATCACTACCCGCCGACCCGAAATCACCGAAAGGTCATGACCCCCAATCGTGTCAAAATAAAGAAAACCCTCTTTATTAATGTAGATCACCATAAAACCTAACTCATCCATATGCCCCGCCAGCATCACCGTCGGATCTCCTTTTAAATTTAAGGTGGCAATTCGATTGCCCAGCGGATCTTTCTCATACTGATCCGCCCGCCCTTTGACATGCCGATCAAAGACTTCCTGCGCCTCGGTTTCATAGCCCGAAGGGGAACGAGCATGTAACAATTCAGTCAGAAAAGCCGGCGCAAGGTGTGAATCCATCGGACTATCCTCCACATCCCTTGCTTGGTTTCCATCTCAAATTACCCGCCAAGCCATTTCCCGTGCTTGAGAATGGGCCTCTCCTTAGGTTGAATCAGAGGATGAACAAGTTCGGCATCGGTCTCATTGGTTGCGGTACGGTCGGATCAGGACTGATCCGGAACCTTGCCAAGGCTAATCCCCTTTTGCGCGAACGCCTCGACATCCATCTCGAGATCGTCGCCGCCGCAGTCAAAGACATCACCAAAGTACGCGAAGGCTTACCCGTAAAGCCCATCACGGATTGGCGCAAAGTGATCGCCGATCCAGCCGTGCATATCGTGGTCGAGCTCGTCGGTGGTGTGGACGATTCATTTCATATCGCCCAAGCCTGTCTTCAAGCAGGAAAGCCCCTCGTCACCGCCAATAAAGCCCTCCTCGCCGAACTCGGTCACGAACTCATCGCCCAAGCACACCAGTCCAACGCTCCAATCTATTTCGAAGCCAGCGTCGCGGGCGGTATTCCCGTTATCAAGGTCCTCCGCGAAGGTCTCGTCGCCAATCAACTTCTAGGGCTTCACGGCATCATCAATGGCACATCAAACTACATCCTCACACGAATGGCCGAAGCTGGTTCCGATTTCGCCACCGCTCTCCAGCAGGCCAAAGACCTCGGCTACGCTGAAGCCGATGATCGCCTCGATGTTGACGGAATCGATGCCGCCCATAAGGCCGCCATCCTCTGCCTCCTCGCCTATGGTTTCCTACCGAAATTCTCCGATATCCCAGTCCAAGGCATTCGTAAGATTTCCTCGCAAGATGTCTCCTTTGCCGCCCAACTCGGTTACACCATTAAACTCTTGGCCCTCGTCCGACCCCACGGTTCCGATCGGGTTGAAGTCCGGGTGGCTCCCACCCTTCTCCCTATCCGCCACCCCATGGCCTCGGTTCATGGTGCCTTTAACGCCATCGGCCTCCTCGGCAATCTCTCTGGACCAGTCCAGCTGACGGGCCGCGGCGCAGGTCCCGATGCCACATCCAGCGCCCTGCTCGCCGACCTGGCAGAAGCCGCGAAAAATCTTCGCGACAAATCTCCTGGCCCCCAAATCCCCCAGCCCGACGGCAAACTCCGACTCCTTCAGAAAGGCGAGTCGGTGGGACGCTTCTATGTAAGACTCGAAGTCGAAGATCGCCCAGGTGTACTCGCTCTCGTCGCGGGAATCTTTGGCTCCGAAAAAATCGGCATCTCCTCAGTACTCCAACCCGAGGGCCACGGCGCTGGCTCCGTCCCGCTCGTTTTTCTTCTCGAAGCCGCCTCCGAATCTTCACTTGAAAAAGCAGTGGCCCAAATCACAAAATTACCCAACTCGCGCTCCCCTGCGCACATTCTTAGAGTAGAAGACTTGTCATGAGTTGGGGTGGCATCATTCAAGCGTATCGCGATCGTCTTCCTCTTCCCAAGGGCGCCAAAGTCATTACCCTCGGCGAAGGAAACACCCCACTCCTACCAGCTCCCCGTCTTGTGACCGCTCTTCGCGGAGACTTTGATCTACGTCTGAAATATGAGGGAATGAATCCCACCGCCTCCTTCAAAGACCGCGGCATGACCATGGCCGTCACCCATGCGGTCGCTAAGGGAGCCAAACTGGTCATTTGCGCCAGTACCGGCAACACCTCCGCTTCAGCCTCAGCCTACGCCGCACGCGCCGGGATCGCTTCCGCTGTGATTATTCCCGCTGGCAAAATCGCCCTGGGAAAACTTACTCAAGCTCTCATTCATGGAGCTAAGCTTCTTCCCATATCAGGAAATTTCGACGACGCCTTGAACCTAATCCGCCAAATGTCCAATCTTCCAGGCATCGAAGTGGTTAACTCCATTAACCCAGTCAGAATTGAGGGCCAAAAAACCGCCTCGTTTGAGATCCTTGAAGCTCTCGAAAAAACTCCCGACTTCCATTTTCTTCCAGTGGGTAACGCTGGTAACATCACCGCCTACTGGAAGGGATTCTGCGAGGCACTTCCCCATGGCCCTCGCCCGCGGATGTTTGGCTGGCAAGCCGCTGGGGCCGCTCCTCTTGTCGACGGGCACATCGTCAAAGATCCGCAAACCATCGCCACCGCCATTCGCATTGGCAACCCAGCCAGCGGCGCAGGAGCCCTTGCCGCGGTTAAGGAGTCCAACGGACGCATCGATAAAGTCACCGATGAGGAAATCCTCAGTGCTTATCAACTTCTTGCCCAAACCGAGGGCATCTTCGTCGAGCCGGCCTGTGCCGCCCCTGTTGCAGGCCTGCGCAAAGCCGTCGCCGCAGGTTGGATTCCAAAAGGCAGCCTCGTCACCATGACACTAACAGGCCACGGCTTAAAAGATCCCGATACCGCGCTTAGCCTTTTCCCTCATGCCCCATCAGCCATCGCTCCCACCTTGGAAGCCGCCCGCAAAGCTCTAGGCCTTTAGCTTTTTATCCCACCTCCTCGCCCACGAACCTTTCTTGCCTCCTGCTGTCGCCCGCTTAAGCTTACCCCATGTTCATCCCCATCCCCCTCGCGCTTGGTTTTCCCCAAGGCTCAGAATGGTTCTGGATTGTTCTCGTGATTATTCTTCTTTTCGGTGCCAAAAAACTTCCTGAGCTTGCGCGATCCATTGGCCGCAGCTTGGGCGAGTTTTCTCGAGCGAAAGATGATTTTGAAAAAGAGGTCAAAAATGCGGTGGAAGACGGGGACAAAAAAAGTCCGGCCTCAAACAAAGATTCTTCTAAAACGTCTTAATCTTAGAGCTGTAGCTCCCGCCGTGTTTTCGTAGGGCGACAAAGAGGCATACCACCCCCAGCCCCAACATTCCGTACAAGGCTCCCCACCATCCTGGTCCCAGCTGCAATTGAGCTAAAAGCCTGTCGGTGTAGGCATCCGCTATTTTCCAGCGGAGCACAAAATACATTCCTATCAGCATGAGGGAAACCATAGCCGAAAGGGATGGCGGAACTCCGCGTAAAATGAGGGAACCCCAACCCAATCCAGCCAAAATCGGTACCAAGAGAAGCCAACCCAAAAGAGGCCGTTTTTCTTTTCCGCCTAGCACAACTGAGGCCAGTTCCTGCTGGGCCTTCATCCGAGGAGTCCCTGAAGCCGCTCCAAAGACAAGCTGAAATCCAGAAAACCCATCTGCTGGATCCGCCCAAATCTCTTTCCACTCTTCCTCTCTCATCCAGATCAAAGTTTTCCCAACCCCTTTATTCCCCTGCGCCAAGTTTTTTACCACCTCCATGGTATTTTTTCTCAGAGCATCAGGAGAAACCCTCACCCACGGAAGAAAAAAACAGACCACGGTAAGAAGCGCAAAGAATTTGCCCGCCAAATGAACGAAGTCCGTACGCATCAGCCCCATAATTAACCACTTTCCTGCCCTTTAGACAACCCTGCCCATCCCCCCTCCCCTCATCCCTCCCTGTGCTCGCAGCATGCTCGCAGCATGCTGCGAGCATGAGAAAAACTGAGGGGCCTAAAATATCGCCGCAACTTTTCCCGATATGGGGAGTTTAATCTACCATGGGACAAAAACGTAAACACTTCATGCCCGGGACAATCTTCCATGTGTGCAATCGAGCAGCTATGCGGGCGCAGATTTTCGCAGACACAGACGACTATGTCATCTGCGAGAAAACCTTGGCCGAATCGTTGGAGAAATATGGTATTATTTTGTATGCCTATTGTATAATGCCAAATCATTGGCATCTCCTTGTCCAAGAGGAGACTGTGGGATCTCTTTCTCGCTGTTTACAGCGCTATGCCAGCACCCAAGCACGTCGTTATCGTCGGCGTCATAACACCGAGGGTCTTGGTGCCGTCTACCAGAATCGTTTCCACGCTAATCCAGTCCAACTTAACGAATCGTTTCTTCGGGTTGCCCAATACATAGAGCGAAACCCAGTCAAAGCGGGCCTATGCTTTGAAGCCAAGTCCTGGCGCTGGAGTAGCGCCTTTTCAAATAACAACCGATCTATCCCGCTAGATCCTTGGCCAATGGTCAAACCCGTTGATTGGGAGGAAATTCTGAAGGAACCTACTCGCGGGGATTGGACAGAAAGAATCGAAATCTCCTTGGTCTCGCAAATCCCACTTGGCGAAATGGACTGGCAAAAAAAGATCAGCCCACTTTAGTCCTTTAGTGGCCCCTCCCCATGCTCGCAGCATGCTGCGAGCATGCTGCGAGCACGGACAGAGGGATGAACTATGCGAAAGGCTGGGTTAGACAAAGGCAGGAGAAAACCGCTACGTTCTTACTATTCTAATATGGTTAAAATTCATCCCATTCCAGCCCTGTCGGTTAATCCTACTCAGGCCAAGAAGGTCACCTGTGTCCCCTACGATATCGTTTCGCGCGAAGAGTGTCGCACTCTTGCCAAAGACCATCCCAACACTCTCCTGCGAGTCGACCGAGCTGACCTCGAATTTCCCGATACGGTCAAATTCAACGCACCTGAAGTCTACAAAAAAGCCGCCCAGAATTTTACCCAACTGATCACGAATCAATCCCTCCTGAGAGAAGCAAGACCCTCGATCTATCTCGTCCGAATGGTCGAAGGTAAGCACCGGCAGCGCGGCTTTGCCGCTCTGGCAGACTTTACCGACTACGCCTCAGGCCAACTTCGAAAACACGAGTTCACCCGCCCTGACAAAGAGGATGACCGCGTCAACCTAATCCGTCATCTGGGCGCCCTCACCGGACCCGTGCTTGCCGCCTATCCCGACCTGCCCGAACTGACAGCCCAGATGAATGAAATTGAACTAACCGTAAAACCGCTGGCAGAGGTCACTGATGAGCGTGGGGTCATCCATACTGTCTGGCGCTGTCCCGATCCTTCCGAAATCGTCCGCCTCTTTACGAAAGTCACCCGCTCCTACATTGCCGACGGACATCATCGGGCTGCCGCTGCCGCCCGCTTGGCGGAAGTAAAACCCGGCCCACTTGGAATCCTCACTGTTTATTTTCCAGCCTCCGAGCTTAGGGTTCTTCCCTATCACCGACTCGTCTTAAAGCTGGACCC
Organism: uncultured Verrucomicrobiota bacterium; assembly: GCA_903956835.1. GTDB lineage: Bacteria > Verrucomicrobiota > Verrucomicrobiia > Methylacidiphilales > Verrucolacustridaceae > Verrucolacustris. The sequence goes on from CAJBOM010000001.1 coordinate 14,269, forward strand.
CTTCACTCCTGCCACATTCCTCGAGGAGGCAAAAAAAGTATTTCGAGTTACCCCATCTCCAACCGCTCCTCCCGATGAAACTGGAAAAATTGGGCTCTTTTTAGAAGGAAAGTGGCATCAGCTCTCCTGGAAAGCCGATGAGAAATCCGATCCCGTAGCGAAGCTAGACGCCTTCGCTCTTCAAGATCTTCTGCTCGGCCCAGTTTTGCAGGTGAAGGATCCCCGGACGGATGCCCGTCTCGATTTCGTGGGGGGAATTCACGGAATTAGAAGCTTGGAAAATAGGGTCAATTCAGGCCAGGCGTCCGCTGCTTTCAGTCTGCCAGCCGTTTCCCTCTCCCAAATCCTCGCCGTGGCCGATGCCGACCAGATCATGCCCCCCAAGAGCACCTGGTTTGAGCCAAAACTCAGGTCCGGTTTTTACGTCCACCAGTTCGGCCCAACTCAGACTTAAGCACCTCACAAAAAATTCCCACCCCACGCGCCAAATCCTCAGGAGTCGCACGGGCACAGTTTAAACGGAAACAGGCCTCCTTGGGCGGATTCGCAAAAAAGATACCGCCCCCCACCACCGCCACACCTCTCGAAAGACACTGTTTGGCCACCTCATCCATAATCCCAGGTCGTCCTCCCCGCACCCAAAGCATATAGCCACCTCGCGGATCATCCGCCCTCACACCCTCTGGAAGTTCCCGCAATAAGATCCCGCCTGCCAACTCGCGCCTTTTCCCATAAACCGACTGCAACATCTCCAAATGGGAATCCATCCTACCCGAACGCAAAAAGGAAGCCGTGACATACTCAGGAGGAACACCTCCGTGAATCGTTTGGCGACACTGTCGATCCGCCGCCGCATCCATCCACTTTCCCGGCAAGGCAAAGCCGATCCGCAGTCCAGGAGCGACCGTTTTCGAAAAACTGGTTACATAAAGAACCGTACTTCCATCATCAAAAGCCCGAATCGGCTTCGGACGGCCCCGCCCGAGTAAATCTCCATAAATATCATCCTCTAAAATAGGTACCCCTGCCTTCTTGCAAATCTCTAGCAACTTCGGTCTCCACTCCTCACGTAGAGTTGCGCCACTCGGGTTGGAAAGGGTCGAAGTGATTACCAAAAGCTTGGGTCTGGGCTTCGCGAGAATAGCTTTCTGCCATTTCGCCGGATCGGGCTCCTGCCCCACCCCCGTCGCCACGGTACGAA
>CAJBOM010000002.1 GCA_903956835.1 uncultured Verrucomicrobiota bacterium
CCGCCATCCCCCTCGATCAGTCCACCCTCGGTTGGTGGAACCGCAAACAAAATCTCCCTCCCGATGCCCTCGCCCGCTCGGTACTTTCCCGCCACCTCCCCCAGCAGGTTGAATGTGTCGAACTCACCCCACGTCGCCTGATCACCTCCGACGACGGAGTCTCCGTCGACTACGTCATCACTCTCCGGGCGAAGGAAGATATTCTCCTCGCTCCCGTTGTGCCCGTAACCGTTCCCAAAGATCTTTCCTCTAATCATAAACGCCTCATCCCAAAAATCGTCTACGCCTACGATCTTCCCCCAGGCAAAGTCTTCGATCTAGCCTCCGCCAAAACCATTCTCCCCGCCGGCACCACTCTTCAGGGTGGTTGGACTGTCCGTCGCGCCGATCGCTCTTCTGGAACTTGGAAGGTCACCAGCGCCGATCTCCTTCCCCTCACCCGCATCCCCGCCCTCGAAGCCATTTTCGTCCGCGAAGCCACAACCCCTCCTCCCGCACTCCTCCGCTCCCGCGGGGAGCTGGAAAATGGAGAAGCCAAACGCCGCGCCGCCACCCAAACCCTCGACGATCGGCTCACTGGTATCCGTGAAGACGTAAAACAGTACCGATCCCAACTCATATCTTCCGCCCCGTCCGCCGCGAAAAGCAAAGGAATCGGAGCAGGCAGCGGGGTCCCCACAAGTGCAGGAATCGGCATGGTCGGGGGCGCCGCCACGGGTGCAAGCATCGGCGCCATGGCCGGCGGTGGCGATGGTGCTGCTATCGGCGCTGGAGCCGGCGCCCTCGCTGGTGCTCTCATCGGAGCAATTATTGCCAACTCAGAACAAGAAAAACGGATCGAGCAGGAAAAAGCTGCCCGCCGTGCCGCCATCTCCGCAATCGAACGAGAAGTGGTCGACTACGAACACAAACTGATGCGCGAATTTGAGAATGAGCTCACCCAAGAAGGTACCAAACAGGAATCCACCTTGAATCGTCCCGCTCCCGCCAACTAATGTTTTGCTATGGCCAAGACCGCTAAAAAAGAAGCCGTCCGTCGCCGCTTCATCCTCAGCGGCATCTGTCTGGCCGCAGGAGTTTTCTTTACCCTCCTCGGCCTCATCCAGTTCAAACCCCTTCTCGAGGCTGAACTCTACACCCGCGACCTTCGCGTCCGTTTCGGCCAGACCGCTCCAGTTTCTTCCGAAATCGTTTTCATCGCCATCGATAAAGCTACCTACAAAGACATCCTCTCCGAAGAGGAGGTCGCCGCCGATCCCGCCCTCGCCGAAATGTCCACCGGCTCCTGGCCTTGGCGTCGCTCCGTCTGGGCCAGTGTCATCCAGCGTATCACCGACGCTGGAGCCAAAGTGGTCGGCCTCGATTTAATGTTTCCCACCCCCAAAGATGGCGACGAGGAACTCCTCCAAACCATGACCGACAAGGGAGACCGCGCCGTCCTCGGCGGAACTTTTGAGGAAGTTAGCAACGCAGGTCGCACCTCCGTCCAACTCACCCTCCCCGCCGCCCTCGCCTCTTCGGGATCGACGGAAATCTCTCAGGAAAACTCCGCAGGCCGGGTGGGCTTTGTCAACCTCTGGCCTGATAGCGACGGCATTGTTCGCCGTGCCGATTACCATCGCCAGTTCCAATCCATCCCCGCTGTTTCCCTCGCCTGTCGCATGCTTGAAAAAGCAGGCTACGCCGATCGCATTCCTACCAGTGGCTCGGGCCTTCTCCGCTTCGCTGGCCCCCCAAACTTCAACTACAAATCCATTCCGGTCTATCAACTCTTCGTCCCTTCCACTTGGGAAAAAGTTTTTAAAAACGGGGAGATGCTCAAAGATAAAATCGTTCTCGTTGGTCCTTACGGCAACTGGTCCAAAGACGTCATCCGCACCCCCTACACCACCGCCATGCCGGGTCCGGAGGTTCATCTCGCCGCTCTCGGTGCCGCCCTCTCCAACAGCTTTCTGCAAATGCCCCCACTCTGGACTCCACCCGCCCTCATTCTCGCAGGCGCCTTGCTCGCTCTTCTCCTCATCCTCGCCACCAAGCAACCCATCTTCCGCCTTTTTCTACTCGTTCTTTTTGGGCTGGGATATGCCGTCCTTACTTTCTTTGTCCAAGATAAACTCAGTCTTATCCTCCCCGCCGTCAGCCCCTGCCTCACCCTCCTCTTCGGTGGCATCGGTTGCCTCGGCTATGAGTTCGTCCTCGAACAGCGGGATAAGCGCCGGGTCAGCGGCATGTTTTCCACCATGGTCAGTCCCGAGGTCCTCTCCTACATGCAGGCCGATCCCGATCGCTTCCGCCTCACAGGGGAAAAACGCATGGTCTCCATTTTCTTCTCCGATCTCGCAGGCTTTACCACCATCTCCGAATCCGTCTCCGCCGAGGACCTCGCCAAAATCCTTAACCGCTACCTCACCCCGATGAGCGATCTCGTCACCAAGTACGGTGGCTATATTGATAAGTATTCTGGAGACGCCATCATGGCCGACTTCGGCGTTCCCGTCTGGGCTGATCCCGATCCAGACTCCCACGCTTGGAAAGCCTGCTGGTCTGCCCTCGAACAACAGGAACGACTCCAAACCCTCAAAGGCGAACTCAAAGCCGAATACGGTTGCGACATCGACGCCCGCATGGGCATCAACACAGGCGAAGTCGCTGCCGGCAACATGGGCTCCGACAAAAAGTTCCAGTACACCGTCATGGGAGATGCCGTCAACCAAGCCGCCCGTTTCGAACCCGCTAACAAACCCTTCGACACCCACATCATGATCGGAGGCAAAACCTATGAAATGGCCAAAGACAAAATCGAAGCTCGTTTCCTGGCCAACATGATTGTTAAAGGTAAGACCGAACCCGTCCCCTGCTACGAACTCCTCGCCAAAAAGGGCGAACTCTCCGAAGCCAAGCGCCAGGTAGTCCAGATCTTCGAAGAAGGCTGGCACCTCCATGCTGCGAAGAACTTCACCGCCGCCATCGCCAAATTCGATCAGGCCCTCTCACTCGACGACAACGATGGCCCCTCTAAAACCTATAAAAAGATCTGCGAAGGTTTCCTCAAGTCCCCCCCATCAGACCCCTGGGCCGGCGAATACATCCAAACCTCCAAATAGCCCGCCTCCTTCTACCGTCCTACCTCCACTGTCCCTGATTCAGGCATGCCTATAGGTGTTACATATGTAACACCTATAGGAACCTCAAGTTTTGATAGATTACCCATCCACCGATAGGTGCAGTTGCTGTAACGCCGATTGAGACCACCGCACCGAACCGACCTAGGTCAAAGTTTCAAGATTGAAATTCGCCGAAAGATTAAGA
>CAJBOM010000003.1 GCA_903956835.1 uncultured Verrucomicrobiota bacterium
GAAAAAGACGAATGTGTTTAGCACCTACTCGGACAACCAGCCGGGGGTGGAGATTGTGATTTTGCAGGGGGAACGGCCTCTTTCGCGCGATAATAAGCGGCTGGGCACCTTTCATTTGGACGGGATTCCGCCTGCGCCGCGAGGAGTGCCTCAGGTCGAGGTGACGTTTGACATCGACACCAACGGGATTCTGCAAGTCTCGGCCAAGGATCTTGGTTCGGGGAAGGAGCAGAAGATTTCGATTACTGGCTCGAGCGGTCTATCCAAGGAAGAGGTAGAGAAGCTGACGCGTGAAGCGAAGGAGCACGAGGCGGAAGATCTTAAGGCGAAGGAGAAGATTGAATCGCGGAACACAGCGGAGAACACTGCTTTTGCGGCAGAGAAGATGATGAAGGAGATGGGGGACAAGCTGGATGGGGCGAAGAAAAAGGAGATTGAGGAGGCGGCGGCCGCGGTGAAAGAAGCGGTGAAGAAAGATGACGAAGCCGCCATCAAAGACACCGCGGAAAAGCTGAACACGCTGGTGCAGGCGGTGAGTTCTGATCTCTACCGACAGGCGTCGGAAAAAGCGGCGGCAGGAAAAGAAGCAACTTCGGAACCGGGAAACTCGGGCGCGGCGGATCGCGGAACCCAACCTGAAAAGGGTGAGGGGGAAGTGATTGATGCCGAGTTCGAGATGGTTGACAAAAACAAGAAGGGCGGCCCAAAGCCGAGTTAACCCTAGGTCCCTCGGGACCTTGCCCATCCTTCAGACAAACCGAAACCTCAAAACCAAAGAAAGGAGTTCACCCAAGCTATGGCTAATGTGAATATCCGTCCTCTCGGCGATCGGGTGCTGGTGCATCCTCTCGAAGAGCAGGAAGTGAAAAAAGGCGGGATCATTATCCCCGATACCGCTAAAGAAAAACCCCAGGAGGGGAAAGTAGTCCAAGTTGGACCCGGAAAACGGGACGACGCGGGCAAACTCATCCCGATGGAAGTTAAAAAAGGGGACAAGGTCCTGTTTAGTAAATACGGCGGGACAGAAATTACCCTCGAAGGCGAGAAAATGCTGATCATGCGTGAGGATGATATCCTCGGCGTGGTGAGCTGAAGGAGGAAATGAATTATGGCAGCCAAACAAATCTTGTTTGACGAAGCCGCCCGGCACGCGCTTTTGCGCGGCGTGGAGAAGCTCTCCAAAGCCGTCAAAGCGACACTCGGACCGGCCGGTCGCAACGTGGTTCTCGATAAAAAGTTCGGATCTCCGACTATCACCAAAGACGGTGTGACGGTTGCGAAAGAGATCGAGCTCGAGGATCCTTATGAAAATATCGGTGCGCAACTCGTCCGTGAAGTCGCCAGCAAAACTAGCGATATCGCGGGGGACGGCACCACTACCGCCACGGTTTTGGCGGAATCGATCTACCGGGAAGGTCTCAAGAATGTGACCGCCGGGGCGAATCCGACTGAGCTAAAGCGTGGAATCGATCGCGCGGTGGAAGCGATTGTGGAAGAGCTCGCGGCGATCAGCAAAAAAGTGAAGGACAAGGACGATATTCGCCAAGTCGCGACCGTCTCTGCCAACTGGGACAAAACGATCGGTGAGATTATCGCCGATGCTTTGGACAAGGTGGGCAAAGATGGCACGGTGACGGTGGAAGAAGCCAAATCGATTGAAACCTCCCTCGAAGTGGTCGAGGGGATGCAGTTCGATAAGGGTTATCTCTCTCCTTACTTTGTCACCAACCAAGAAGATCAAGAAGCATCCTTAGAAAATGCTTACATCCTGATTCACGAGAAGAAAATCTCGAGCTTGAAGGACATGTTGCCTCTCTTGGAAAAGGTAGCCAAATCGGGCAAACCTCTCTTGGTCATTGCGGAAGAAGTTGAGGGCGAAGCCCTGGCGACTTTGGTAGTGAACAAGCTGCGTGGGACTCTGCAAGTCTGTGCCGTCAAGGCGCCGGGCTTCGGAGATCGCCGCAAATCCATGCTGGAAGACATCGCTATCCTCACGGGTGGCAAGATGCTCAGCGAGGATCTGGGGATCAAGCTTGAGAACGTTACCTTGGAAGATCTCGGCCGCGTGAAGCGCGTGGTTGTGGACAAAGAGAACACCACCCTGATCGAAGGGGTGGGGAAAAGCTCTGACATCCAAGGCCGTGTCTCTCAGATCAAGAAACAGATCGAAGAGACAACCTCGGACTACGACAAAGAGAAACTGCAGGAACGTCTGGCGAAGCTCGCGGGCGGGGTAGCGGTGATCAATGTCGGTGCCGCAACCGAAACTGAGATGAAGGAAAAGAAGGCCCGCGTAGAGGACGCATTGCATGCGACTCGTGCGGCCGTGGAAGAAGGCATCGTCCCCGGAGGGGGCGTGGCTTTGATTCGCGGTCAGAAGGCCATCGAGAGTCTCAAACTCAAAGGGGATCAGGCGATTGGGGCGGAGATCATCCGTCGCGCCGTCGAACAACCTTTGCGTACTTTGGCGGATAACGCCGGAGTGGAGGGCTCGATTGTGGTCCAAGAAGTGAAAAGTCGAAAAGGCGCCGAGGGCTACAATGTGGCCACTGGTGAATATGTTGATCTCGTCAAAGCTGGCGTGGTTGACCCGACCAAAGTCACTCGGTCCGCTCTGCAGAACGCCGCATCTATCGCGGGTCTGCTCCTGACCACCGAAGCGGTGGTGACGGAGTTGCCCGAGAAGGAGAAGGCACCGGCACCCGCGGGTGGCGGTCACGGCGGAGGGATGGACTACTAATCCATTCGTAAGAATTTCCCCCGGGGTACGTCCCCCGAGGGGAGCTGGAGAGGGCGCGGTTCCGAAAGGAGCCGCGCCTTTTCGGCTTTCTGGGGGCAAAGAAGGAATCGAAGGCGGGAGGTGAGCATGGATTTAGGGGAAAATAAAATTAGAATTCGAAACTGTAGTTGAAGGATTCAGGGTTAGGTAGGGTGGTTTGTCTCTAACCCCTCTGGTCAAAGATGCAAATGTCTCGAGTTCAGCGAGGCGATTCGGGGACTGACCGCTCTGCCCATGATTCCGTGATCAAGGTTCAACCTGCTTGTTGGTTAAATTAAGAGGCGGCAGGGAGTCCAAGTTTTGTGCGAAGTTCATCCGGCTTTTGAGCGAATTCAATGGCCTCTTCGGGATCCACTTTGCCCTCTTGAACAAGTCGAGTGAGGTGGGCATCCAGTTGGATCATCCCGTATTTGCTTCCTGTCTGGAGCTCGGATTCGATGAGGTAGATTTTATTTTCCCGGATCAGGTTCGCAATCGATGGGGTATTGACCATGATTTCGAAACCGGCGATGCGGCCGCCGCCGGCCTTGCGCATGAGGACCTGGGAGATAACCGCCACGATGGAGGTGGAGAGCTGGGCGCGAATCATCTCTTTGGTATTGGCGGGAAATGCATCCACGATCCGGGTGATGGTGCGAGCGGCTCCGGTGGTGTGGAGAGTTCCGAAGACCAAGTGGCCGGTTTCCGCGGCGGTGACGGCAGCCTCAATGGTTTCCAGGTCGCGCATTTCGCCCACGAGGATGACATCGGGATCCTGGCGCAAGGCACCCCGAATGGCTTCGGCGAAGCTGGTCACGTCTACGTGGACTTCGCGCTGGGTGACGACGCTTTGTTTATGGGGATGATAGTATTCAATGGGGTCCTCGATCGTGATGATGTGGGATTGTCGGTTCTCGTTGATCCAGTTGACCATGGAGGCAAGGGTGGTGGATTTACCTGATCCTGTGGGGCCCGTAACGAGAATCAGACCCCGCGGGCGTTTGAGCAGGGCTTGGATGGCGGGCGGAAGGCCAATCTGATCCATCGGAAGGAGGCGGCTAGGGATGAGTCGAAGAACGAGACCATAATTCCCCTTAGCCTTGAGAATGCTGACGCGGAATCGGGCACTATCACCAAAGGGAATTGCGAAATCGGCGCCGCCCTCGCGTTCCAACCGCTCGAGCATGTGGGTGGGGAGAATCGCGGTGGTGATTTCCTGGGTGTGTTCAGGGGTTAGCAAGGGGCACTCATAAGGGGTCATTTTTCCGGAAATACGGAGCATGGGGGTCTGGCCAACCTGAAGGTGAAGATCCGAAGCGTTACGATCCAAAACTGCGGCAAGAAGGTGGTTAAGATCTGGGGCGGGTGTGTTCATATTATGGGTGAAAGCGCTTAACATTGACTAGACGAGTAGGGTGGGATAGGGCAACACACTAAAGAGTGAATTTCTTTTGGATAAATCGGTCCAGAGTTAGGCTGCTGCTTGAAGTGGCAGGATGTGGGGTTTTGGGCGTGGCGGCGTATTCTTTGCGGGGGCCACTTTTGATGAGTGAGGAAGGACTCTTGTGGGACCCATTACCCGGTTTCGTCATTGGTTTAGCTTGGCGGGGCTTTTTACCGGGAGCCCTGGTGGTGGGGCTGGTACCGATGCTGGGCGGGGTTTTTTCGGGTGGACCGCAAAGTGCAGCGCTCTGGGCGGAAGCGGGCGTGGCGTGGCTTCTGCTGCGCTCGCGCCCAGTTTTGGGAGGCAGTGCGATCACGAGAGAGCTGTTGATTGTCCCGATGGCGGCGGGCGTGACGGTGATGGGATCGGTGGTGGAGCAAATTCTCTCGATGAACGCTCCCTTTAGCTCTGGCTTTGCGACATTATGGATTGGGCGGGCCCTAGGGGTGATGGCGGTGGCCCCCTTGGCGGCAAGTTTAAATCTTAATTTTTTTGCTCGATTAAACCGGCGCCTTTTTGCGGGCTGGGTGTTTCTAGCCATCCTGCTGGTGGTGGTGGGCCGGGTGGCGGCGAGCACGGATTTAGACCCGAGAGGTGGTTTGGCTTTGGGTTTTATTCCGATCGTTATTTTATTTTGGCAGGCCATGCGGTTTGGGGTGACAGGCACGGCCTTGGGCTGTTTTTTAGTGGCGCTTTTAGCGGGACTCGGCTGGGTGGATGGCAATGCGGGTCTGCACTCTTTTCCCGTGGGGGTGCTGGCGCTGGGGTTGACCGCGGTGCTGGGGACGGCCCATGGGATGGGGGCTCTGCGGGATGATCGGGAGGAGATTCGGGTTTGGACGGACACGGTCGCGCGGGAGAAAAAGTTGGTTTTCTGGCGTTGGCAGCGGGGAAAAGAGGTAGAGTGGGATCGGGCGGAGGCGGCGCAACTGCTCGGATTGCGGGGTGAAAAAAAAGATTGGGGGCTGGTCCAAGGGTGGCAAGGTCCGCCGATCTGGCCGACACCGACGGAGGTGACAGCGCCCTATTTGCTCGGGTTGTTTGATCCGCAAGGCAGGGCACGAAAGGTTGAACTGCAAGGTAGAATTGAGTCGGAGGGCACGGACGGAAAACCGGCGGTGGTATTAGGGACGGCGACGGATGTGACGGCGAGGGAGGAGGCTCGAGGGGAGCGGGAGCGACTTTTACGCCGGGAGGTGGAGTTAGGGGTGTTGCGGGCCCAACTTCATCCTCATGTGATTTTTAACGCGCTGAATCGAATCGCTTCGTTGGTCATGTCGGAGGCAGAGGCAGCCCGGGATCTTTTGGTCAGACTGAGCCGACTTTTGCGGGCGGCCCTCTTAGCGGGGGAGAAAAAGGAAACTTCCTTAAAGGAGGAGATGGATTTAATTCGAGATTATATAGAATTAGAAGGGGCAGGTTACGGGAACCGCTTGCGCTTTACCGACGAGTTGCGAGGAGATTTGCGGCAGTGCAAAATACCGCCGTTATCGTTTTTTTCGCTGGTGGAGGGGGCGGTACGGCGAGGGGTGGGCATGCGCAAGGAGGGGGCGCAAATTTGCGTAAGCCAACCCGAGGAGGGAGTTTTGCGGGTGGAAGTGGAGCCAGCGGTCCCGGGGGGGAAGGCAGAATTTCCCGATTGGCCTGACCCGGTATGGGTGGAGCGTTTGGCGGTAGAGCGACCCCCGAGGGCGAAAATCGTGGTGGAGAAAAACGCAGAGGGAGCGACCAAGTGGGTTGAGTTAAGAGTGGGGTCGAATTGAAGCTACGCGTGGTGGTGGCGGATGACGAGGGGTTGGCGCGAAGGGAGCTGCGCCGGCTGCTGGGGAAAAGTCACCCTGAGGTCGAAATTGTGGGGGAAGCCACGGATGGGCTCGAGGCGGTGGCGATGATCCAGAAGGAGGCGCCCGATCTGGTTTTTTTAGATATTCGGATGCCGGAGTTGGATGGTTTTGGGGTGTTGGATGCCCTCGAGCCGCCCATGCCGGAGATTATATTTTCCACAGCCTACGACCAGTTTGCGGTGGATGCGGTGCGGCGCGGGGCGCTGGATTATCTGCTCAAGCCGATTGCGCCAGAGGATCTGGCCCGTGCGGTGAAGAGGGCGCTCGAGCGGAAGGCAGCGCGGTGGCCGGGGGGGGAGAAGAGTCAAGGGAAGTTGGGTCCGGGAGATCGGGCCTATTTCCGCGATGGGAAGGCGGCCTTTTTGATTGAGATCAGCAAAGTGCGGTGGCTGGAGGCGGAGGGGAATTATACGCGGGTGGTTATGGATGGAGCGAAGCCGCTGGTGCGGCGACCGCTGAAGTACTTTGTGGAGCGCCTGGATCCGGCTCATTTTTTCCGAATCAACCGGAAGCAGATTGTGGGGTTGGGATCGGTCAAGGGGACGCGGCCGGTGGATGGGGGGATGATTGAGCTGGATCTGGGGGAGGGGGCCAAGGTGGAGGTGTCGCGAAGACAGACAAGGGCGTTTCGGGAGGCGTTTCGGCTGTAGCAAATCTCTGGCGGACCCCCAAAAAAAATCTAAAAAGAAAGCGAAATTAATTTTTCAAAATGCTGATCAACACCATTGGCTGGAAGTGGAGTGACGCTGACATCGGAGTTGTTGGTGAAGTATGCTGTGGGTGGGGCCTTATCACCGACAGGGTTGTCGGAGAGTACGGTGACGGTGTTGGATAGTAGTAAGCTGTCGTTGACGGCGGTGGTTAGGACCAATGATCCAAGTCTGAGTGTGGTGGGTGAGGCGGGAGTGGATTTAAGCAGTTGGAGCAGTATTGGGGTGAGTATGGTACTTTCAACCAATCAGAATAATGTGCCCAGTGGGTGTGAGCGTCGGATCTACAGTGTGGATCGTGCCAACAGTCCCTCTGGGCAGTTCTTGAGGCTGAGTGTGACTCGGTAGGGAAAAAGGGTAATTTTTCCCCGCGGTTGCGGCCCCGACGCCGGTCGGGGTAGAGACGCGCTCACGCGCGCTTTCGCGTGGATTTTCAATTTTGCCCCGCCCTCAGTGGAACTACGACGGGTGCGTTTTGAAGGGTGGGACTCTTGGATAGGCAATCCCATCCGGGTTTAGTATATGCCGTTCATCATTCGATTTGAACCATTGGCCAGAGAAAATCGACCGCTAGAAACTATTCCTAATTAGATAGTTGCGTTCTTATTCTTACGGTGTCAATGTGATCAAATGAAACCAAAACTCAATCGTAAATCAAACGGAGCCTTCACCTTGGTGGAAATCATCGGCGTGATGGCTATTATTGGAATTCTTGGTGCTGTGGTTGCCCCACGGGTGATCGATGGCATTCGGGAAGGACGGGTGACCCAACTCGCCCAAAACCTAGGTCAGTGGAAAAGCGGTGCAGACCGTTACCTACAGAAGCAGCAAAAATTTCCAATTGACGGCTCAGCTGCGGCGACAACTCAAGAGGGTAATCCCTATGTTGATCCTCGCACTGGTGCTTCAGTGGCTGCAGGCCAAACCTCGCTTGGTGACTGGTTATTGGCTCAAGGCTTGGTGAGCGCAATCAACGTACCATTTGGAACTCAGACAGATACCCGGATAGCACTTCCTGGTACTGCTTTTACAACTGGTACGAGCATCACCGGGAATACGGTATCCACCTTTGCCCAGATCAGATGCTCGGAGGAAACAGCTACTGCTGCCGACACTTTCTCGGCCACCCAGACTCGGGACGTGCCCCATCGAGTTATCTACCTAGCTATTCCTAGCGTCCCATTGCAGGAAGCCGCCGCGATTAAATCCAAGATCGATGGCCCCTTCACGAGCAGCACGGGTACTCCAGTAAGTGACAACGCGCTTTTAGCTGCGGCTGTTGCACAAACCACTACGGGAGTTGTAACCCAAGCCCAAGCCGAAGCATTGGCTCGTGGCAACTGTCGTGTGGGGACGGGTTCCACCACAGGCACGTACAACCTGTTCATCTATATCACTAACGACTAATCGGAGGAAAAATTTCCGATCTGATTCAAAGGGGGCGGTCCGCATGGGCCGCCCCTTTTGCTTTTTCCCTGATCTCCTGTTAGATTGCAACTAATTCTATGGAATCGACGATTGACGCCCACGGTTTGATCGACGGGGTGGATCCTGCAGACGATCCCTTGCGCTTTTCCGCCAAGAAGATCAGCTTGGAGCATTGGCTAGTGGTGTGGGGGCACGCGACCTCCGCCCAGGTGGATCTGGCAGAGAGGGAAGCCCGCCGCAAACGCATCACCCTAGCGGATAGCCTGCGGGGTCTGCAGTTCGTTGATCCCCGCGTCGTCGCCTCCTATATCGCCCAGCGGTCAGGAACTGAGGCGGCCGATATCCGCAAACTGATTGTCCCTCCCGATGTACTGGCTTTAATTCCGCGGGAACTGGCCCTTCGCCATTTGGCTTTGCCCCTGCGGATCGAACAGGATGGTTCCGTGGTCGTCGCCTTGGGTAACGCCCTGGATGTCACCCACGGGGATGCGATCGAGCAACACTTGCGCCGTCCCGTCCGCTTTGTCACCTCGACGGAAGGGGATGTCCGGGAATCGATCAGCCGCCACTATATTCAGGCGGGGCTACTGGAAAACACCGTCGATGAAATTCTCTCGATGGATGCAGCGACCTTGGCGGCCACTTCCGAGACGGACGCTCCAATGGTGCGCCTGGTGGATGAACTCCTGCTCCATGCCATTTCCCACGGGGTGAGCGATATCCACATCCAGCCAGAGGAACGCATTCTCCGGATTCGCGCCCGCAAGGACGGCATTTTGAACGAGGGCCTGCTCGTCCCCAAAGAAGTCCAAAATGCCCTGACCGCCCGAATCAAGATTTTAGGCGGGATGGATATTACCGAGACGCGTTTGCCCCAGGCGGGGCGCTACAACTTCGACGCTGGTTCCCGCCCTGTGGACTTCCGTTTTTCCTCTCTGCCCACTTCCTTTGGGGAATCCCTCGTTCTTCGGCTGCTGGACCGCTCCAACCTGCAGTTGGATCTGGTCAGCCTGGGTTTCGATGGGCAGATGCAGGGCCAGTTCCTCAATCTCCTCAACCGCCCCAACGGGGTTATCCTGGTAACGGGGCCCACCGGTTCGGGCAAGACCACCACCCTCTACGCCGCCCTGAGCAAACTTCCTGCCGATAAACGCTCCATTTTCACGCTGGAGGATCCGGTGGAGTTTAGTCTGCCGCTCGTCCGTCAGACTCAGGTGAACGAGAAGATCGGACTGACCTTTGCCTCTGGCCTTCGGACCCTCCTGCGACAGGATCCAGACATCATCTTGGTGGGGGAAACGCGGGATCAGGAAACTGCGGAGTTGATGGTGCGCGCCGCCCTCACCGGGCATTTGGTTCTTTCCACCCTGCACACCAACGATGCGTTGGGTGCCATCCCGCGGTTGGTCGATCTGGGCGTGCCCTCGTATCTGTTGCCTGCCTGTTTGTTGGGAGTGCTGAGCCAGCGACTGGTTCGCCTTTTGTGTCCCGCCTGCAAAGAGCCCCATCCCAATGCGGAGGCCATCCTATCCAACCTGCCCATTCCCGTGCCCCAGGATTGCCCGCGCGAGCTGTGGAAACCCGGCGGGTGCGACCGCTGCAATAACTCCGGCTACCGCGGGCGGGTGGGCATCGTGGAGTTTCTCATCCTCGATCCCGATTATCACCAGGTGATTACCGAATCGAACGATCCCACAAAACTTCTGAAGTTGGCCCGTGAAAAGGGGTTCGTCCCGATGTTTCAGGACGGCTTGCGCAAATGTACGCAAGGCCTTACTACCTTGGAGGAGATCTACCGCGTCACCACCGTGGCGTAGGAGAACATAAAAAAACGTGGCTACCCTGGCTTACACCGCAATTCGCATGGACGGAACCATCGTCACGGGGCGAGGAGAGGCGGCGGGGGAGGAGGCCTTGTCTCAGCAGCTGGCCAAGGAACGGTTGGAGCTGGTCGAGGCCAAAGAGGTGGGTGGCCGCAACCGCACTTTCAAAATGCGCAAGACCACGGGCAAGGAAAAGGCCCCCATGCGGGAGGTGGCCGACTTCTTTTTTCAGATGGGCACACTACTAAAGGCGGGTGTCCCGATCCTGCAGTCTCTGGAGTTGGTGGCGGACGGGCTGGGGCGGGGAAACCTGCAGACCGTCGTCCGTAACATCGCCGTGCAGATTCAGGGGGGAACCAACCTGCACGAGGCGATGGCCCAGTTCCCTGGTGTTTTTCCCGAGGTGGTCTTGTGTCTGATCCGCGTGGCGGACAAGACCGGCACCCTGCCTCAGGTGTGTGAGGAGCTGCGGGCTTACCTGAACTGGCTGGAGAAAATGCGCGGAGAGATTAAGCAGGCGATGCTCTACCCGCTTATCCTTCTCATCGTCGTCTGTATCTTCATCGTGGGAATGTTCACCTTTGTCGTGCCCAGCTTTGCGAAGGTGCTGTTGGATTTGAAAGTGCCCCTGCCTGCGTTGACGCGGTTTGTGCTGGGGGTATCCAATTTCTTTGTGGGCAACATCATTCCCATCGTCTGCTCTGTCCTGCTCCTGCTGATTCTGGGACATGAACTGCCCCGCCGCTTTCCCAGGGTGGCGGTTTGGTTGGACGGGGTAAAGCTGAAGCTCCCCGTCTTTGGTCCACTGAATCTGATGATCTGCATTTCCCGTTTCGGACAGAACTTGGCTACGATGTATCGTTCGGGGATGTTGATTTTGGAATCGCTGGACCTGAGCCGGGAGCTGATCGGGAATCGGAAACTGGCGGAGGCGCTGGCTCGGGTGCACGACGGGGTGGCCAGCGGTCGCAAAATTGCGGAGACGATGAAGGAGACGGATATGTTCCCGCCGCTGGTCTTGCAGATGGTGCAGACGGGGGAGAGTACGGGACAGCTGGCGGAGTCGTTGCAGAACGTGACCGATTACTATAATGATGTGATTCCCCGGACGATTAAGAAAGTTTTCGGGATTCTGCAACCTGTGCTCACTTTCATCATGATCGGAATTGTGGCGGTGGTGGCGCTCTCGATCATTTTGCCGCTGACCCAAATGATGAAAATACCGAAATGAGGAGATTTAAAAAAGCGGAAGACAGAATTTCGGATTGCGGATTGCGGATTGTGAATTGGGGATGGGGGATGGGCCGTCGGGTAAGGTTTAAGGCGAAAGGCGCAAGATCCATTTTCACCAGCTCACGGCGGAACTGCCGCGCGTTCACCCTGATCGAGCTTATCGGGGTGATGGCGATCATCGGGATTTTATCGGCAGTGCTCCTGCCGCCGTTGATCTCCAAGATTGAAGATGCGAACACCACGAAAGAGGATGCGAATCTAGAGGAGATTGCCAGGGCACTGGTAGCGGGGATTAAGGCGACTGGAACGATTCCGAATCCGAATGTGAACCCCACTAGCACTAACGGCTGGGTGGCGATGGCGACCAACTATTCTGTTCTAGGAACCAATGAGCTAATTTTTTCAATTCCTTCTTCGACAAACGATACAGTGAGGAGGTATTTTCTTAGTCCTGCTCTGACCAACTTTTTGGCTGGCAACTACACTCCGCCAGCGGGGGGGTGGCCCACCAGCAACTTCACCAACGGACCTCTCTACCTCATACTGGTGAGTGTGTCTAAAGACGGGCTTTTGTTCGGCAGCGGTTGCACCACGAACACTAATATGGCCTCGAACAACGTCGTCTTTCTTCAGAACTGGGCTAAGACTAACAATACGAATGGGAGGGTGGTGATAAATAACTTGGACATCGTCGGGAATATTGCCGGAACTACCGACCGGTGGACGAACCGCGGCCAGTTTCTGCATGTGAAGGTGGTAGATTTAAAGCAGCTGTTTTGTAAAGTAAATCTACGGGATATAGCGGCACCGCCAACGGCAGCAGTAGTAAGTGGCACCTATTCTTATCCTGCTAATGCAGGTGCCCCGGTGAATGGAACTGCGCTTGGATATACTTTTGATTTCGTTCCAACTCTAGGATTAGGCAATGCTTTTAATGGAGGTGAAGCTGGAATATTAACCTCTTCTCTTAAGTTTAGAACTTTAATTAATAGAACTGCTGCGCTTACCGGATTCGATGTTAAAGATGCAGGTAGTACTCCAGC
>CAJBOM010000004.1 GCA_903956835.1 uncultured Verrucomicrobiota bacterium
GACATGGGTGTCTTTATCATCAGCCCCAATGACAAGGGTGGCATGCTTTACACCGCCCCGAAGAAACTCGCGGATCTTACCCAGCCGCTTACTCCAATGGCCTTCAACGCACTCTTTTGTCTTCGGAACCAGAATATCCACACCCTCTCTATTGGAGCCGCCCGCCCCTCAGATTTCGACGAACATGTCGCGGCTATCTCAAGACTCCAAGATGCAGAAACTCTTCTGCCCCCAATCGAAGAAAAGCTGCGCAAACAGTGGGAAACAGCCCTCCCCGAACGCTGGAGGAAAACATGGGATTTAGGTCTTCCCTCATGGCCCGAGGCCCCCAAAGAGGCTAACTTTCGCGAGATTCTCCGTCTGCATAATTTGGCCATCGCCTTCGACCTGACCGAATACGGTCGGATGCGCTACAATCTCTTAGGGCAAGGAGGTCACTGGTTCGCAGGTCAATCTTTGGGCAATCTTACCCGCGAAGAGATTCTCCCGTCTTTAGCAGAATGTCCTGCGCCTGAAACCACATTGGAGCATCTTTTAGCCGCAAGAGAACTTTTCGCCGGACAGAAAATCGAACGCCTTAGCAAATCAGCGTAATCAGGCTTTCCGCCAGGCTCGCCGGTAAACATTCCGCCCCTCCTTCGCAAATAACTCCTCAAACTCACTCGTGGGTTCTCCCTCTCCACTCCACGACTCTTCGAGCCGCCATGAGACGCAGTGCGCCACCTCCTTTTTTGCCCATTCAAAATAATCGAGATCATCTGTGGTTAACTTCAAAAGCCCACCCACTCGAACCGCGTTGGAGGCGTCATTCGCAAATTCCTTGTTTAATATCCGATTCCCGTGGTGTCGCCGCTTGGGCCATGGATCAGGGTAACGTAAGGTGATCGCATCAAGGGTCCCCGCATGACAAAGATTTTTAATAAAGTACCAGGACTCAATCCTCACTACCTTTAGATTGGTCAGCCCATGACGAACTGCTTTTTTGGCGATTTTTGTGGCCCGACCTAAGAGCCTTTCGACCGCAATAAAATCTCGTTCAGGTTCACGCTTCGCCCTCGCCTCTGCATAGTTACCGTCTCCTGCTCCTAGATCAATCTCCACAGGAGCATTTCGCTGAAAGACATCTGCCCAAACGTACTCCGGATAGAGACGTTGACTAGAAAGCCAGGGTTCCGGGGACACGCCCGGCATCGCATTAGTTGTGCTTTTTGCCACCGAGTCGGACAACCGACTTACCAGTGGAGCGGGCCCGCACTTTGGTGATTAAACCATTGCCCTTGCCCTTGCTCGAACTATGCCCATTCCGCTTGCCTTTGGCTCCATTGCTATCGTTTTCGCCTGCGGGGGATTTTACCTTGAAAAGACGAACATCCCGCAATCGAGAAATGGAAACCTTGGTCTTTTTCTGAGCCTTTGCCCAGTAGACCATGGCGAAACCTTCACCCACTTCCACAACTTCGCCACCATCACTCCGACGCGAGTCCAAGCGAGAAATCGTCGCACCACAAACAGGATAAGGTCCCAAGGGGGGCGGTTCACGCCGAGCTGCCACATAGCCATTTCCGTTCCGCCCATTTAGCCCGCCCACCTCTTTGGTAGGTGCTCCTTCACGAATCGGAATCGCGCGACGCTCGACAAACATCTGGATAGCCTTCTGCACCTCAGGCAGGGACAGATGGTACTTTCTAGCCGTGTCCACCATGTTGAAGTTTTCCTCAAGCACATCACGATCGATCTGCCCGCCCGGTCCATTGGGGGATAAAACGAAAGTCAGGTACTTCAAAGAGGTCGCGTCCTCCCCTAAGGCACTTTTGAAAATTGAGACCAAAGCCGGCGGAAGAGGGTGATCCGACGCCAAGCAGTTAAGGTTTTTCCAGAATTTATTCATAATGTATTCACAGAACCATGCCCAAAATCCCGTGCTTAGGCAAGTAATTTCGTTATAAAGTAGCTTAACTTGTTGATGGTATGCATTATATATATTTAACTTATAATGCATAATAAGTTGGTTCTCAAGACCAACTCGCACCAATGATAGACTTCCTTCGCTTGTCCTCTGCTGGTTAAAGTGATGCCTGTGTTATCAGTAAAACTTCTTCATATCTTCATTTTAGGCGGTTTTATTTTCATCACCCTTAATTACCTGCTGAATCTTAAGGTCTTCCGATTCCCCCCGATGAATACGGTCGTTCAACCTCCGCCCCGTGTCTCAGTTCTCATTCCTGCCCGCAATGAGGAGCACCGCCTTCCACCATGCATCGGCACCATCGCCGACAGCGACTACCCGAATATGGAAATTCTTATTCTCGACGATCATTCCACCGACGGCACCGCTTCACTCGTCCAGCGCAGGGCTCAAGGAGACTCCCGCATCCGCCTGCTCACGGGTCAACCCCTCCCCAAAGGTTGGACCGGAAAGTCTTGGGCCTGCCACCAACTCTCCAAAGAAGCCCAAGGCGAATTCATCCTTTTTGTCGATGCCGACACCCGCTTCTCCGATCGCACGATCTCCCAGTCCGTCTCCGTTGCCCACGAGCAGCGAGCCGATCTACTTTCCCTTTGGCCGTACCTCGAATCCCTCAGCTGGAGCGAAAAACTCGTCATTCCATTCGTCCATCTTTTCATTCTTTTCTACCTCCCTCACTGGGCCCCGGGTCGGCTCCGCTGTTTTGGCGCCGCCAACGGCCAGTTCGTTCTCTTTCGTCGCACCGCCTACGACAAAATCCATGGCCACGAATCGGTTCGCAATCACATGGTCGAAGATATCTCCATCGCCCGTAACATGCGTCAGGCAGGATTTAAGGTTCTCAACCTCGACGGTACCAACCCAGGACACTCCATCGCGCTCGTCCGCTGCCGCATGTACAACCGCTTTTCCGAAGTCTGGGAAGGCTTCACCAAAAATCTTTATCCCAGCTTCGACGGAAATTTTCCTGCCTTCCTTATATTTCAATCAATCCAAGTTCTCCTCTTTCTAACCCCCTTCTATCTTCTCTTCACCCCAGCTAACGGCCCTCTGGTTTGGACGGAAATTACCATTCTTCTCTCTCTTCGCTTCGCCCTCGCCCACCGCTTCCGCCAAAGCTACCTCGGCGCCATCCTTCACCCCTTCGGCCAACTTCTGGTTATCGCCATCGCCCTCAACTCTTGGCTCCAATCTCTCCGTGGCCGTCTTCCTTGGAAAGGTCGCCACTACACCCAAAACGCTCCACTCGAATCTCCCTAGATCCGTCTCGACCTACCCACCAACTTTTCCCATCCTTTTCTTGGAATGAAGCACACTTTTGCCGATGAATTAACCCGCAACGCTGGCAATTCCGTCGATACAAAAACCTGGGCGGGTGGCATTCCCCAAGAGATGGCCCGCTTTCCCGAAATCCGTATCGGCCCTTGGTGGGTCACCACCCGGCAATCCCTCCTCTTTCTCATCCCACTCGGGGTCATCGGTGCCATCCTCGCCGTCTTCACCGCCCGCTTTCTCCGTACTCTCCCCCTCATTCAGCAATTTATCGCCACTTACCCTGGCACTGGCTCTTTCGCCCCCCCACTAGCCGACGGCTTTCCCCTCTGGCTCCGCGCCTGCCACTGGCTCAATTTTTTTCTTCTCCTATTCATGATCCGCTCAGGAATCCAAATCTTAGCTGATCATCCACGCCTCTATCTCAACCCAGGATGTACCCCAGGTTCTGAATGGTTCCGACTTCTCGGCCCCGTTCCTCTCGACCGAGAATACCACGCCAAAGAAGATACCGCCGCTCTCCCAGGCTGGCTGGGCCTACCAGGTATTCGACACTCCATCGGCCTCGCCCGCTGGTGGCACTTCGTTTTCGATACCCTCTGGCTTGCCAATGGAATCGCCGTCTACGTTCTTCTTTTTTCGACAGACCAATGGAGACGCATCGTTCCCGTTTCTTTCGATGTCATCCCTCATACCATCTCCACCGCCATCCAATACCTCTCCCTCGATTTCCCACCACCCAGCGGCTGGCTCCAGTACAACGGCCTGCAACTTCTCGCCTACTTTACCACCGTCTTTATCGCTTCCCCCCTCGCCCTCATCACCGGAGTGATGCAATCCCCCGCCATCGCCGCCCGCCTTCACCTCGCCACCGGATTCCTCAACCGCCAGGTCGCGCGCTCTCTCCACTTCCTTGTCCTCGGCTACTTCCTTCTATTTATTGCAGGTCACGTCGTCATGGTCTTTGCTACCGACGCTCTAAATAACCTCAATCACATGACTCGAGGAACCGACGATAGCTCATGGACTGGTTTTTTTGTCTTTGCCTTGATCATGGGATTCACCGCGGTTGCCTGGATGGCGGC
>CAJBOM010000005.1 GCA_903956835.1 uncultured Verrucomicrobiota bacterium
CCCATGCTCGCAGCATGCTGCGAGCACGCTGACGAAACCTACTCAGTTTAAAGGTTACTTTAATGATAAAGTATTTTCTTTTTGATTCCTGCCAATATTAGACGGTAATCTTGTCCTTATATGGATATTAAAGAGATCAAGGCGGTCATCGATCTGATGCGCAAAAATAGCCTCGCCGAGTTCGAGTACGAAAAAGACGGCACCAAGATTCGCATTCGCCGTGGCCCTAACGGCGAACCCCAAATCTTTACCACCTCCCACCCATCCGCCCCCTCCCTCCACTCCATCCCCCAACCCCAATCCTCACAAGCCCCGTCCACCCCACCACCCACCGCTACTCCAGTTCTTCTCCCTTCAATCAACTCCCCCATGGTCGGCACCTTTTATGCCGCCCCCGCCCCCGATTCCCCCGCCTACGTCGATGTCGGCACGGTCGTCAACGCGGAAACGGTCGTCTGCATCATCGAGGCCATGAAGGTCATGAACGAAATCAAAGCCGAACTCTCCGGCACCATCACCGAAATCCTTGCCGAATCTGGAAAACCGGTTGAATTCGGTAAACCACTCTTCCGCATTCGTCCTACCTAACCCAACCCAGCCAGGAAGCCCCGCTTCCCTGACTCCCACTTCCTTTCATGTTCAACAAAATCCTCATCGCCAACCGCGGCGAGATCGCCCTCCGCGTCATCCGCGCCTGCAAAGACCTCGGCATCCGTACCCTCGCAGTCTACTCCGAACCCGATCACGACTCTCTTCACGTCCAAGCCGCCGACGAAGCCATCTGCATCGGCCCAGGACCCAGCGCCCAGAGTTATCTCAAAATCGATCGCATCATATCGGCTGCCGAAGTCGGCGATGTCGACGCCATCCACCCTGGGTACGGCTTTCTCTCGGAAAGCGCCCACTTCGCCGAAGTCTGCCAATCCTGTAACATCCGCTTCATCGGCCCCTCCCCCGATTCCATTCGCAAAATGGGAGACAAATCCCTCGCCCGCGAAAATGCCCGCAAAGCTGGCGTCCCCATCCCTCCAGGTAGCGATGGCCCCGTCGCTACCGAACATGAAGCCATCAAAGCCGCAAAAAAAATCGGATACCCCGTGATGATCAAAGCCGTCGCTGGTGGCGGCGGCAAAGGCATGCGACCGGCCCATAACGATGTCAGCCTCGTCAAAGGATTTCTCGCCGCCCGGATGGAAGCGGAAAAAGCCTTCGGTAACCCCGACGTCTACCTCGAAAAACTCATCGAAGAACCTCACCATATCGAATTCCAAATCCTGGGCGATAAACGCGGTAAAATTATTCACGTCGGCGAACGCGACTGCTCCATCCAACGCCGCCACCAAAAACTCCTTGAAGAATCCCCCTCCCCCCTTCTCGATAACGATCTGCGTAAACGGATGGGCAAAGCCGCCATCAAACTCGCCGAAGCCGTTCACTACGAAAACGCCGGCACCATGGAGTTCCTCGTCGATAACTCTGGCCACTACTACTTCCTCGAAATGAATACCCGCATCCAAGTCGAACACCCCGTAACCGAAGAAGTCTACGGCATCGATCTCGTTCGCGAACAGATCCGCATCGCCGCAGGCGAGCGCCTCGGCGCCGAATTCGATAATCTCCGACCCCTCCGCCACGCCGTCGAATTCCGTATCAATGCCGAAGATCCCGCCAACGACTTCCGCCCTTGCCCAGGCACCGTCAATCTCTTCTACCCCCCAGGAGGCATCGGTATCCGCCTCGATTCCCATCTCTACGGTGGCTACACCGTACCCCCCTTCTACGATTCCATGATCGGCAAACTCATCGCCTCTGGACCCGACCGCTCAACCGCCATCGCGCGGATGCAACGCGCCCTCGACGAAACCATCATCCGCGGAGTTAAAACCACCATCCCCCTCGGGCAACGAATCGTCCGCGATCAAGACTTCCGCCGGGGCAAATACTCCACCAACTTTCTCGAACGCTTTTTTGAACGTAAAATCGAGACTCCAGCCTGATTCATGCTCCCTGTTCTCGATCCCGCCCGAGCTCACGCCGCCCTCCAGCAAGCCCGCCTCTACGCTATCCTCGATTCCACCTACGCAGCGCCCTCCGCGTGGCCCGACCTCGCCCTCAAACTCGCCCAAGGTGGCGCCACCATCTTCCAACTTCGTGCCAAAAATCTTTCGAAAGACGAAATCCTCTCCGCCGCCCGATCTCTCGTCCCCCTCCTCGCCCAACTCGGCCTCCCCCTCGTTCTTAACGACCACCCCGACCTCGTCGTTCCCTCTGGCGCCGCCGGCTGTCACCTCGGCCAAGACGACCTCCCCATCCCCGAAGCCCGCCGCCTCCTTGGCTCCTCCATCCTGCTCGGCCTCTCCACCCACTCCCCCTGCCAAGCCATCGCCGGCCAAGCCCTCGGCCCCGATTACCTCGGCTTCGGTCCCCTCTTCGCCACAGGCACAAAACCCGATTACACCCCCATCGGCCCCGCCAAAATTCGTGAGATCGTTCGCCAAGTCACTCTTCCCTTCTTTTGTATCGGCGGTCTTACCCCCGATCGCGTAACCGAATCAGCCCAGCACGGCGCCACCCGCGTCTGCCTCGTCTCTCATCTTCTCCTCGCCTCCGACCCCACAGCCGCCGCTCGCGAAATCCTTTCTCGGCTTGGCACAGCCTCACCTTTCAAGGAGTCTCTTCGCCCATGAGCGTTCTCGTCGTCGGATCGGTCGGCATCGACCGTGTGCAAACCCCCAAAGAAGATCGCTCCGATCTCCTTGGCGGCTCCGCATCTTTCGCAGGACTTGCCGCTAGCTTCCACGCGCCCGTCAGCCTCATCGGTATCGTCGGCAACGATTTTCCCGCCCACCACCGCGCCGTCTGGGAAAAACGAAATATCGATCTGACCGGCCTCCAAGTCGTCCAAGGCAAAACCTTCCGCTGGCACGGACGCTACGAAGAGAACATGAATAACCGCACAACCCTCTCCACCGATCTCAATGTCTTTGCCGATTTCAAACCCCAACTCGCCGCCTCCCACAAAAACCTCCCCTTCGTTCTCCTCGGGAATATCGCCCCCGACCTGCAACACCTCGTTCTCGATCAGATGGAGAAACCAAAATTCACCATCGCCGACACCATGAACCTCTGGATCGATATCGCCCAACCCCGCCTTCTCGAGCTTCTTCCCCGCATCGATATGCTCATCCTCAATGACTCCGAGGCTAGTCTCCTCTCGGGCGAACCCAATCTCCTCCGCGCCTCTCGCTGGCTCCGTGACCGCGGCCCCCGCTACGTCGCCATCAAAAAAGGAGAACACGGTTGCTTCCTCATCGGACCCGATGGCGCTTTCGCCGCCCCCGCCGTCCCCCTCGATCAGGTCGTCGATCCCACTGGTGCAGGAGATACTTTTGCAGGCGGCCTCACCGGCTATCTTGCCGGTCAAAAAGAGGTGAATCTATCCTCCCTCGCTTTGGGCGTCATCGAGGGAACCCTCCTAGCCTCCTTCAACGTTGAGGATTTCAGCCTTAACCGACTCAAATCTCTCTCCACTCAAGATCTTGCTACCCGACGCAAAGAACTTTTGCGTCTCATCAATCCTCATCCCTGATTTCGTGCTAAGGTCTTCCCCGTGGAAGAATCAGAAGAAATCACCCTCGTCCTTCTCCTGCTCGTAGTCATCGGTTCTGTCGCCCTAACCTTAGTTCTCTCCTTCCTCCACCCTCGCTATCGCCAACTCCGCCCCCGCCTCCTCCTCTCCGCAAAAATGCTCGGCATCCCTCTCGCCACCTACGGCATCCTTCGCGGATTAACCTCCCTCCCCCTCGCCCGCTTCGACTTTTTCCTCATCGTCCTTCTGGCCGTGTATACTCTCGAACTCCTCTTTTTCTTCACCGTAATGCGCCACCCCCCTCGCGGTCCCACCTAGATTCCACCCCCGATTAGCAGAATAAAATTCAAATAATATTTATCTTAAGTGACTGATTATCATAACTTTAGTTTATAATATTCTACATATTAAAGAAACTTACTCCTAAGCCTTGCCCTCAACGAAATATAGCGCAGTCTTATCGGATGTCTTCATCCATCTCCCACGCTCAAGCAACCGATCCGCTTACCAAAACCATCCTCCTCGCCCTCGTCTGGCTTCCCATCTTCGGTGTGATCTCCGCGATTGTTCTTCTCTGGAACTCTTATGTCACCTGGGTCGATCTCACTCTCCTTCTTACCTTTTTCACCCTTTGTGGTTACGGCATCACCATCGGCTACCACCGAATGCTTACCCACAAAAGTTTCCAAGCTCATCCTTGGCTAAAAACCTTCCTCCTCATCTGCGGTTCTATGGCCATGCAAGGCCCCGCCCTTCACTGGGCCGCCACCCACGTTCAACACCACGCCAACTCAGACGAAGAGGAAGATCCCCATAGCCCCCTCAAAAGTCTTTGGCATGCCCACGCGGGTTGGATTCTCGACAACTTTAAGCCTGACATTCAACGCTACGCTCCCGCCCTTCTCAAAGACCCCATCATCGTTGCCATCAACAACACCTGGTGGCTCTGGGTCTTTACTGGCCTCCTCATCCCTACAGGAGTGGGAGCACTCGC
Source organism: uncultured Verrucomicrobiota bacterium (assembly GCA_903956835.1). Classification (GTDB taxonomy): domain Bacteria; phylum Verrucomicrobiota; class Verrucomicrobiia; order Methylacidiphilales; family Verrucolacustridaceae; genus Verrucolacustris. The sequence continues at coordinate 4,584 of CAJBOM010000005.1, forward strand.
CGCCTTCTTTTTCGGAAAATCAATCCTCATGGGCGCCTTCGGGGGCTTGGTTTGGGGCGGTTTCGTTCGCCTCTTCATGAACCAGCACATCACCTGGTCGGTCAACTCGATCTGTCACACCTTTGGCCGTCGCTCCTTTGAAACGACTGATGCCAGTCGCAACAACTTCCTCTTCGGAATTCTTGCCATGGGCGAAGGCTGGCACAACAACCACCACGCCTTCCCCCGCTCCGCCCGCCACGGCATGCACTGGACCCAGCCCGACTCCTCCGCCTGGCTCATCTGGCTCCTCGAAAAACTGGGTCTGGTCAAAGAGGTCGTCCTTATCTCCCCCACTCGGATCAAAGCCCGCCTCGCCTCACAACCCGATCCAGAGCCCGAATCGATTATCCTCCCCGTTCCCGCCAGCCAGCAGGACTAACTTCACCTCACCTCCAAACCACAACATCGGTAGGGACGACCATCCCTTAGCCTTCGAAGTAACGTCGGCGGAACGTAGTAGGCTCGGTCGTCCTAGTTCTTTTCTAAACGGAAAAGAACGTAAACAAGCGCTCAATTCCCCCGCGTAAGCGGAAATCCATCCCGTCGTGGAGCAGGTAGCGAGATTGCGCGGGTGCGCAAGCACCCAAGCCCTCCAACCAGGAGGGGTAACCGCAAAGGTCATGGGCGGGGGCAGGTCTTAGGGGGCCAATCTTCAACTTTGTTCGCCCAGCTAGGCGGCCTCGGAGATGCCGCCCCTACCTAAGCTTTCAACTCTAAAACCACATCCGCGCGTGAGCGCGTCTCGGGAATGCGGGACCACATTCTCACCTTCACACTTTTAAACTTCTCCAATCCCCTTTCCTACCTCCCTCCTTTCCCTCCCAAGCGCCCTCTGAAGCTCAGCGAGGTTTACCGAGACCGAGCGAAGGAGGGTTAGCGTATCTACCCCGACCCGCCTCGGGGCTTACCGTGAGCAATTCCATGCCTCACGCCACGGTCGCTAAGGTCGCAACGGCTCTTTAAAAAAAGCTAATTTCCTTTCCGACCTTTGCGTACTTTGCGTGAGCAATCCCCAAAAAAAACTGATCCGCCCCGCGTCTAGCACTACTTCATGCCTTAAGGTGTATAACTCACTTCAATCTTCATGAAGATTTTCGTATTCGACGCTCGGCTCACCGTAAACATCTTTCTTTCGCATCCTGTCGCTACCCCTGCCTGACTCACCCCATCAATCTCTCCGGTCGTCGTTACTGGATAATCCCAAGTGGCGCTCAGACTGGTCGTCGCTTTCGGAACAATACTCAGCTTTGAAGAATCATCCGTACGGACAACTGCCGTCATCGTGAAGGTCGAAGACTCCAGCGAACTCGTCGTGGCTTCACTCACCCCCGTCGAACTGCTCGCTCCTCCCAACGCATATTTCAGCAGTAGAGCCGAGGTCATGGTGGCACTTCCACCATTCCAACTACTGAATCCGCCTGGACTCACTGTCAAACTCACGCTCACTGGCATGGCAGCCTCATAGTTTCCGTCACCCGTTTGCGTGGCTGTAATAGTGGTCGTTCCTACTCCCACAAAGTTCAGCGTATTGCCGTCCATCGTCGCCACATTGGAAGCGGAACTGGTCAGGGTCACCAAGAGCCCAGAAGAAGATGTCGCAATGACTGTCCGTACTGCATCCCCGACTTTGGCTGTCGCCGGATCCAACCCGAAGGTGATGCTCTGATCGGCCTTGGCGAGAGCTTGTACGGTGAGGATGATATGTCCGGTACCACCCGATGCGCCAGCTGTGACACTACCGCTTGAATTTCGAGATCCTCCTCCACCTCCTCCCGGCGCGGATCCGGCAGTTCCGCTCAACGAACCAGAGGTAGCCCCTGTTCCGCCGTTGCCACCTCCAATCGGAGCCGTGGCACCGACACAGGTTGTGGTGGTTGTTCCATTAGCGCTAGGACCAGCTCCACTGCCTCCACCACCTGCTCCAGTACCGGCGACCGCAGTTGTTTGCGAAGCATTGGCTCCACTTCCGCCCGCGTAGAGAACATTTCCAATGCTCCCATTCGTGGTTCCAAGCCCTCCAGTGGCATAAGCTGTGGATGTAGTATTTCCCACCGCGCTATTCCCACCTGCCCCTCCTTTGGCGAAAATGAGCAGAGAATTCGTGTTAGTACTGGAGTTGAACCAACTGTCAGCTCCGGCCACCGCAACCCCGTTTGTGCTTGCGAAGTTTGAAGAGCATGTGCCGACATTGATGTAATAAGTATTTCCTGGCACAACCGGATAACTGCTCACCTTGGCATAAGTCCCACCAGCCCCACCACCACCATACTGGACGGTGTTTGTAGCGGGCACTCTTTGTGCACTCCCGCCCGCCCCACCCGCACCCCAAGCCTCTACCTGAACCGCCGTCACATTTGCTGGGCAGACCCAAGTGTTGGAGTTGGTGTTGGTATAGCTCAACCCGGATAGGCTGCTAGCCACCTTCAGGTTCAGAGTCGCCGTTCCAGTGCCGGCAATATTCCCCGCAACCAAAGTAACAGCAAAAGATCCGGTCTGGTCCGGTATTCCGCTGATCCAGCCCGTGTTGGTGTTGACCAAAAGACCTGTCGGCAGATTGCTGGCTGAATAATATGTGGGGTTGTTGCTGGCGGTGATCTGATACGTCAGCACCCTGTTCGTTACGCCAATCAGATTCGTGTTTCCATAAATAACCGGCGCCAGAGGAGCAACCACACCCGAGAAACCCTTCGGTGTTATGACGACCTGACCAGATGCACCCGCGCCTCCGCTGCGGACCAGCGGAAGCGTATAACCACCATCTCTGGCGCCGCCCCCACCGCCGCCGGGCGGAGTGGTTGGAGATTGTCCATCTGAGGAATTGGATATTACGGGATTGGCATTCCCGCCGTTCCCGCCCCCTGCAACAGAAACAGCTCCAAGGCCGTTGGTACTCGAAGCCGGAGCTAATCCAGCACTGTTTGTTCCAGCGCTGCCACCCCCACCGCCTCCAAACTTTCCGGATGTCGGTGCGATGCCTGCACCTCCCGCATAGACCACATCACCAAGACTACCAGCCGCGGGTGAGCCACCGCTTCCGTAGACGCCGATGGCGGTCGAACCACCACCTCCTCCCTTGGCCAAGATTGTCGTGGAGGGTGAGTTCGAAGAATTAAACCATGAATCCCCACCCGATACCTTGGTGCCGTTGTTTGTCGATGAGTTGGTGCCACACGTACCTACATTGATATAATAAGTGTTTCCTGGCGTCACCGGATACGAAAGGAACTTGGCATACGCTCCTCCGGCTCCCCCTCCACCAGTTGCTGACGAGGAACTTCCGTTTTCGCAGGCACTCCCACCCGCCCCGCCTCCGCCCCAAGCCTCCACCTGAACAGACGTCACGTTGGCAGGGCAGGTCCAGGTGGTGGTGGAGGAGTAGGTGGAAGCAAAGTCGGCTGTTGACGCTCCGATGTAGAGCGTGAGGGTGGCGAATCCAGTCCGGCCTGCCGAATCCGTGGCACTCAATGTCACAAAGTAGGTTCCTTCCTTTGTTGGCGTACCCGTCATCGCCCCGGTCACGCTGTTCACCGCAAGACCGGAAGGAAGCCCCACTGCATCGTAGCTCACAGGACTCTTCGTGCCAGCGATCTGATAAGTCAAAGTTCCTCCCTTTAATCCGTAAAAGGTCAACCCGCTGGTGATGGAGGGAGATTCGGCCAGTTGAAAAGATGCGTTGTAGGATTTTCCTTTCGATCCATTCACATTCACGCTGAGAGTGATCGGATTGTTTCCCGTCACCGTCACACCGGAGTCGGCAGAAATTGTGCCGAGCGAAGCACGGCCGTTAAGCGTGACCGTAATTGTGCCAGTGTTGCTCTGGGTAGGATCGGAAACACCTACCGAAATGCTGTTAGAGGTCTCCTTCACGATGACGGAACACTGCTTGCTCACGGTGATGATATCCGCCGTTCCTCCGTTATCTGACCCGCTAGTTTTCGTGTAGAAATTAGCGGCCACCAGACCGAGGACCTTGCTCTTCACCGCCTGAATGCCGGTCGCCGTGCCGGTGGGTTGCGTGTTGGATACAATCGTGACATCCGGATTGGCTGCATAGGCCTTCACGCTGCTCGCTTTCCGATTCGGAAGGATGACATAGGCATACTTCCCATTCGTCGGATTCACCCCATGCTTGTTCACGATCTGGAGATAATAATCAGTGTATGTGGCATAGTCAGAATCGGTCGGGTTGATCGTTGTCCAAGCCCCTGACCCAGCTACGAATTGCACCTGTAGGTTAGGGGCTCCCTCTGGGAAGTAGTACCCAGCCACGCCATCCAACGCACACCAGGTTGGACTCGTGCTCGTGCTGACTGTCACGGGGTTGGCCCAGACCGTCGATGCAGGAACCGAGTAAACAGCATCTGCAATATTGAACGTCGTCGTGCCCGCCTTTACGAGTTTACGATTCTCCACCGTGGTATCCACCTGACCGCCACTGGTGCAGGTAATACCAGTTCCAAGGCACACGATTTTGTCATCCAGCATGAACCAGGATTTCTTTGCATAAAGTTGGGTCCCGTTCGGATGCACTGACATTCCGGCTACCCCGTAAGTTTTATCGACCTGAGCGCCGCCGACCCAGTTCTGGTCGGTGATGCCGGCCACGGCGTCCTGTGGCCTTGTACTCAACGGACTCAAGTCTGCCGTTGTTCCGGGCAGATGATACCAATCGATCGTCGCCCAGTAGTCGTCCATATATTGCGTATCCGGATTCCCCAAATAGAGGTAGGTGACTCCAGCTCCCGTGTACCACCCCTTCAAATTGGTCGGCGAAGTGGTATTAATTTCATAACCGCCCACGCGGGTGGATGACATACTCAGACCAAAACTGAATCCATCACGATGCATGGCCACGCGATCCATGGACGGAAAGTGATATTGGCCTGGTGCCACTTGGGGCAAATCTGCAAACGCCAGCAACTGGCCTGCTATGTCGGCCGGCGCAAAGGTCGCAACCGAGCGGATGTTGGCGATCACCTTCGCCCCAACTTTTGATTCATCTGATGACGAGGAGGCGATCGCACGGCCGCGCACCATGTCCATCATCGCACCACGGTACATCAACGGCGCAAAACCATTGGTGATCCAGCCATAGATGTTCGAGAGCCCGGAGTCGGTAATCTCCCAAGGGGAGCCGTCGAGAAGTATAGCCAAAATGGATATGTTCTCTAGGAGCTCCTGACCATATGAACCAGTGTAGGGAATATTGTAGTGGAAGATGAAGGAGTAATCAGCATACCAACCATCCCCAGTGGTCGCCGGGGTAAGACTGAAAACACTTTTCCCGTCAAAATCTAAGGGATTGTTACCGCTTAAATTGCCTTTTGCCTCATCCAGTAAAAGGGTCCCGCTGACAACATAATCGGTCTGGGGATTGACGGGATGGCCGGAGGCATCGTGCCAGAAGCGGGTGACAGTCGTCGTGTTATTGCCCAACAAAATACCCTGGACGGCCATGGTGAGAGCCGCATTGGAAGTGTTGGCAAATGTCAGGGCTCCCCACCAAAAATAATCTTTCTGATTCACGCTGTCGGGACCGTAATTATAAGCCGCTTTGACGTAGTTTACGATTTGAGTTGCAGTCAACGCACTGGGATTGGAGAGAAGCAGGATCGCCGTATTGTTCAGCGCCTGCGGTCCGGACACCAACCAGTCATACCAATTTCCAAAGAGCGTGCCGGTGGATGTATAAACGTTCGCGGTCAGCCAATCCAAGCCATCCGTAATTGCCGCCAAAAGGGTGGCATCTTGATAAAGAGCACATCCCGGTATGGCGTAAGCCTGGGCCATGTACTCCAACCGCTTGAAAGAGTCTGCGATGTTTCCCGAGGCCACGTCCGCACTGACCCCCCCTGTGATTGCGGCGGGCGGGAGGTCACTCCACATCGCAAGCAGTGCTGATGCTGTAGCCCCGCTACCCCCGCCTCCGCTAAGGGTAATGGTGGGAGCAGTGGTGTAACCCGTCCCCCCACTGGTTAAGGTGATGGCGGAGACCTTTCCTGCCGAAACCGTCGCCGTGGCGATGGCCCCCGTGCCACCTCCACCTGTAATTTGCACCGTGGGCTCAGTTGTGTAACCCGATCCAGCGTTGACCACCTTGATTCCACCTAGACCATACATGCTTGTTTGATATCCAGCCGCCCGGCTATTGATACTCGAGGTCGTCTTGGAACTGGTTACATCCGCAATCAACGTGTCCCGCCACTTCTGCTTCAGGTTATTGAAATCGGCATCCGAAGCTGATTGAGTGGTCCTTGTTGCGGAGAAAAAAGCTAAGGTTCCTGCGAAGAGAAAACGGAAAAGTATACGGATCTTTGTCCGACGCCAATCTTGGCTAAAAACAGTTTTCACCTCACTTACAGCTCTAGCCTTGCAAGCGAACAATTACTAATAGAAGTTAGCTTAACTCGTTATACTTAATAGCAAATTATATCCTTGTTCGTCAGCTATTTACGCCACCTAGTTGGAGCAAGACCTGTCTGCTTGCGAAACCATCTAGAAAAGTAGTTCTGATCGGTAAAGCCCGCCCTTCCAGCCACATCGAAAACACGTAGCCCTTTTTTGATGTCCGCTTCCACCGATCGCAACAGTTCACCCGCCCTCCACTGACCCAGAGTTAAGCCAGAAGCGAGCCGTACCATCCGATTCAAATAATCTTTTTGCAATCCCACCCGCTTGGCCAACTCCCCAGGTCTCGGCCACTTCCCCTCTTCATCCATCCTCCACACCCGCTCCAGTCGCCGAATAACAGAAGAACCCACCTCGTTTTTTACACCAGCGCCTCGACACGCTTGCCGACATACATCCAAAACAAGCAAAGCCGCACTCCCCGCAGAAAGTTCCAACCCACTCGATCGACCCACCCCCATCCCCGCAACCCTCTGCCGCACCTCCGCCATCCGTTCCGCTGGAAGAAATCCATGCCGAAAACCCCACCGCCTCACACCTCCCCCCGCTAAATCCACCACCAGACAAATCGCCCGCCTCGGACCCGTCTCCCGAAACGCATGCTTTTTTCCTGGAGGAATAAAGAAGACCGCACCCGCTCCCACCGGCCATTTTTTCTGATCCACCTGTTGCTCTCCCCTCCCTCGCAAATACAAAAGCAGCTGCCCATGAGTGTGCGTGTGAGGTGCCACCCGATCGAACGGTTGCAGGTGTCGGTTGACCCGAAGCGATCGAATCGACCAGTCCCCACACCGCAACTGCAGGTTCCTTAAAAGCAACGGCTGCAAGGGAGCCTCCCGAAACGGGCTTTTAGAGCGAATCTTCATTAGGACATAAAATAAAGTCGTTTTTATGCTAAATAAAGCGGTTTCTTCCATCCCCTCTCTTTCCCCGCTCAAGTACTCTTTTCCCCATGCCGAGACCCGTCATTCTTATCACAGGAGCCAGCCGTGGCCTAGGTCGTGGAGTGGCCCTCTCTCTCGCCCCTGAAGGCTACGACCTCGCAATCCACTACGCCTCCAATCGCCAAGCCGCCGAGGAAACCGTCACCGCCTGCCAAGCTGTCGCCAAAACCAAAGACCAAAAGTTCCTCGCCGTTCCTGCGCAACTGGCCTCCTCCGAAGACCGCAACAGCCTAATTCAGCGGGTTCTCGAAGGGTTCGGTCGCCTCGATGGCCTTATCAACAATGCAGGTATCGCCCCCCGCGAACGTGCCGATCTCCCAGACGCCAAAGAGGAAATCTTTGACGAGGTCCTTAGCGTGAATCTCAAGGGCCCCTACTTCCTGACCCAACTCGCCGCCCGATACTGGCTCGCTAACCCAGGAAAATCCCTTCTCCCAGGTGGCTATAAACTGATCTTCGTCACCTCGGTCTCCGCCAACACCGCCTCGGTCAACCGCGGGGAATACTGCATCTCCAAGGCTGGCCTCGCCATGGCCGCCCAACTTTGGGCTACCCGCCTAGCCGCCGACGGCATCCAAGTCATCGAGCTCCGTCCAGGTATCATGGCTACCGATATGACCAGTGGCGTGAAGGAAAAGTACGACAAACTCATCGCCGAAGGCCTCGTCCCACAAAAACGTTGGGGAAAACCCGAAGACGTCGGCCTCGCCACCAAAGCCATCTGCCGCGGCGATTTCCCCTTCAGCACGGGCGATGTCATCTACCTCGACGGCGGTCTCCACCTTCGCCGCATCTAATTTATGATCCAAAGCGATACCTCCCTTACCCCGAAAAGTCTTCAAGCTTCCGCCAAAAAAGTTTTTGAGGCCTCCGCTCCAAAAATCCTCTCTCTCCAAAAGCGCTGGAAGGAATCAGACGGCACCCCCGTCTTCACCATCGAGGGAAAATACACCTCCCGCGGTTGGACTGAGTGGACCGAAGGCTTCGTCTACGGCTCTGCCATCCTCCAGTACGATGCCACCGGAGATGAATCGATGCTCCAGATCGGCCGCGACGCCACCCTCCGCCGAATGGCCGTCCACGTCACCCACATCGGGGTCCACGATCACGGCTTCAACAATGTCAGCACCTACGGCAATCTGCGCCGACTCCTCCGCGAAGGTCGCCTCCCCCCGAACGAGTGGGAGGCCCACTTCTACGATCTCGCCCTCAAAACCAGCGGAGCCGTCCAAGCCTCCCGCTGGACCCAACTCACCCCCGAGCTCGGGTACATCCGCTCTTTCAACGGCCCTCAATCCCTCTTCTCCGATACCATCCGCTCTCTTCGCGCCCTCAGCCTTGCCCACATTCTCGGTCATCGGCTCATGGGAGAAAACGACGCCAAAATCAATCTCCTCCATCGCTCCCTGCAACACGCCGAAACCACCGCCCGTTACAATGTCTACTACGGCAAAGGTCGCGACACCTACGACGTTCCAGGCCGTGTCGTCCATGAATCCATTTTTAATGTCACCGACGGCGCCTACCGTTGCCCCTCCACTCAGCAAGGCTACTCCGCCTTTACCACCTGGACCCGCGGTCACGCCTGGCTCCTCTGCGGTTTCCCCGAACAGTACGAATTTCTTGAGCTTCTCCCCGAATCCGAATTCAAAGATTTTGGAGGAAAACAAAAGATCCTCGATCGCTACCTCGAAGTCGCCCGCGTCACCGCCGACTTCTACCTTCGCGAAACCCCCACCGACGGCATTCCTTACTGGGATACTGGCGCCCCTGGCCTCGTCCATCTCGGCGATTATCTCAACCGCCCTGCCGATCCTTTCAATGAACATGAACCCGTGGATAGCTCCGCCGCTGCCATCTCCGCTCAAGGTCTTCTCCGCCTCGCCCGCATCCTCGAGAAAAAAGGCGACAAAAAAGCTGCCCAAACTTATCTCGCCGCTGGACTGACCACCGCTCGGACTCTTTTCTCTGAGCCCTACCTCTCCTCCGATCCCAAGCACGAGGGCCTTCTCCTCCACACTGTCTATCACCGCCCCAACGGCTGGGACCATATTCCGAAAGGGCGCAAAGTCCCCTGTGGCGAGGCCGCCATGTGGGGCGACTACCACCTTCGCGAACTCGCTCTTTACCTACTCCGCCTCGCCGACGGAAAACCCTACCTCACCTTCTTTGGAGATAAACTATGATCATTGCAGACCTCAACGAAATCCAAGGCCGTACCTATCCCGCTCGTCGTCGCACTCAGAATCTCGTTGGCGGTCTTTCCCCTGTCCAAGCAAAGAACTTTTCCATGGGCAACGTCACCCTCGAGCCTAATGGAGGCCAAGTTCCTTGGCACAACCAAGAGCAGGAAGAAGTTTACTTCATCGTCGAGGGAGAAGGAGAAATGTGTCTCGGCGAAGAACGCCGAGCTGTTCGAACAGGCCAAGCCGTCTTCATTCCTTCCAAAGTTTTTCACCAGCTGACCAACACGGGAGATAAACCCATGAGAATGATCTACGTTTACGGCCCAGCGGGAGATGTTGCCCATTGGAAACAAGAGCTGGAAGGCACCCTTCCCAAAGCAGGCATCGATGTTCCCGCCCTTCCGGCGGGTGCCCAACCCCAGTGCACAAAAAAACCCTAACCCAACCCCTAACCAATACGCGCGAGAGCGCGTCCCGCAACCGCGGGAAAAATTCGTGGCGTCCTTAGCGGCCTTTGCGTGAGCAATCCCTAAAACCATAATCCACGTAGCGTGAGATAAAAATATGAAAGAACATAAAGTCGGCATTATCATGAACGGCGTCACTGGCCGCATGGGCACCAATCAACACCTCATCCGCTCCATCGTCGCCATCCGTAAACAGGGCGGTGTCCAGATCAAACCAGGCGAAGTCATTATGCCCGATCCCATCCTCGTCGGTCGCAGCGAGGAAAAGCTCCGCACCTTGGGCGCTGCCCACGGCATAACCCGCGTCTCCACCGACCTCGATGCCACTCTTAAGGATCCCGCGAACCAAATTTACTTTGATTCCACTCTCACCGGCCAGCGTCCGATCGGAGTCCGCAAAGCCATCGCCGCTAAAAAGCATATCTACTGCGAAAAGCCCACCGCCACTACCTCCAAGGAAGCTCTCGCCTTGGCCAAGGAAGTCACTGCCGCAGGGCTTAAGAATGGCGTAGTCCAAGATAAACTCTGGCTCCCTGGACTTCTCAAACTGCGCTACCTCATCGACACCGGATTCTTCGGTAAAATCCTCTCCGTCCGCGGAGAGTTCGGCTACTGGGTATTCCCAGGGAAATTCGAAAAGCTCCAGCGCCCTTCCTGGAACTATCGCAAGGAAGACGACGGCGGCATCATCGTCGACATGCTTTGCCACTGGCAGTACGTCATTCAAAATCTCTTCGGAGATATCAGGTCCCTCTCCTGTCTTGGCGCTACCCATCTTCCCGAACGCTGGGACGAAAACGGAAAACCGTACAAATGCACGGCCGATGACTCCGCCTACGCCACCTTTGAACTCAAGAACGGGGTCATCTGCCACTTTAACTCCTCCTGGTGCGTCCGGGTGAAGCGCGACGACCTACTGACTCTGCAGGTCGACGGAACTGATGGCTCCGCCGTCGCAGGTCTTCGCAACTGTACGGTGCAGGACAACTCCGCCACCCCTCGCTGCCTGTGGAACCCCGATCAAGATAGTCCCGTCGCCTACATGGACGGATGGACCGCCCAGCCGACTAATGCAATCTATGACAACGCCTTCAAAGTTCAGTGGGAACTTTTCTTGCGTCACGTCGTACTCAACGATCCTTTCCCTTGGTCGCTTCTCGAAGGCGCTAAAGGTGTCCAGCTGGCCGAACTCGGCCTGCAATCCTGGGCCGAACGGCGCTGGCTTGATGTACCCAAGCTGGCTTAATCTAACTTCCCATGAGCGTTGACCTCACGCACCGCCTTCTCGAACGCCGACTCGTTCCGGTGGTGGTTATCGATGACCCTTCACGTGCAGTGGATCTCGCCCAAACCCTCCTCTCCGCAGGCCTCGGAGTTATCGAGATCACTTTTCGGACGGCAGCGGCAGAGGAATCGATTCGTCAAATCGCCAAGCAGTGTCCCAAAATGCTCGTAGGCGCAGGCACTCTGCTCAATTGCGATCAGGTCAAAAAAGCCACCGATGCAGGTGCACAATTCGGATTGGCCCCAGGCTTGGACGAAAAAGTCGTGCTCGCTGCCCAAAAGGCAAAACTCACCTTTGTTCCTGGCATCATCACACCCAGCGAAATCCAGAAAGGTCTTTCACTCGGCTGCTCGATCCAAAAGTTTTTCCCTGCTGAACAGGCAGGCGGCGCCACCTACCTCAAAGCACTCGAAGGACCCTACGGCCACACCGGTGTACGCTTCATTCCCACAGGTGGGTTACAGCTCAACAACATCGCTCCGTACCTTGCCCTTAAATCTGTCGCCGCACTTGGAGGATCTTGGTTTGTCGACAAAAAGTACATTCAGGCGGCAGAATGGGAAACCATCTCTCGTCTCACCAAGGAAGCCATCCAAATCACCACCGGAGCTAAATCATGAGCCTTTTCAATCTGAAACCCGCTGAATCATGTCGGTTCGATGAGATTTCCATGGGCGAAGTCATGCTCCGTCTCGATCCAGGCGAAGGACGCATCCGCACCGCCCGCTCCTTCCGCGCTTGGGAAGGAGGCGGCGAATATAATGTGGCCCGTGGACTCCGTCGCTGCTTTGGCCTTCGCACCGCCTTGCTCAGCGCTTTCGCCGATAACGATGTCGGCCGACTTGTTGAAGATTTCATTCTGCAAGGTGGTGTCGATACCTCCCTGCTCAAATGGAGTACTTATGACGGCATCGGTCGGACTGTTCGCAACGGACTAAACTTTACCGAGCGCGGATTCGGAGTCCGCGGAGCCGTCGGTTGCTCCGATCGCGGTCACACCGCCGTCTCCCAACTCAAGCCGGGCGATTTTGATTGGGATCTGATTTTCGGAAAGCACGGAACCCGTTGGTTTCACACCGGAGGGATCTTTGCCGCCCTCAGTGAAAGCACCGCCGACCTTGTCATTGAAGCCACCACTGCCGCTCGTAAGCACGGAGTGGTCGTCTCTTACGATCTCAACTACCGTCCCTCCCTCTGGAAAGGAATCGGCGGCCAGAAAAAAGCCCAAGAAGTGAATAAGAAGATCGCCAAGAACGTCGACGTGATGATCGGAAATGAGGAGGACTTCACCGCCTGTCTTGGCCTCGAGGTGAAAGGGACTGACACAAATCTTACCCATCTCGAAAAAGTCAGTTTTCACAAGATGATCGAACAAGCCGCCAAGGAGTATCCTAATTTCAAAGCCATCGCCACTACCCTGCGGGGAGTGAAATCGGCCACCATCAATGACTGGAGCGCGATTCTCTGGGCCGGTGGGAAGTTCTATGAGTCTCAACAACGCCCAAATCTCGAAATCATGGATCGGGTTGGAGGAGGGGATAGCTTTGCCTCAGGCCTCATCTACGGCTTTTTGAATTTCCGTGACCCACAGAAGGCGGTCGAATACGGTGCCGCCCACGGAGCTCTCGCTATGACCACTCCTGGCGACACTTCGATGGCCTCCCTCGCCGAAGTGGAAAAACTTCTTGGTGGCGGTGGCGCACGAGTAGATCGCTAAAGTCTTGCTGTGAGTCAAACCGCCTCCTCCCCTACTCCTTTATCTTCCGCCACCCGTGGAAAATGGCAGGTAGGAACCCTCGCCTACACTGGTATCGGACTCGCCACCCTCACCTTCTGGCTCCTTTGGGGCGACGTCGCTTGGTCCATGCGCGATCGCTCCGTTCCGAGTGTCATGCAGCTTCTCTTTCAGAAGTTTGGCGCTTCTAATTTCGTCTCCAGTCTACTCATCGCCACCCTGCCCTACGGCCTCATTCTGCTCATTGGACCAATTGTCAGTTATCGGAGCGACCGATATCGCAGCCGCTGGGGTCGCCGAATTCCCTTCCTTGCCATTCATATTCCATTCGCCGTTCTCTCGATGGTAGCGGTTGCCTTCAGTCCCGTCATCGGACAAGGCCTACATCAAATCCTTGGAACTTATTCTCCCGGTCTTTCCACCTCAACTCTGATCATCATTGCACTAGGCTGGGGAGTCTTCGAACTCGCCACGGTCGTGGCCAATGCTGTTTTCTACGGCTTAATCAACGACGTCGTCCCGAGCTCTCTTCTTGGCAGATTTTACGGGGTTTTCCGAGCCATCAGCCTCATTGCCAGCATCCTCTTCAACTATTTTATCTTCGGCAAAGCGGAAGAACATTTCCCCCTCGTCTTTCTTGGGATCGGTCTGGTTTATGGACTCAGCTTTACCATGATGTGCCTCAAGGTGAAGGAAGGGGAATACGCTCCTCCCCCCATACCGAAAGCGGGTGGAGGCAACTTCTTTGTCGCCGCGCGCACCTACTTCCACGAATGCTTCAGCAAGCCCTACTACCTTTGGGTCTTCGTCTCCATCGCTCTTCCATGGATCGCCTTCATCGGCGTTAACCATTTCAGTGTCTTTTTCGCCAAAAGTCTCGCCATGGATATGGGCTTCTACGGAAAATGTCTCGCCCTGACCTATGGCTGTTCCTTGGTCTTTTCCTATCCACTCGGAATGCTAGCCGATAAGTTTCATCCCCTCCGCACTTCCCTCGTCGTGATTTCACTTTACGCCCTCGTCACCGCTGCTGGCGCTATCTTCTCTACCAATCCAGACACTTTTGCCGTCTTTTTCGTGCTTCATGGGATTCTTTCTGGGGCTTGGTTTACCAGCTCTGCATCCCTCCCACTCCGAATGTTCCCTAAGGAGAACTTCTCCCAATTTTACTCTGCTCTCAACATGTTTATCGGTCTGGGCATTATGACCGCAGGTCCCATTGTCGGAAAACTGATCGATTTCACAAATAAATTCTATCAACTCACTTTCGTCGCATCCTCCACCCTAGCTTTTCTCGCCATCCTTGTCGGCCTCATCGTCCACTCCAAATTCATGAAATTGGGCGGACCGAAGAGCTATATACCTCCTGCCTAAACAATAAGAGTCCGACCCTCAGTGACCTACCCCCTATTTAACGAACTTTGCTTCGACCTTACTCAACCACTCCTGAACGCTTTCACCCCCTCCCTGACTTTGGATTAGAATCTCGGTTTTTGAATCCTTAATTTGCTGGGCGATCCTCTCGGACTCTTTCCCCTCGATGGGGCTATCTTTATCGAACGTATTGTACCAATAAATCGCTTCGACCCCCCTCTTGAGCAACTCGTCAAAGGCCAGATACGATGCGTTGGCGTTCTTGTAGCTAGTAATAAACCATACATTACTGCGTTTTCGCAGATCTTCGAAAAGTTCAGGATGTTTTTCTCTTAATCCAGGATAGTCAGCAACGAGAGTACTTCCCCTTACGCAGACCCAGTCCGAAGCTTCACCAGAGTTGAAGCGAGCCGCTTTCGGTTTTTCCATCTTAGTTGGCCCACGATACGGTATCTTACTTTCTTTCTCTTTCTTTTTACCTTCCTCCACTGTTTGATTAAATGCCGCCAGAGCCTTATCCCAATCCTCCATTCCACCCCCATTGGTCAAAAAGACGAGGCTGTCTGGAAACAACTTAAAGATCTCTTCGAAGATTCCCGGTAGTCGCCCTGAACTTTGCACACCTTTATTAACACTAACAATCACTCCAAGTTTTTTAGCTTTTACCTCAATCCCAAACAACTTCACCCCCGCTCGCCCCGTTCCTTTTCCTGTTCCCGTACCCGTGCCCGTCCCTGTTCCCGTTCCCCCCACAGTTCCAGTTAGGGATGTTTTCATATCCTTCGGTATCGCAGGAGCCCAACTTGCCCCGCCAGGTACGGTCATCATCTCCAAAGGGGGAGCTGACTCCTCCGCGGCTGGAGTCTCCTCCGGCATCATATCTTCAGGACGACTCTCCTCCGGCGTCGCCTCATCCATTGGGGGCGGTGCTGCAATCGGTTGCTCGGTCGGCATGTTTTCTGCCGCAAAAGGCATTTTGGGCATTTTACCCTTAAAAATGGCAACTCCACCAAACCCCACCAGTAAAAGAACGTGAACCGCCAACGAGATGAGAAACACCAAGACGATCGTACGCTTGAAAAAAGCTTTCCAATCAAACCCTGACGATCCCCCTTGGCTCGGAGGCAAATGATTCTTCTTAGGATTTTTTTGTAGGGTATTCACAGGAGGACCTTTTATTTTGCATTCGAGGGGGAGGCTGAGTCCAGCTTCAAGCGAATATCCTTGGCCCGAGCCAACTCGGTCAAACGACTCCCCGTCCGCTCCTCCGATTCCCGAACCAAACCACTAATCAACGCCACTCTTCGCGCCTCATCGGAAAGCTTTCGCAGGGCTCCCTCCCGATCCTTCTCGGTCAACTTATTCCACCACCCCTCCTCGTCGCGATAGGAAACCACCCCCACGGGACTCACCGCCAAAATCTCCGCTGGAGGCAAGCGAGCCGTCACCTCCCCAGTACCCGGCCCAATCTCCACCACAAACGATTTTTGTAGATCAAACCCCGCTTTTACTAAATAAGACTGAGTTAAATGAATCACTTTCCGACTACCCAACCACACGTGCTCCCAATCATAGCCCACCTCGATCTTCTTTTCGGCGACGACAATCTCTAAAAGAGCCGAAGTTTGGCCCCAGACCACTTGAGTCCCTTCACGAACCTCGGGACGAACATGCAGCAGATCCACAA
>CAJBOM010000006.1 GCA_903956835.1 uncultured Verrucomicrobiota bacterium
CCTCGGCGTCGAACGCACTCGCGAAATCGGTATCCTCCGCGCCACCGGCGCTTCCCGCTCCCAAATCCTCCGCACCATCATGTTCGAATCCGCTTACCTTGGCGCCACCGGCATAACTCTAGGAATCGTTACTGGCTTCGCTGTTGCCCTCATCCTCATGCAAGTTATCAACCGCGCTTTTTTTGGTTGGACCATCGATTGGCACACTCCTTACCCATCCTTAATTTACATCACCCTCGGTATGATCATCGCCTGCCTCCTCGCCTCCCTCCCCCCCGCCTGGCGCGCCTCTCGCCTCTCTCCCGCCGAAGCCCTCCGCTCCGAATAAAAACAGTTTCAAGTCTCCCAACCCTAACCCCAGTCACTACGTCATCCTCGCCTTGTTGACCCACAAAAACTTCGTCTTACCATACCTATATGAATTTCGACTGGTCAGCCTGTCCCTCGGTCTGGACCGATCATGAAAGGCTGAGTGGCGCTCCCGCTTTTCGTGGGACCCGCGTGCCAGTCTCCGCTTTGTTCACTAACTTGAAATCTGGTGCCACTTTGGATGATTTCATATCCTGGTTCCCTGGCGTTACGCGTAATCAAGTGGAAGAGGTTTTAGCCTTCGCAGCACGTGAATCGTCGGCACTTGTTCTCGGATGAAAATCCTACTGGATCACTGCGTTCCTCAACCCCTCAAGAATCTTCTCACGGGCCATGAGGTGAGTCATGCCTATGAATTGGGTTGGCAGGAACTGCGCAATGGGGATCTTCTTGCAAAAGCGGAGCAAGCCTTTCAGCTCCTCATCACCTCAGACAAAAACATCGCCCACCAGCAGATGTGGTCTGGCAAAAAACTGGCCATTTTGGTTCTTTGGACGAACAACTGGCCCGAACTTCGAATTCAATCCGCTCGGATCGTAGCTGAACTTGATAACTTGATCCCAGGAACTTGGCAGCAAATGGACTAACAGCCCGCCGAAGCCCTCCGTTCCGAATGAAAAGCTAATTGATTCCCAATCGACGTTCCGTTCTTCCGCTTCCTTTAAACTCCTAATTCCTGTCCTCCCGACATTCCTTGAATCACCTCCCAACCCTGCCCATCGTAGATTAATTAATGGAACAACACCCCAGTCCGCCTTCCACTGGTTTCAAATTACTCGTTGTTTGCGTTTCCATTGTCGTGCTCGCCAGTGCCCTCGCTTCCTCAATTCAAAACTCGTGGGGCAAAGTCAAAGTAACCAGTATCTCCCTCCCAACCCAGAACGGCCAATGGATCGCCGCCGATCTCTTTCGCCCCCTCTCAGCCACCAGCACCTCCCCCGCACCCGCTGTCATTGTCGTGCCAGGATTCCAACGCTCCAAAGAAACCCAAGCTAATATCTCACTCGAACTCGCTCGCCGAGGCATCGTCGTCATCGCCATCGACCCCTATGCCCAAGGTTCCTCCAGCTCCTCCCTCAGCACCCGCTCCGCCACCGAGGAAGGCTACGGAATGTTTGCCGTCGTGGACTACCTTGCCAATACCCACAATCTTAATTACATCGATAAAACCCGTATTGGTGTCACCGGTCACTCCGCCGGAGGGAATGCCGCCCTGCAAGCCGCCTCCCACTTCGGAGCTGAAGCCACCCAGACCAGCACCCCCAGTAAAATCCACGCCGCCTACATCTCTGGCTATGTGCTTTCGCTCAAAAAGAAAATCCTTCGCGAGGTCCGCTCTAATCTCGGCCTGAGCTACGGGCTCTACGACGAAGGTGCCTTCCGCAATGAACGTAAAAGTGCCGATCTCCGCCAAGCCCCCGAAGCCCTCCGCTTCGTTAACTCAGCCCAGCCCAATGAACCGGACCTGACTACAATCGAAATCGATCACGACTACGGAGACGTCGCCACCAGAAATCTTCGGGTCGTCCATAACGAACCGGTCTTGCACCCTTTCCAGCCCTACAGCCTGATCGCCACCACCCACCAACTCGACTACTTCACCAAGGTTTTCGCCCTGCAAAATACGTTGCCAGGCGAGGACCAGGTCTGGTTTTGGAAAGAGATCTTCTCCCTTTGCGCTCTTCTCGCTGCCTTCGTCGCCATCCTCCCACTCACCCGACTTCTTCTCCAACAAATCCCATATTTCCATAGCCTCGTTCACTCCATCCCTCCAGCCCCTCCCTCGCCCACGGGCTGGGCTCGCCTCACTTTCTGGACGCTACTCATCACTGGTGCACTTATCGCCTGCTTCTCCTACATTCCTCTAACGGAATTCTCACAAAAATTATTCGTCGAGGCATCGGGTCGACAACAGACATGGTTTTTTCCGCAACGCATGAACAACGGAGTTATGCTCTGGGCCTTCACCAATGGGCTTGTAGGTCTCGCTCTTTTTGCCATCGGCCATCGCCTCCAAGGCCAATCCTTTCACCTCTCCTCTTTCGGCCTTGATTTTTCGATTTCTGAAATCATTCGCTCCCTCCTCCTGGCACTCCTTGTCTTCTTTTCCTTTTTTGGCCTCCTTTTCGTTGTCTACACCCTATTCCATGTCGACTACCACTTCCTCTTTCTTGGAGTTCGTGTCTTCCAACCCGCCCTCCTTCTTTTAATGCTGGTCTATGCTCCCTTCTTTTTCGTCTTTTTTTTCTCCAACTCCCTTCGAGCGAATCGAGCTCTTCGCTTCGCCGGAACTCCTCCATGGCGCAGTCTCCTGCTGGCAGGCGTAGCCAATTCCCTCGGTCTCTTTCTTATCCTTCTCGCCCAGTACGCCACCTTTGCCCGCACCGGCACCGTTCGCTGGACCGAAGGCTGGCTCTACGTAAACCTGCTCTTTGCCGTCGTCCCCATGATGTTCGTCATGCCCTACTTCCACCGCTCTATCTTCCTCATGACCGGTCGCACGCTCCTCGGCCCCCTCATCACTGTCTTTATCTTCATTATGATCCTTCTCTCCAATACCGTCTGCTACTTCCCACTTTGAATTTGGAGGATCTAGTTTTTCCATGGCCCAAGTGAATTTAATCTACTCTCTTCTGTTTTTTCTCCTCGGCTCAAACCTCATCGCCGCCGATCCCTGGACCCACGCCACCACCCCTTGGCCTTGGTCCTTTCCTCGTGACCACGGCTCTCATCCCGAATTTAAAACCGAATGGTGGTACCTCACTGGTAATCTCGACGACGCAAAAGGCAATCCCTACGGCTACGAACTCACCTTCTTCCGGCATGGCCTACAACCCAAACCCACCCAACCTGACTCCGCTTGGTCAATGCGTGACATCTATTTCGCTCATCTCGCCATCACCGATGTTCAATCTCGACGCTTCATTTTCTCCGAAAAACTTAGTCGGGGCGCCCTCGGAGAGGCCGAAATTTCCCAAAAAGATATGCAGGTCCGACTCGCCGGTTGGACCCTTCAGAGAAAACCCGACTCCACCCTCCAAATGGCCGCCTCCGACCCCGCCAATGGCATCAGTTTGGAGCTCTCCGCCACCCCACTAAAACCCCTCACCCTGCAGGGCCAAAAAGGCCTCAGCCGAAAATCCGTCACTCCAGGCAACGCCAGCCACTACTACTCCTTCACCCGACTCCAAACCACAGGCCAACTCACGATCGCCGGCAAAATAATTCCCGTCCAAGGCCTTTCTTGGTTCGATCACGAATTTTCCACCAGCGCACTCGGGGAAGATCAGGAAGGCTGGGACTGGTTCTGCCTCCAGTTCGATTCAGGCGACGAACTCATGCTCTACCGGATGCGCAACCCAGGCAATCGAACCGACCTTGCCTCCTCCGGAACCTATATCCCCGCCAAAGGACCCGCCACCCCACTTCAATCCGCCGACTTCACCATCATACCACTCGACGATTGGAAAACTGCCAGCGGCGCCACCTATCCTTCTGGCTGGAAAATCTCCATCCCCTCCCTTCAAATTACAGGAGAAGTTCAGCCCCTCCTACTCGATCAAGAACTCCGCCTCAAACGCACCTCTAATATTCGCTACTGGGAGGGAGCCTGTCGCTTCACCGGCACTCGGAACGGAAAAGCTGTCTCCGGTCGCGGCTACACCGAACTCACCGGCTACGCCTCGCCCATCGGTCAAGGAATGAAGGAATAGAACTATTTAGCTACGACCAACCACACCAACCCTAACCCAATCCGATACCATCCAAAGGGGCTGAACGTCCTGCTCCGTACATAGCCCAGCAACCACCTCACCACGAAATAGGCCGTCACCCCCGAAACCGCAAAGCCTAACCCCAGATGCATCCACTCCTCTTGCCCAGGTACTCCAGCAGACTTTAACTGCCGATAAAAGCTAAGCGCACAAGCCGCCAACAAAGTCGGGATCCCCAGCAAAAAGGAAAAGTCGGTTGCCGCCGATCGGGAAAGTCCCCCAAACATTCCCGCTAAGATCGTCACCCCAGAACGCGACGTTCCTGGAAACACCGCCGCCACCATCTGGGACGCCCCGATCACCAACGCCGTAGCCCATCCAGGATTTTCATGACCCTCGTGTCTCTTCAACCAACCCTCCGCCACCAAAATCAACACCCCGCCCACCATCAAGGTCCAGGCGATCACTTCCGGATCCTCCGGAAGCTTCAGCCCCAACCTAGCCGCCATCAACCCCAGCCCCGCCGTTAAAATAAAGGCTCCCCCTAATTTCATTAAATATCTTTTTCCTTCCACCCCTAGTTCCCCCATCGCCATTCTCCTCAACCTCGGAGCATAGATCAAAAGAACCGCCAACAACGCCCCCGCCTGGATGCCCACATTAAAAAGTTCGCTTCTTTTAGCCTCGAAAAGGTGTTCTGCCAGAAGGAGATGCCCAGTGGAGGATATCGGTAAAAACTCGGTTACCCCCTCAATCAACCCCAGAAAAACCGTAATTAGCCACTCATTCACCGCCCCCTTTTACCAACCAATTTCATTCGAAGAAGCTCCGAAATAAGAACTTGCCGAGAACCTGCCAATAGAATACTCTGAAACCTTGGTCAAGGTTCGATGATACGAGTTCGAGCGAGGAAACAGATACAGTCCGGTAGGTTCCAACCCACCTTGTGGCCCGTTGTTCGGGCTCACGCCGAGCAACGCCGTCAGCCAGTAGCCACTAAGGAAACATAAATACAATGGAAACCAGACTATATGTGGGGAACCTTCCGTTCTCCGCCACAGATGAAGAACTCAAACAGGCCTTTTCGGCCCATGGCACCGTCACAGACGTCGCCTTGATCTCCGATCGCGTCACAGGCCGCTCGCGCGGCTTCGCGTTCGTGACCATGTCGTCGCCCGATGAGGCGAACGCCGCGGTTGCCGGCATGCACGGCAAGGATCACGCCGGTCGTAGCCTCACCGTGAATATCGCGCGTCCGCGCGAAGAACGTCCCGCCCGTGGTGGTGGTGGCGGATACGGTGGTGGTGGCGGCGGAGGCGGATACGGCGGTGGTGGAGGCGGAGGCGGTTATGGTGGCGGTGGAGGCGGATACGGTGGTGGCGGCGGCGGCGGAAGCCGTGGCGGCTCCCGTGGTCCTCGTCGCGACAGCGGCGGCTTCCGCGGATAATAACAGTCTTTCATGATTGTCGATGGGGGTGGGGATAATTTCCCCACCCCCATTTTTTGCACTTCAGCTTCCCTCACCCCCTATCGTCTGTCACAAAAACGTCACTAGGAAATTTCTTTCCCCCAGTCACAAACTGCTTCTCGTGAGCCCCCTGCCCCCAAGCGAAGAAGAGATCGAAGTAGCTCTTCGCACTCTCACTCTCGTCACAGGCCAAGACCGATCCGCCCTCCTCCGAAATATGATTTTGCGGGAACTCCAATTTGCTCTGCCCCCCAATGAATAAGTTTTCGTGAAATAAATCCGAACGTTCCTACCTCTCACCAGTCTAATCTAATGTGAGAACGGAAACAGTGGGCACCAACGGAGTGAAAGCCTCGAACCCCCACGTCGAACTTCCCGCAGCCCTGCACTCCTATCTCCGAGGCATCGGCGAAACTCCCCTCCTCAACCGTACAGAAGAACTTTCCGTCTCCCGCCGTGTTCGCAAGGGAGAAGATCGTGCCCGCGAATTGATGATCAAGGCCAACCTCCGCCTCGTGGTCAAACTTGCCGCAGATTACAAGCACTGTGGCCTGCCAATTCTCGACCTCATCTCCGAAGGTAACCTCGGTCTGATGAAAGCGGTCGAACGGTTCAAGCCTAGCCGTGGAGTTAAATTTAGTACCTACGCCTGCTGGTGGATCAAACAGTCCATCCGCCGCGCCCTCGCCAACCAAAGTAAAACCGTCCGCCTCCCCGTTCATCTAGTCGACCGAATCCAACGCCTCCGCCGAGTCAGCTCCGCCCTCGGTGCCGAACTCGGTCGCGAACCCACCGACCCCGAGCTCGCCGAGGAGCTTCAGGTGGAAACAAGCTACGTCGTTAAACTACGTGAAGTTTCTTCCGGTACCGTCTCCCTCGATCTTCGAATCGGTTCGGAAGGGGATGACAGTACCCTCGGCGATCTCCTCGCGGATCCAATAGCTGTGGATCCCACAGAGGAGCACGAGCGGATCGATTTCCGCGAGGCGGTCACGCGCTCTCTCCAGGTTCTCACCTCCCGCGAGATTGAAATTCTTCACCTCCGCTTTGGCTTGGGCGATTCCCAAGAACGAACTCTTGAGCAAATTGGCGATAGACTCAGCGTCACCCGCGAACGAGTTCGCCAGATCCAGAACAGTGCTCTCAGTAAACTCCGCCGGCGGCTACTCAAGGAGGAAAACTTTCCCGAATACTTTCGCAAACTCGTCAACCGTGGCGGTCTTCTCCGCACCTCCTAACTCACCACCCACAGACGTTCTCCGCACTTACCTCAACCGCCACCTTCGGTTAGACTCCGTATATGGCTATCGCCCAACTCAGCTCTTCCGCCCTCTACTCTCACCCCTCCCTTGCGCGCCTTTGGAAAAAAGTTCACCTCACCTGCTCTCCATTTTGTCGGCGCCCCGCCGTCCGCCGCCTCTACACCCAACCCGCCACCGTTCTTCGCTCTCTACTTCGCCACGCCCCCTACAGTTTTATCGCCCTCGGCTGTGCCGAAGGTCTCAAGGAATCCCTTCTTCTTCGCAAACTTCCCAAACCCACTCTTCTCCTCACCGCCGATACCTGCCTATCCATGGCTAAAATCGCCGCTCGAAAGCTACCCGCCCGCGCTAAAATCGCCCGCCGGATCGATCTCACCTCCCCCTCCTCCATTTCGCGTATTCTTACTACCCCAATCTCACCTTCAAAATCGAAAGCCCCAAGCCCCGCCCGACTCATCACGCTCTTCGGCGTTCTTCCCAATCTCGATCCTTTCTCTCTCCTTCGTCGCCTCGCCAAAAATATGGGTCCAAACGATCTTCTCCTTTTTAGTGCAAACCTTGCCCCAGGAGAAAACGGACGAAGGGGCGCCCTCCGCGTCCTTCCACAGTACGATAACCCGCTAACCCATAAGTGGCTTCAAGGGGTTGCCCTTCGCACCCGCCCTCGTTTGTCCCCTGGCTCCATCCACTTTGGTGTCTATCCCGACACTACCCAGTCGTCCCTCTCGCGTATCGAGGCTCGTTGGGTCGTTGAAAACAAACCGACCCACACTCTCTTCTCTTCGCGCCGCCCAACCCTCTCCCAAGTCGAATCCTGGATTCAGACCTCTGGACTAACCCGTATTCACCAATGGATCGAGCCCAAGGGAGAAGAAGGTGTTTGGCTCACGAGCCGCAAGGCGTGACCCCTTCACTCTCTTAGGTTAGGGTAGAGTCTATATGGGCTACTCCCTCCGAACCAAAATTATGACAGGGGCAATCGCCCTGCTCATTTTTTTTGCAGTGGCTCTCGGGATCACGCTCTACATGGTCAACGATTCCGATGATGAGTTGAACGGTATCTTGAAATATCACCTACCGATTCTCACCCGACTCAATTCTTTGGATGTCATCACGTACGAAATCGAAGTCGTCGGCCACCGATTAATCGCGGAAGTAAATCCTTCCAAGCAACGGATCGACGAAATTCATGCCCGCACACAGAAATGTCACGATCAGATCGATTCTATACTCCAGGAATCCAGGTCACTTGCCGAAGCAGGAAGCACAGATAGCCAGAATGATCTGGGGGATCGGCTTATCATGGCGCGCCTCATCGGAACGATCGATTCACTCAAATCCGAAGTCTCTCGTTTCTCTCAAGCGGCATGCCTCCCCGTTGAGCTCATGCGACAGGCCAAAGTCACAGATGCCAAAAAAGCCGTCGCAGACCTTTCTAATTTTGAATATCTCGATCCGCTCATTGCCGCAGTCCGCGAGACCTCCAACCAGCTCGCCATCGATTCCCTTCGTGAGACTCGGCATAACATTAGCCGCATCATTTGGGCCAACACCGCTCTCTTTCTCGCCGCCTCCATACTTGGACTCTTCGTTTTTCTTTTCATCACAGGTCGTTTGCAAAACGCCTTTCGGGCCCTTACCTCCGCCTTTCACGAAACCGCAGACGGAAAATACTCTGATCCTCTTCCTATCACCTCAGGCGACGAAATCGGCGATCTCACCACATCCTTCAACACCATGGTCGACCAGCTTAAGTCGAAAGAAAAACTTCGCGAAGCCTTCGGTCAGTTCCTCGACCCACGAATCGTCGCCAACGTCGTCAACCCGATCACGGGCGAACTCCGTCAAAGCGCCGAACGTCGCAACCTCACCATCTTCTTTTCCGATATCGCGGGCTTTAGCGCAATTGGGGAACAGCTCACTGCCGATACGGTCGTCCGCCTTCTCAACCGCTACTTCACTTCCGCCACAGAGGTTATTCGCCGTAATCATGGTATCGTCGATAAGTTCATCGGGGACGGTGTCATGGCTTTTTGGGCCAGCCCCTTCTCGGAGGGCGAAAGCCATGCCCACCACGCCTGCATCGCCACCCTCGAAATGCGCTCTGCCTTTGCTGAGATTGCTAAGGATATTTCCAATATTACAGGTCTTCGGCGCAATCTCCCAAATTTCCATGTTCGCATGGCCCTAGCAACTGGGGACACCCTCATCGGGACTGTAGGATCCGATACCACCAAATCGTTCACCGTCATCGGTGATACCGTCAACATCGCTTCCCGCTTGGAAGGGGTGAATAAAGTCTATGGTACCGATCTCATCATCAACGAGGAGTGCTATCGCCTTGTCGAAACCGAGGTCGAAGTCCGTGAACTCGATCTCGTCACTGTCTACGGGAAAACCGAACCGATTCGTATTTACGAGCTTCTCAGTAAAGGAGGGGAACTGGATGCCCCTACCACCGAACTTTGCCACACCTTCCGTATCGCCCTCGATCACTACCGCCAGCAGAAGTGGCAAAATGCTGAACAAGGCTTTCGCGCCTGCCTGCAAATCAAACAACACGATGGTCCCTCCCTGGAATTCCTTACCCGCATCGCCACCTTTAGCCGAACCCCCCCTCCCAAGGACTGGAACGGGGTTTGGCAAACGAGTTCGAAATAATTTTTTACTCTTAAATACGTAATTTCAAGAAGTTTTCTTATTCCCATTTGTATTTCGCCCAATCGGCACGCTCCCCTTGACCTTACTTCATTATTTCTGTATCAAAGTCCCTAGCAACACTGCTTTTCACCCATGAAAATAGGCCAAGACAAAGATATCGCGCAAACCATCATTGGTAAGTCCGTTACGGTTAAAGGTGAAATTATTGGGAATGAACAACTTACCATAGAAGGCACCGTGGAAGGCCGAATTATGATCGAGACCACTGTTTTGGTTCGTGATTCAGGCATAGTCAAAGCCGATGTCGATGCTGCCAACATAAATGTTGCTGGCGGTGTCATTGGAAATATCTCCGTTAGCGAAAGAATCGAAATCGTCAGCGGAGGCTATGTTGTCGGTGATATTCGTGCCCCTCGTCTGATCATCAATGATGGCGCTAGCGTCAAAGGCAACATCGACATGGAAATCAAATCCGAGCATGCCAACTCGGGCCGTAACCCCGAGAACGACACCAAACGCTCCGACTCCACTTCGATCGACGGCACCAGTTAATCCAAACACCCTCTTTGGGGTTCGTCTGCCCTACTAAGTTCTTCTCCCCTGCCTTGCACTAAACAAACACCTCTTCTCTCTTACGGGGTCATAGGCAAAACCATCTGCGTATCCCCCACCAAGGCCCACGCCTTCCAACCCCTCTCCTGCAAGTCCATCGCAAACTCTTTCGTAAAACCGTGAACCGTTCGCACCTCCTTCGGTTGTACCCTCTCCACCATCTCGATCAACTCTCCATAATCCGCATGATCCGATATTACAAACGCCTCATCACAACCATAGCGGTAAATAGCCCCTCGATCCAAAGCCCACCCACTTACCACCGCCACTTTTCGTCTAGCTAAACCCTTCAGCCCCTGCCCTCTCGCCATCAACGGAGGAACAATTAAAATATGGCCCTGCACCTTTTCCTTCGTGATCTTACCTAAGCGCTTCGCAGGCGGTAAGGCCTGACCCAACTCCCGATACACCTCACATATTCGATGCCCTGCCGAATCCATCAAAATCGGTATGCCAGCCGCTCCCATCAAAGATAAAAGCTCTTGGCTCTTTCCTAACGAATAACCCAGAAGGATCGGAACCTTCCCCTCCTTCAATGCTCCACGACAAAAAGAAATCATCTTTCCTGTGACTTTCTTTACTTTCGGAAATCGATACTCGGGTCGGCCAAAGGTTGTCTCCATCACCAAAACATCCGCTCGCTTCGGCTCGCATTTCTCCGAAGTCTTTCCCCCACGTAATTTAAAATCCCCAGTGTAAAGCAACCGACTCTCCCTCCTTCCCACCCGCCGCTTCACCCACACCATCGCCGACCCTAAAATATGCCCCGCAGGAACTAAGGTAAAACTCGCATCATCTTTCAAAGAGAACGAACGTCCAAACGGAATTGCCCGAATCTTTGTGCGCTTGGAAACCCTCAATCTCAATAACCGCGCCGTTGCAGGACTCGCCAAAATTTCCTCATGCCCCGCCAGGTGATCATAGTGCGCATGCGTCACCACCGCCCGCTTTTGCGGGCGTTTCGGATCCATCCATAAATCCACCTGAGGAAGATAAATCCC
>CAJBOM010000007.1 GCA_903956835.1 uncultured Verrucomicrobiota bacterium
GAAGTAGGGTTAACATCCCGCGTCTGCGCCCCGACCCGCGTCGGGGCTTAACCCCCTAATCCCTTAATCCCTAATCTCCTCCCGCCCTTCCCTCTTTCGTGGCTTCATCAATCTCCTTTAACTTCCCCGTCTTCACATCGTAAAGATAGCCGTACACGGGGATCGATTTCGGCACCAGCGGATGGTTGCGGATCCGCTTCACGTCCTCCACTACCGACTTCTCATAATCGGTGAAGGTCAACCAGTCCACCTTCTGGCCTTCCTTCGAGCCCGGCCCCTTGCCCACATCTTTCCACCCCTTTCCGTCGTGCACCGCTGTCTCCAGGCTTTTCTCGAGGAGTCCGCCCATGATCTCGCTATTGAACAGCACCATTCCGCAGTCGGTGTGGTGAACCACGAAAAATTCTTTTGTACCCAGCAGCTTGTAGGAGATCACTAGCGAGCGGATCGCATCGTCGCTGGCCCGTCCCCCTGCGTTGCGGATCACGTGAGCGTCCCCTTCACTCAATCCGGCGTACTTGGCCGGATCCAACCGGGCATCCATACAGGTCAGCACCGCAAACCGACGGCCTGGCGGCAAAGCAAGATTCCTCTTCTCCCCAAACGAGGCGACGTACTTCGCGTTGGCGTTTTCTACTTCCTGGACGATCTGACTTTTGCTCATGCGATAGCTCCTTCCACGGTTGGGTTTAGGCCAGGATGAATTCCATCCTCCAGCCAAAACGTAAGGCCATACAAGAACCGCCACCTCCCCATGTCAACGTCCCCGCCCGCCTCCGGCGCCCCGCCAATCAAAAATTAAACATTAAACATCCACAATTTCATCCCCCCTAATCCCCTAACCCCCTAATCCCTAATCTCCCCCCTTTCCGTACTTAGCGACCTTTGCGTGAGCAATCCTCACAACGCATTGACACCTACTATTTCCCGCCGAATATATCCCTATGAGCGTGACAGAAATCCTCGCCGCCGTTCGTAAACTGGGCGAAAAAGACAAGAACGAGTTTCTCACTGGACTCGGAGAGATCGATTTCCACGACGCATGGGACCGCCAGATCGATACCGATATCAAGGCAGGCAAGCTCGACGGGCTTGCGGAAGAAGCCCTCGCCGAACACCGCTCCGGCAAGACCCGCCCACTCCCGGGCGATGAAAAGTAGGGCCTCGTCCAAGTTCTGGGCGTCCTACCAGCAGCTTCCATCCGAAGTCCAGCAGAGGGCCCGCAAGCAGTACCGCCTCTGGGCCGCAAACCCCGAGCACCGCTCCCTCCGGTTTAAAAAGATCAAAGGATTCTGGTCCGCCCGGATCGACGTCCGTTACCGTGCCCTGGGAGTCATGGACGGCGACACCGTCGTCTGGTTCTGGATAGGCACACACGACGAGTACGAACAAATCCTCAAAACCTAGGGCGCGCACCATGTCTCTACCCCGACCTGCCCCGTCCGGTGCCGCATACTGCGACTTTTTTTTGAAAATTGGTTAGAGAGTGCAGATTACGACCGACGACGCTGCATCATCGCCAACCCGCCTAAACCGACAGCGAGAAGCGAAAGAACGGAAGGCTCAGGGACAGCGATGATCGTAGCGCCGTGAAGACCATTCTCGATATTCATGCCCTCTTGGGCGTTGTATCCCGAGTAACCAGTGATGAATCCAGTTGAACTGTTTTGAGAAGTACTCTTGTTAAGTGACCACTTCACCGTTGCCGCGCTCTCACTGTCGATACCGATCATATAGACTGTTTGAGTTGAAAGGTTCCAGTTGAGGTTTGTAAAATCGTAGTAGGACCAAAGAGTTTCGCTTAGGATCGAATTACTAAAGTTTGCACTGTAAAGAGGAGAACTATCAGCTTTGAAATAGTTACTCGGGAACCCGGTGGCCGCATACAGGTTTAGGGTGAAATTGCCGATGGCGAGACCTTGACGGTTGATTTGGAGAGTCGCTGATGTCAAGAGCGTGTTGTCCCCAGAGTCAAACGACTGACCGATGTAGACGCCGGCATTATTTTTTGAGCCGACCTGCGTGGCATTTAACGTATTCACCTCATACACTGTATCCGCAGTAGAGACGGTCGGCAGGAGACAGAGGACGCAACATACGAATAGATTAAAAAATCTCACACCTATGTCTTAGCACAGATTCCCTATTAATCTACCCCTGCTTCCAACCCGCCCGGTGCGGGCGCCCTTCGCAGCTCAGCGAGGTTTACCGAGACTGAGCAAAGTAGGGTCCCCCTCTCCCCAATCCAAAATTAAAAATCCACGCGAAAGCGTGTCCCGCGAACGCGGGGCATAATCCAAATTTCCCTCCTCCCCCCTTTCCGACCTTGGCGTTCATGGCGTGAGAAAACCTTCTTCCACGTAAAGGCCGCTACGTAAAACGTTGAATTTTTAACTACCAACGAGGCGGCCTTAGAGATGCCGCCCCTACCTAAGCTTCCAACTTCAAAGCCACATTATGGCTTTATGCATAAAGCCGTCGCGTCAGCGACCAAACCACCCCCAGCGGAGCAGCATCCCTGCTTGGGCGGGGGTAGGTCTTAGGGGGCCAATGTCGAAACGTCCTTCACGACTACCCACCTCACTACTGCTTCGCCTTAATCTTTTCTAGAGCTTCCTTTGCATCCTCATTCCCTTGCTTAGCCGCTTTCGCATACCACTTTACTGCTTTCTCCTCATCTATATCCGCTCCTATTCCGCTCGAGTAGCAAGCGGCCAGACTGCACTGAGCACTCGCACTTCCCTGCTCGGCTGACTTTTTGAACCAAGTCACCGCTTTTTTGGGATCTTGCGTAATCCCTGAGCCCATCAGGTAGCTCATGCCAAGAGTATTTTGCGCCTCCGCGTCTCCCGCCTCTGCCTTTTTAACTAATTCGGGGGTGTATCGGCAGGCGTATCGAAACGCGCTTGTAATGACCTCGCCAGTTGCCCACATCTGATCCTCCTTCGAGCATCCACTCACCGCCAACATTCCAAAGGTTAGTAATACAGGAATTAGTTTCATCCCCTCACTCTGCTCCCCTCGGCCTGCTCATAGCAAGTGGAAGGAGAGCAACAGAGTACCCCAATGGCAAAATCCAACCTTTGTCTAAGTTATTGATCGTATTCTCTGCAAACAGCTGCTTGTTAACGTTTGTGCGGGCGGAGAGAATCGAACTCTCACATCAAGCTTGGGAAGCTCGCAGGCTACCATTACATCACGCCCGCTGACGTGACCAAATTATCGTTCTTTCAATGAGGATGTGCAACCGGTTTTTCTAAATCACCGTGCCGTCCGCTACGATGGCTCCCTTGGGCACGACGACGATACCGTCTCGAACAAAAAAGTTAGGCCCATCCATCTCCTTCGGCTTGCCCGTTGCCCGGATGATAACCCTTTTCCCAATCCGCACGTTCTTATCGATAATCGCATCCTCAATCACGCTCTCCGCCCCAATTCCGATATCCGGACGACCACGCCGAACATTCTCCGCCTGCTGCTCCGGAGTCTCAAAATAGTCGGCTCCCATCAGAATCGATCTCCGGATTTTACACTCCGCCCCAATCCGACACCGAATCCCGATAACCGCCTCGTCCAAGACGCTGCGCTGAATATGACAACCATCAGAAACGATCGCTCGCAAAACTTGGCTGTTTTCCACGACTGACCCTGGCAAAAATCTCGCCCGCGTATAAATCGGTGCCGCCCGAAACCCAAAATCAAAATGGGGATTGGGCGCCAGCAGGTCCAAGTTCGCCCGATAAAAAGATCCTATGGTGCCAATGTCCTCCCAATACCCGTCATGAACAAAAGCAGAGACCTTCTTCGAACGAATGGCTTGGGGAAGGACGTCCCGACCAAAGTCTTTTCCAGTGGAGCCATCCAAACACTCTCGCAGTACGTCCCGTCCAAAAATATAGATCCCCATCGATGCCAAGAAAGGCCTTCCCTCGGGCATTCCTTCTCCTTTCGAGAGCGAAGCCAAAACTGCTGGATCCTTCGGCTTTTCCACAAAATCAGTGATCCGTCTCTGCCCATCCACCCGCAGTAGTCCCAAGCTCGGAGCTTCCTCAGAAGTCACCGGCAAAGCCGCCACCGTAATATCAGACCCCGAGGCCACGTGAGCCTCGAGCATCACCCGGAAGTCCATCCGATAGAGCTGGTCCCCCGAAAGAATGAGAACGTACTCATGCACATGATTGTCAAAATGGATCAACCCTTGGCGTACCGCATCCGCCGTACCCTGATACCAGTTTGTCCCCTCGCGAGTCTTCTGCGCCGCCACGATCTCGATAAAGCCTCGCGGAATAAAATCATCGAACCGATAGCTCTGCTGCACGTGGCGATGCAGAGATGAGCTCAGATATTGGGTTAAAAGAAAGATCCTCTTAATCCCCGAGTTCAAACTCAGACTAATCGGAATATCGACTAGGCGATACTTTCCCGCAATCGGCACGGCTGGCTTAGCCCTTTCCTGAGTTAAAGGGAAAAGACGGTTTCCTTCACCGCCACCAAGAATGACGCTAATCACCTGATCGGAGTAGGCAGACCGTGAAAGGGACATACATTGACCCTAACTAACTGTACCGCTAGAACAAGTTTACGATGTGTGGAATTGTAGCTTATGTCGGGCCACGGGACGCCCAACCCATTCTTCTGGATGCATTAAGCCGTCTAGAATATCGTGGTTACGATTCCGCAGGATTAGCCATTCTCAACGGCAAGGGAGTAGAAGTACGCAAGAAAAGCGGTCGGATTCAAGAGCTGTCCAAGGTTTGCGCCTCCCACCCCATCCAAGGTCAGTCAGGAATAAGCCACACCCGCTGGGCCACCCACGGAGCTGCGACTGATGCCAACGCCCACCCTCATCAAGACGCCGCCAAGAAACTCGCTCTAGTCCACAACGGGGTGATCGAGAACTATCTCGAACTCAAAGCCGTCTTAAGCAAAGCGGGTCACACATTCCTCTCTGAAACTGACACCGAGATTCTGGCTCACCTCGTCGGAGACGCCTTCCAATCCTCTAAAGCCAAAGGCGAAGCCCGCCTGGTCGATGCGGTTCGTAGCGCCACGCAAAAGATTCAGGGCACCTTAGGCATCGCGGTTATTCATACCGACTTCCCAGGCCTAGTGGTAGGAGCACGTCGCGGAAGTCCCCTGGTCATCGGTGTGGGTGAAGGAGAAAACTTTCTCGCGAGCGATACTCAGGCCCTCGCTCCCTACACCAGCCGAGTGGTCATTCTCCAAGATCAG
Source organism: uncultured Verrucomicrobiota bacterium (assembly GCA_903956835.1). Taxonomy (GTDB): domain Bacteria; phylum Verrucomicrobiota; class Verrucomicrobiia; order Methylacidiphilales; family Verrucolacustridaceae; genus Verrucolacustris. The sequence continues at coordinate 5,233 of CAJBOM010000007.1, forward strand.
GAAGTGGTCTCGCTCCACGCCGATCGTTTCGACGTCAGCTCGCCTCTTGGCGATCGCACTAATGTGAAGATTGAAGAGGTGGAGAACGGGGTGACTCACTCTGATAAGGGCACCTACCCGCACTTCATGCTTAAGGAAATCTTTGAGCAGCCCGCCGCCATCACTAACGCCTTTCGCGGACGTCTGGATGCGGATGCAGCAACCGCCAAGCTCGGCGGACTTAATCTTGGCTCGCAAGAACTACGGCAAATCGAGCGCATCTGCGTCTTGGGTTGCGGCACCGCACTCCACGCTGGGCTGGTAGGTAAGTATCTCATTGAAACTCTGGCCAAGATTCCCGTGGAGACTCAGCACGCCAGCGAGTTTCGTTACGGCGACTCGCCAGTTTCCGGCAGGACACTCTTTATTGCGGTCAGCCAATCGGGCGAGACTGCCGACACCTTGGGTGCGATGCGTGAGGCCAAGCGCCGAGGATTCACCTGCCTAGGAATTTGTAATAACGTGGCCAGCACCATCGCCCGTGACAGCGATGGCGGGGTCTATATGCACGCCGGACCAGAGATCGGTGTCGCCGCCACGAAATCTTTCACCTCGCAGGTGGTAATCTTTACCTTGCTCGGACTTCTTTTAGGCAGGTTGCGTTTTCTTTCGGCAGCCCACGGGCGAGAACTCATCGAAGCGATGGAGAATCTCCCCGCCCTGATCACCCAAGCGTTGACCCATTCCGACGCCATCCGTGCCGTGGCCCAACGATATGCCAAACACCGCTCGATGCTTTACTTTGGTCGCTTGGCTAATTTTCCCATCGCCCTTGAAGGCGCGCTGAAGATGAAGGAAGTTACCTACCTGCATGCGGAAGGCTACCCCAGTGCTGAGCTCAAACACGGAGTCATCGCCTTAATCGACAAAGAGACCCCCGCCGTCCTGATCGCAACGCGGGATGGGGTTTACGACAAGAATTTAGGTAACTTGCAGGAGATTAAAGCCCGAGGTGGGCCGGTGATTGCGGTGGCCCTCGAGGAAGATAAGAAGATTATCACCCTGGCCGACGCCGTCCTGCCTGTTCCCCGGACTCATGAACTGCTCCAACCCATTTTAAATGTCATTCCGCTCCAGCTTCTTTCCTATCATGCCGCTGTTGCCCTCGGTCGAGACGTGGATAAGCCCCGCAATCTCGCAAAATCTGTTACCGTAGAATAAATCAAACCCTTCCCGCTCCTTTGCGGGATTGCTCAACCGCGCGGACAAGCTATTTTAGTACAGCAACAGGCCCTATCGTCTAATTGGTTAGGACACGGCCCTCTCAAGGCCGGTGCACGGGTTCGAGTCCCGTTAGGGCCAGGGGATGGTGAATAATTTTAAATTCAATGATTGATTCGGTGGCTCATCTTGGTTGGAATATCCGTTCACCGAATGAAAACAAAGCTTCTGAATCGCAATCCGAATAGTCCCAAGCTCTCCATTTTACGCGAAATCAAAAGAAGCCAAGGTCTCTCGGTTACCGAACTTTGTCAGCGGGTTGGGCTATCCTACATGGGAATCAAACAGCACTGTATTGGCCTCGAAAGAGAGGGTTATGTGGATACTTGGCGTCGTCCCAAGGGTATGGGCCGCCCCGAGAAGGCTTATCGCCTGACCGAAGGAGCGAAAGAGTTCTTCCCTAGCCGCTACCCTCAGTTCAGCCTGCAAATTCTCGATTCGGTCAAAGAAATTTACGGCTCCCTAGCCCCTGAAAAGATCCTGCACAATATTTACAAGGCCGAGACCGCCCGATACGAAATTAAACTACAAAAACTGGATGGGGAGGCACGCTTCCGTGGCTTGGCCCAACTCAGAGAAGAAGATGGCTACATGGCGGAGTACTCTTTCGATAACTCCGCCCGCCACCATCGGATCACCGAGTTCAATTCCGCCATCGCTGACTGCTTGGAAAGTTTCCCGGTTATCCATGATTACGAACGGCAACTCTTTGAGAAGGTTCTTCGGACGAAAGTTCGTCGGGAAGAAGAACGCGTCGGTGGTTTGTATCGCTGCACTTTCACTGCAGCCTCCTCCAGCTAAGTATCCGCGCGGTAAACCTGCAGAGGCATGGGTCAGACGACCCCAACCCTCATTCCACCGAACCGACTACAATCCCAACTTACTTTCGATGCTCTGCCGGGAGTGCTGTGCGCCGATGAACTGCTCGGCGATCTGACCATCTTTAAAAATAAAAAAAGCTGGGATCGACTGAACCGAATATTTGGTGGCTAGCGCCTGCTCCGTATCCACGTTGACCTTCCCCACGACAACTTTTCCGGGATGATCCTTGGCAATCTGCTCCAGCAAAGGAGCGATCATCCGACAAGGGCCACACCACTCCGCCCAAAAGTCCACGAGGACGGGTACCTTCGATTGCAGGACTGCTGAATCGAAATTCGCTGTGGTTAAAGTGATCGTATTGCCATCTGCCATAAATTTTCCCTTACTTACTCAGAAAGCTGAGCAGAACGATTCCAAACGAAATTATAGAAGCCACCAGAGCAGCGATCGCTAAAGCAGTTCCCGCACCGTCAGTATCAACCACGGTCCTAGCTCCACCACCCACCGAAGCTGTTCGCAAAGCAGGCGCCGTGGGCGCAGTCACCTGGCCCGCAGCTTTCGCCGCAGCTGGAACTACTCCCGCAGGACCACCAGAAGGAATCATCGGCTTAGCAGGTTGAGTTGCGGTTAAAGGAGGAGCTCCCGCGGGTTTCGGCGCGCTTGCCACAACTCCAGGACCGGGTCTAGGCGGAAGACTGATCCGCATGGTCTCTTTTCGTAAATCGGGCGGGGGCTTGGCTGATCCAGGAACTCCGGGTACTCCAGGAACTCCTGGTGGAGTGCTTCCAGGAATTGCAGGAATCGAGGGCACCCCAGGCTTTGGTGGAAGTCCCGGGGCTCCGCTAGGAGGAAGTCCTGGAGCGGGCGGCTTCGGTGCCGAGGGCGGAGCTAGACGCATCGTCTCTTTTTTCAAACCTGGAGCAGCCGGAGGAGCCATAGGAGCGGGTGGTTTGGGTAGCCCAACAGGAGGAGCGGGAGGACGTGGCACAACTCCAGGTGGAGCTAGAGGCGGTTTAGGAATCCCGGGTAGACCTTGTGCTCCTGGCGGCTTTGGCGGCCCTCCTGCTGGCGGCACGCCTGGGGGGCGTGGAGGCATTGGCGGCGGGGGTACACCTTCGGACATTGTTCAATAAAACGTTCTAATCAGCTCAGCGTCAACTTATTTGCGACTAAAGTTATTCACAAAAGACCATCCCGCCAAAAGGAAGCAAACGCATCCCGCCAACTTCTACCCGCAATCGTCCTTTCGCGCCGCTCTTCCCGTGAACTACTATTTTCCCCGCGCAGGATCTGCCTCTCCACCGCCGTGACCCAGGCCTCCACATCGCCCGTGGCCGCTACCTCCCCATCCCGCTCATCGCGCAGTAGCTCCCCTGGCCCACCCTGATTCGAGACGATCACTGGCAGGCCCGAGGCCATCGCCTCAACCACCACATTGCCGTAGGTATCCGTGGTACTTGGAAAAACGAAGAGATCGGCTGAGGCATAAGCTTTGGACAAGTCCGCCCCATGGAGTACCCCAGTGAAGATCCCTTCATGCATCTTCTTCTTTAACTCACCCAAGAATGGACCCTCTCCAACGCAGGCGAAGGTCACCCCTTTCTTTCTCGGCAGTCTCTCTGCCACCCGCGAAAGGAACTCCAACTCCTTCTCCTTCGATATTCTGCCCACGTACAAGACCACCTTCCCGACCGCTCCTCGCTTCTTCCAAAACTCTGGATCACGATGTTTCGTTGAGAAGGTCTCCGTATCCAGTCCCCTCGGTAGAATCATTAACTTTTCCCGCGGCAACCCCTTCTCAACCCACCGCTCCAAGTAGCTTTGAGAGTTCACATAGACCCGATCCATCTGACTGTAGAACCAGTGCATATAGTTCCACGCCATGCCCTCCATCAAAGGATCATGCTCACTCAAAAACCTGGCGTACTGAGGAAAGTCGGTGTGATAAATAGCGCTCGTCTGTAGCCCTAGAATCTTAGCCGCCATTAGTCCCACCAAACCCATTGGCCCTGGCGTACTTAAAATGAGCTCGGTGTAACCACGGTTCGCTACGTGATCCACAAACTCCAGTACAGGAGGAAAGCTCAGCTTTTGTAGATCGTACTCAGGCAGAGTGAACTCGCCCACAGGCTGAAAGTTCACCACCCCATCTTCCTCCGCCTTGCCCATTCGACTAATCAGGATAGTTAAGTCAGCCCCCGCTTTCCTCCCAGCTTCCGCCATCGTCCGGATAGTTCGAGCCACTCCGTTAATATCTTCCAAGGTGTCGGTACACCAACCCTTCTTGTGATTTTCCAACGCCAATGGTTTCTTTTCTAAGAAATCGGATGCCACCTGCCCCCACATCAACCGATCACTTTTCAAAGCGTAAAAGGAGTACAAGTAAGGGGCCGCCGCTAAACCCAGTGGAATCACCCCCGCCAGAGGCTCCAATCCTCCAAGAACATCTCCTTTTTCCGCTTTGACCAAAAATCGTGTGACCACCCGAAATCCGACATCGTTCATAATCTTGGATGCCAAACGAAAACTCCTGCGCTCAGGCTCCTTCTCTTCTTGTAAAACGGTCTGCAACTGTTTCCGAGTAGCGGGTAGAGTCAGGTACGCAGAAAGCTCTTTATTTAGCCCACCCTCAGGCGATCGCCAGAATTCCAGAATCTTTCCGCTCGTAACCATCTCCACCGCGTACCGAGCTTTATCCAGAAAACTAATCTCCAGAGGGTTTTGTCCTGCAAGAAAACGATTCACGATCCCTAAAATAAGCGCCGACCCCCGTGGCGCTTTATGTCCAACTTTCTCACGTAGGAAATCGAAAATAATATGAAAGAGTCCGTTCACCAGACGAGCAGGATCGCCACCACCCCCATGAACGATCCCCCTGCCCTCCGCTACGCCTCGTAAAAATGATTCCGCATCCTTGGCTCCAGCAACCTCCGTCCAAACTCTGCCAGCATATAAGCCGCTATGATCGTTCGATCCACCCATGAAAGATTTCCGCCAAGGCTGGGGACTGAGCGGAGTCAAACCGTGCCGCCGAGAAAGCTCTTCAACCTTGGCTTGGGTTAGAGCGAGCAGACAAGCAGTCGCCACCTCCTGACCTAGCGGAGAGCGTAGGCCATTCTTACTTTCAAATACCTGAAAAAGAAGTATCAGCTTCTCGAAATGCTCTGGCCGCATTTTCCCATCCAGATTGAGCAAAGGGTGAGCGACTGCATGGACAATCTTTTCCTGATGAAGGAACTTCGCCAGGTCGTAGAGGTTGGGGCGTAGTTTCTCGATCTCCAGAAATTGGCCGTCGTCCAGATTCCAGGCCAATAAATGAATCTTACAATGGTCTTCAGGAAAATAAGTGGTGATCTCGATCCCTGAAATAAATCCTTCGAGACCCTTCAACTCACGAGCCGCCCCTAGGGTGTTATGGTCGGTGAGGGTAACGAAATCGTTCCCGGATTGCCGTAGCATCTCATAGAGCTTGCGGGGTTGGGAGAGACTGTCGGGTATGCCCAGCTTCCGTAAGATCCATTCAGAGGGACGGTCGGAATATCGGGAGTGGAGATGAAGATCAGCTTTGGACATGTTCGGCGTAGGAACAGCTACGATAGCCACGACGCCCCAACTCTTCGAGCAAAACGCCGACCTGTCGCCGCACAAAGGGTGTCTCTAAGTCATGGGGGTGAAGACTCAACCGCACTACCTTCTCCCCTGCCCAGATCGCCTTCCATATCGGGTGCCACCCTCGCGCAGCTATCTTACGCCAGCCAGAGCGAAGACTGTAGGTACCCGCCCACGCTTGATCCCGCTGACCACTGGTGAGATTGATCACTTCCCGTAGCCGACAGGTGTAGGCAAACCCTCGCTCCACCAGACTCTTTTCCAACGATTCAGGATAAAGCCATGCGGGCGCAACAAAACCTGCGGTCTTCCAACCCTGTCGATGCCAAATTGCCATCGCTCGGTCCACACGCTCCATCGCTTCTCGCTGCGACAGATCGATAAACTCAGCTTCGCCACTCGTATAGATTTTGGTCCACCACCAGGAGCCGGCAGGCCGGTCTTGTCGATCGTGATAGTAGCCGTGAATTGCGAGATCGTGTCCCTCGGCTTGCCAACCTCGCAAAAGAGTTAGGCACTCCTCGGAGGACTCGACTGACCCGCCGTGATGATAATCGGGAATCACCAGGACCGAGACATGACCTGGGCAACGATGCAGGCAAAACTCCATCTGCTCTTCCAGTTGACTTCGACTGCCTGAATGAAAGTCGTGCAGAGAAAGAAGCAACCGCTTTTCCCCCATCGGTGGGGTGGGCTTACGAAATTTAGCCCCCCTTCTGCGAACTTGGACCAACGTACAAAGAAAGACTGGTTCCTTATGCTGCTCTTTAAATTTAGTGACTTCCTTCCGGTCAGTAATCGTGAAGCCGTAACGCCCAAACATCCTCTCGGTACGCCTATCTCCCTTCACCACCACCTGCCCAAAGACGCAAGTTTCCCCAAGTTCCGCCATCCGATCCAAAAAAGTCTCAAAAAGAAGCAGTCCAACTGCTCCTCCACGGACTTCAGGAAGCAGGTTGATATGAAAATGCACTCCATGAGGAGGAGTGCCCGGGGTCTCTTTTCGCCCCCGAAAAAGTAACCACCAGAGA
>CAJBOM010000008.1 GCA_903956835.1 uncultured Verrucomicrobiota bacterium
AATCGGAAGTTTTGGGCAGAGGAGATGGTTCATGGGGGGAGCGGGGGGGGGGGCGACTGGGCCGCCTCTAGATATTAGCCACTTCAACCGGTTTTATGACGGATCGCTTCAAACATATCGGAGTGCTCATAACTTGAAAGTGAAAGGGCGTATGCTTCAGACTGTGGCGTCTTGCCGACGACTGATTTTTGCGTATGTTTTTGGTTTCTGGTATCTCGTCATAACTAGTGCGCTTCGGCTGAAAGGGGAGTCTATGAAAGAAATGACCGCCGATGCAAGTGGCCCAACTCCTGAGTTCGTCCAGCTCTTGACGTCATCGCAAAGTGCTATGTATGCCTTCATTGTGTCGCTTTTGGGTGGGGTGAACGACGCCCATGACGTGCTTCAGGAAGCAAACATGAAACTCTGTCGCAAATGTTCTGAGTATGATCCGAACCAGCCTTTCCTGCGCTGGGCCTACGCCTTTGCCCGTTTTGAGGTCATGGCCTGCCGGAAGCGCAACCAGCGGTCGCGCCTGGTTCTGGACGATGCCTTGCTCGCTACCTTTGCCGACGAACTCGAGGAATCCTCCGACGACGCGGATCAGAAATTAAAAGTGCTGGAAATCTGCATGGGACGTATGACCCCACGGCAGCGCGAACTCATTGCTGCGCGCTACGGTCGGGGTGAAGCGGTGCAGGATATCGCAAGCCGGCTTTCCCGATCGGAGAATGCGATGGCTGCCCTCTTTTACCGGTTGCGCAAACTGCTGGCCGACTGCGTCCAGTCAGTACTCGGGAACCAGGCGAGGGCATGAGTAAGGAGCATTCATCATTCGAGCACCTGTGTCATGCAGTGCTGGAGGGCACGGCCGACAAGGTGCAACTCGAACAGTTCCGCGCGCAATTGCGCGCTAAGCCGGAGCAGCGCCGGGCCTACGCCGACCAAGCACAGATCCATGCCCTACTCACTTGGCAACAGGGGCGCGCCGCCATCCCTGGGCTTGCCCTTCTTTCTCCGACGGATGTTCCGCCCCAACCGAAAATTAGCACCTTCCGCTTCCGCAGGGCATCCCCCCTCCTTCAGGCGGCGCTCGTAGCGGGGGTCGTTCTGATGGTGGGGTTAGCCTTTTTGCATTTCGCTGATCACGGAGGCAAACCCGACTCCGTGACCTTCGCAAAAGGGGTGGCGGTCGATATCCTTGCTTCGGAGGGTTCGCCGTATCAGGTGGGCCAGCGGGTGGTACTGGAGAAATTGCGAATGGATATGGGTTCTTTACGGTTCCGAATCTCCTCCGGGGCGGTGGTGGACCTAGAGGGGCCCGTGATCTTGGAATTTGTGAATCCGATGCGCTTGCGGCTGTTGCTGGGCAACATCACCATCGATGTGGGTTCGGAAGCCAAGGGGTTCGTGCTTGATACGGCGAGTGCCCTCTTGGTGGATATTGGCACGCGCTTCGGAGCATCAGTGGGGAACGACGGCAGCACCGATGTTCTGGTGCTTGACGGTGAGGTTGAAGTTTACCGGGCTGGGGAACTACCCACACAGGAAAGCCGACTCGCGAGTCTTCATGAGGGGGAGGCGGCGCGGATGGCGAATCGGGAAGCTAAAATTCAGCGCTTGCAAGCATTGGCGTTACAGGGCGATCGCTTGGCGATTCGGGGCTTGAACGCCCCTGATTCGGAGGTGATCACGGGTGTCACGGACAACATCAAGAAAGCAAACTTTTACCGCTGCTATACCATCACGCCGGGTGGTATGGGGGAGGGCGCGCTGGCTTCCCTCGTTCATCGCGGGCACCGCAAACTCTCTTGGAGCTCCATGCCCGACCAGCTTTTTCCAGTAGAATTAGAGGGAGCGGATGTGATCGGAACCTTTCAACGTCAATCGATCCAACAACCACTGCCCGACATTAATCTCGAACTGTCTCGTCCCTGCGCGGTTTACGTTTTATTCGACAGTCGGGCGGAGCCACCCGAGTGGTTGCGGCAGGGCTTTCGGGACACTGGGTTACGCTTACGTAGTGGTCCGTGGTGGCCGGATTTGTTTGAAACGAAAAAGCTTATACCGGATGCGAATGGTGAGCTCTTTGTCGTGCATTCTGTGTGGCGCAAGGACGTGCCAGGCTCAGCCACAGTGACACTCGGTGCGCCTACAATTGTAAGCGAGAAATATCGCTATGCTATGTATGGCATCGCGGTGAAGCCACTTTGATGATCGGCGGAGTTTTTGCGGATGGCCTTCGGGCAGCGGTCTTGGCGGTCGCTCTTTGAGGCGCTTGTTTGACGCTGTTGTTAACTTTTCCTGTCATAATCTGCGCTTTCGGCTGAAATTCAGTGTAGAATTCCATCCTTGGTAGGAGAGATTCAATTATGCCAACCCACAGACCTCTTCAAACCGCGTTGATTCTAATCTCGGCGAGCCTGTTCTGTGGCGGATCGTTGTCGTTTGCCGCTCACCCGATCTGGCCGGACATCAAGGTCGAGGTTCAAGCCGACCAACCGGTCGAGACGGCGCAAACCGTGACCGATGAGGCGGACGGTTTCCAGCGAGTGGCCATCACCCTTTCCAACAAAGGCGCTAAACCGCTGGCGATCGAGAGAATTAACATCCGCATCCCTGTGGCCGAAAAACTGACTGGTGATCTCGAGGCTCTTTACGGGGGCAGTTGCATGGGACGTACACCCATTTTGCGCCAGAACGTTGGAGCGGCGACTGCGAAAAGCTCCAGCCACATGTTTGAAATGGTGCGACTGGCGGACGGCAAGTATCTTTTCGCTGGCTCGCTCTCCTGGCGGATCTTCCTGCCAAACTTCACGATTAAGGACGGTGCAATCGTGATCTGGTCCGATGGCGAGGGTCGGCAACTCAAACCGGGTGAGACTATTTCCTATGAGCAAATTGTGCTCAAGCGCGGGAACGATTGGCTGATGACTCTCGACCAATTCGGTGCCGCCATCGCAGCGGAGAATGGCATCAAGAAACTGAAGCCTGCCGATTTCAAAGGTTGGGCCACATGGGATTACTACGGCCGAGTTTTCACCGCCAAGGATATCTATGGCAACATGGATGTGCTTAAAAAAAGCGCCCCCGAGGCGAACATGGTTCAGATCGATGGTGGCTGGTGGACCGAGCGCGGTGATTACCAGAGCGTGCGGCCCGATCTGTTGCCTGGTGGCATCAAGGAAATTGTTTCCCGCATCACATCTGAAGGAAAGACTCCGGGTATTCACATCGACGGCTTCCGGGCCGATGAGAATTCGGCGATCTACAAAGCTCACCCCGAATATTTCCTGCACGACCTAGACGGCAAGTTGATCGTCGAGGTGAACGACAAGGGGGACAAGGTGATGCGGTATATTTACTTTGATTACTCGCATCCCGGAGCGCGCGCACACATCGCCGACTGCATCCGCAACCTCAAGGACAATTGGGGCATTCGTTATTTCAAAGTGGACTTCATGCGCTACGGCCTAAAGAACGACACTCTGGCCAAGAATAAAAACGCTAAAGGTATCAAGGCCTTTGACTCAACGATCACCGGTGTGGAGCGTTTCCGTCTCGCGATGAAAACCATGCGCGAGGCGATGGGGCCGGATACCTATTTTCTGGGTTGCTCAGCGGTCTTCGGACCCTGCATCGGATTCGTCGACGGGATGCGCACCGGCGGCGACATTCACCCAAGGTACGGGGCCTTTCCCGAACGCTCCCTAGCCAATCTCGGTAACTTCTATTTGAACGGCAAGGTATGGAATGGAGATGCCGACTATCTCGTCTACCGCGAGGCGGCCGATGAAGATGCGACGGTTTCCCAGGAAGACGTCAAACACGGCGGCAGTATGACGCTCAACGAGGCGCAAATGTGGGCGGACTTCAACAAGCTTTACGGCACAGCTCGACTGAGCAGTGACAACCTGATGACGCTCAGGCCAGAACGGCAGGAATTGGTGAAAGAAGTGTTCCAGTATCCAGCGATGGACGAGACCGTGCCACTGGATCTTTGGCAGCATTGTAAGAACAAGGGCGACGGCTTCGAGCTAGTGCTCGCTCGGAAAGGGGAGGAGATCTTCCTCGGAGTCTTCAACTGGGGCGACAAGCCTAAGGAGTATGCACTGCAAGCCTTTGGTAAAGCCGAGCCTGTCAAATTGGACGGACGTCATTCGGTCGTCCTGAAATACGAAGGTAAGGACTCTTTCGCGCAACTTTGTGGGAAAATGAAATCTAAATGATAAGCGCCTCTGACAAAACCATCCTCTTAAGGAGAAAGGCCCGACTCGGTCCATTTGTTGCGATGGCCTCCGTTTGGCTGTTGATGGGGATCGGAATGGCATCTGGTGAACCAGTTTCGGTTGTTGGCAATGAAGCGAAGACCCGGTTCCTTTTTGAACAGGGTTCGCTGGTGATGACGGCTGAAGCATTGCGCGATACGAACGGAAGCTTTTCCCTTACTCAATTGCCGAACCCTGAGCCCAAGTGCAAGGTGGAGTTAAAGGGTGCCGTCACCCCGCTGACTGCGCGGTTGTGGAAAGTTGCCCTCGACGACGTGGAACATAACATGGTGACCAGTGAGTCGGGTGCGGTTTATTTTGGTGCCGGCAATCAGTACGGCTTGCGTATCTACGAGCGTGATATCGCTGTTTCAGGGGTGCTGGGCCTCAACCATTTTTATCCTGAAGTGATGCTTTCATCGCTCAAGGTGGCCCGTGAAATCCGCAAGGAGCTAGGCTACAAAGTCTCCGCCCCACACGTGGTTCAGGAGATTGATGTCCCTTGGGAAGTGATTGCCCAGGTGGACAAGGCGATCATGGAGAAATACAGGACCAACTCTTACACCCGCCGCACCGATGATGTGGCTTGGCTATGGGCGGTGGACGATCTCTTTACGCTCCATTCGGAACTCGCCGACTGGAAGTGGGTGGTCGAAAATGGCGAACATTTTTTCAAGGTCTTCTATGATCCGTGGTTCGATAAAACCGACGGCCTTTTTCGCGGTCAGCCGCTTTTTCACGACATCCAAAGCTCAGCCTATCCGAAAGGGATGACGATTGCCGATTGCGTACTACTCAAAGCTCTCTCAACAAACTGCCTCTACTATCGCGGTATGCAGGCCATGGCTAAGGCCTGCGAAAAAAGCAGCCGGCCAGCCGCAGAAAAACAGCACTGGATGGATCGTGCCTCCGCCCTCAAGGTCGCCATCCAAAAGGAATTCACCCAGCCCGACGGCACCCTTGCGTATTACAAAGATCGCCATGGCAAAATTATGCTGAACCGCGAGATTCTCGGAACTGCTTTCGCGGTCATCTTCGGAATTGTGGAAGGCGACGCCGCGAAGGCGGCGGTGGCGGATTATTCCATGACCGACAAGGGCACCCCGCTCTTTTCGCCGTTCATTCCCGGCAACTCCGGGCCACACAACATGGCGAGCTGGCCGTTTTGTGACACCTTCTTTCTCTGGGGGAAATCCATCGCCGAAGGGAAAGACTATACTGACTATAACGCCGCGCTGCTGGCTCGATCGATTGGCACCGCCATTAAGTCCAAAAAGGGTAGGGAGGATAAAGCGGAGGGCGATGGCTTTGGATCCTTCCATGAATACATCACCCTCCCGGACGGGCTGATTACTGGGTCAGGACGTCAGCTTTGGTCCGCCGCCGCCTTTCTCAACGTCTGCATTCGAGCCGGACTCCTTCCCGAAAAACGGGTAGGGCAGGCAAACCCAACCAAAAACAAAAGGGAAAGTAGTAACCAAACGAAGCTGAACGTGATGAGCAACTCGCTCACCGTATGTCTTCTCAACTCCTAACATCAGCAATATCAAACTATATAAAAATATGAAAATCAATTCTATGAAAAATACCCAATTCCACTCCTCCGCCATGATGAAAATGTTGAGTCTCATCGCGCTGGTGGTTGCATGCTCGTGTTCTTCCGTTCAAGCCGTGCCGCCATCGATAGCCTTTGGGGTTTGGGATCGCACCTCTACCTTCGATCCAAAGGACTACCCCTTTCTGAAGGGATTGGCGTTTAACCAAGTATGGGCGGATCTGGAAAAACAGCCGGGTGTTTTTGATTGGAGCGCTTTGGATCAGGCAATGGATTCTGCGGTTAAAAGGAACCAGTTCATTTATCTTTCCGTTAATGTGGGACCGGACTCGCCGGAGTGGATCTATACAAAGGGTGTCCCGCGTGTGGAGACACGTAACCAAATTCACGACAGCTGGCCTTCTTATCCCTTCTATCCCTCACCGGAATACAAATCATTTCTACAAAAAATGATCACCGAATTTGCGAAACATATTCGCACTTATCCAAAAGAGAAGCAGGAGCGCATCGCTTTCATTCAGGTCAAGACCGGGTGCACCGGGGATGAGTGTGCTTACAAGGGTACTGTCGTGGAGAATAAGTATGACTTGCCCACCAAGTCGCCCGCTTGGCGTGAGTTCCGACTGTGGCAGTTTGATTTGTTTGTGAAGACCTTCCAAGGCGGTTCTGACCAGCCCCAGATTGCCCTCATGTTTAATAACGTGGAGCCGGATGGCGAAGAGACGGCCGAGGGTAAGCATGGGGGGAAGGGGGCGGGGAAGGACGAGGGTGGATTTACCGAAGAGTGGAAATGGGTGACGGCCAACGCCAAGGGCGGAGTTGGGATCAAAATTGCTGGCAGCGGGCGTGGTCACCACCTGAGCGGGGAGCGGACCAAGATTAATGCATGGCAACCCCTCCTCATCGCTGCGCAGGGAACTCCCTTGTTTGCCCGCTCTGAAATGGACCAGACTTGGCAAAAGGCCATGTATTTTGTGAATCGGCCACTCAACTTTTACTGGGGTGCACTGACGGGCCTGCAAAACGGGCAAAGCATCTGGGATGTGAGCGCTGGCGCCATGGAAGCCTGCAAGGAGCAGGGTTTTGACTACTCCTTCTATTTCTTTGATCGCTATGCCGGACAAATTGATCCGAAGACCGCCACCGATGTCTTCTGCGCTTTACACAAAGGGCTGGATGCTGCCGATACCAAGGCGTATCCCGAGGCCGAGTTCGGGCCTGCCCAGCGCAAGAATGTGGATCGCATGCTAAAAATTTGCGCCGCGTACGCTAAGTATGGCGCGGCGGTGGACGACCAGAATGGTCTACTGCTCGGGCAAGTCCGGCAGCGAGACACGCAAACGGGATTGAACGACGTGGGCTGGGATATCTGGCCAGACAACTACGGTCGCTTTCTTTATCAGATCGATCCCGACACCACGTCGGTTCCGCTATGGCGCGTGGGGGGGCCGATCACGCAGATGTCTTCCATCTACTCCCGCTTTGCGCGCGGCTTTGAGCACGCCTCCGGCAAAGACACGATGTTTTTCAAACTGCACGAGGGCTTTTCCGAAGGTAATGAACCGAAGGTCATGACGATGACCGTCGTCTGGTATGACGGGACGGCAGGCTCGACTTGGAAGTTAGATTACGACGCTGGCAAGGGGGGCATGAAGACGGCGCTGAACGTCACTGGGAAGGGTGACAAGCAGTGGCATCATGAAACGGTCACAGTTGAGGATGCCGTGCTGCGTCAGGGTGGAACCAAGGGTGCGGACTTCGCTCTAGTGAATACCGATGACAAGGATGACATCTTCAGTCTGATCGAAGTCCATCGGGGCAAACTGGAAACACCCGTTCTACTGCCTCCGACGAATTACAAGGTGCCCGACAAAGCACCGAAGGGGCCAAAAGCGGATAAGGGGGATAAAGCCGATAAGGCCGGCAAGTCTGGCAAAGAGAAAAAGGGGAAGGGAAAGAAGTCGGACGAGGACACAACGCAGGAATAAGCTGATCCTGCGAGATTTGCGGCAGCAACAGATAACGACATCGCAAAAAGCTTAATGAAGCCAATTGAATTCAAGACCACTGGCTTGGCCAGAACTTTCTGTCTTATAGGGCTGTTGGTCACCTACTCGTTCGGCTTGCTTCAAGCCGCGCCGCCACCCAGCGCCTTTGGGGTGTGGGATCGGGCGGATAAATTTGACCCCAAAGAGTATCCTTTCCTCAAAGGGTTTAGTTTCGATCAGCAATGGGCCGATTTAGAAAAGCAGCCGGGAGTTTTTGATTGGAGCGGCTTGGATGAGGTTATGGAAAGAGCCACTCAGAATAAGCAGTTCGTTTATTTGTCCTTGGGTGTGGGTCCGGTCGCACCGAAATGGATTTACCAACATGGTGTGCCAAAAGTTGAGACCGACGGTGAGAAGGATAAGCACATGGATAAATGGGATGGCTATCCTTACTACTTGGCCCCCGAGTATAAAACGTATTATTTCCGTCTGATTAACGAATTCGGAAAACATATTCGCAGTTATCCCCGCGAAAAACAGGAGCGTATTGCATTTATCCAAATCAAGACCGGATGCACCGGTGATGAAACCGCCTATAAAGGCAAAGCCATCGAGAGTAAATATGATCTGCCTCGCAGCTCTCCCGCGTGGCGGGAGTTCCGCTTGGAGACCTTCGACTTGTTTGTGAAAATTTTCGCCGGGAGTGCTGATCAGCCTAAAATCGATCTGCTTTTTAACGCTATCGGACCGGTCATCGGATCGGACGAAGACCCAGTCGAAGCCCAAGAGGGCTTCGTCAAAGAGTGGGACTGGGTGACCCATCACGTCCAAGGCAGCTTTGGCATTAAGAACGGAGCTCTCTCTCGTGGGCATCATCTGTCCGGCGAACGCTCCTTGTATAACCAGTGGACGCCCTACCTCCTTGATCCCAAGGGGCTGACGCTGTTCCGCCGGTCGGAGTTGGATCAAAGCTGGCAGAAGACGTGGTATCAGTTGAACGTCCC
>CAJBOM010000009.1 GCA_903956835.1 uncultured Verrucomicrobiota bacterium
CTCTGGCCTCCCAGTCCGCTCGGTTGGTGTCCTCCCCGCAGGATCTACAGTGCATTAATGTTTCCATGTTTCGTCTCCTCCTTTTTTCTTGCGCTATCCTGACATCATGGGTAGGACATAAAGAGTCCTATGAGTAAAAAATCTTTATCCCTTCCTGGAGGCCATAGCCGGCCCCCGTTAGAACGAATGCAACGTCTCCACGATCTCCTCTCGACCCAACAGGTGGTCAACTGCCAGAAACTGGGTCGCGAGTTTGAGGTCTCCTATAAAACCATTCAACGCGATCTCGATTTCATGCGAGATCGCCTCAACCTCCCACTGGAGTACGATCCCACCCGCTACACCTTCCGTTATACCGAGGCGGTCGAAGCCTTCCCCCTCCTTCAAGTCAGTGAAGGAGAAATCCTCGCCCTCTTTGTCGCCCAGAAAGTGCTCGCCCAGTACCGGGGCACTCCCTTCGAAAAAACTCTCGGGACCGCTTTCCAAAAATTAACCGGCGCCCTCAAGGAAACCGTCAGCTTCGATCTGGGCGAATGGGGCTCCGACTACTCTTTCCGCGTCACAGGCGCCTCCGCTGCCGATCTCGAGACCTTTCGCCTCCTCGCGCGGGCCATCGTCCAACGGCAGGAAATCTCTTTCTCTTATCATTCCCTTCGCGCTAGCCGACCCGAGACACGCGCTGTCCACCCCTATCATCTCGCCAATATTGATAACGCTTGGTACCTACTGGCTCACGATCCGCTTCGCGGCCAAATCAGAACCTTTGCCCTTCCCAGAATTCGCACCCCTCAAATTACCAAGAAGACCTTTGATCGCCCCCGGGGATTTTCGGCGGAGAAGGAGTTGAAGGGTGGATTCGGTGTCTTTTCGGGTACGGCGAAATATCAGGTGCGTATCCGCTTTGACTCTTTTGCCTCACGGCTCGTCCGAGAAAGAGATTGGCACCCGTCCCAAAAAATGAAGGAGACCAAAGGGGGAGGGCTTGAACTAGAAATGACCCTTGGCGCCCTGGAAGAAATCGAACGGTGGATTCTCAGTTGGGGAGATCACGCCAAAGCCCTCAGTCCAAAGGTTCTGACCGATGCTGTAACCAAACGAATCCGAGCTATGGGCCAACAATATCGCTGACTTTTTACTATGATTCACATTTTATTGTGTTTGGGTATATCTAGCCACTATATGTTGTAGTACAGCAATCCATTCGCATATAAATCGAGTTGGTGGAAAAGAGGTTTAACCAGCTCCTTCCCGACAAGTGGGGTTTGCTCAAATTTTGGGCAGGAACCACCCTGCTTTTTTATGCCCACACCGCTCCTGTCTGGTCGCAAGCTCTGCCAGGGGCCGTCTCCCAGCAAGCGGTCATCGATGCCCAAGCCCAGCAAGAACGGGAGAGGCAAAGGAAGATGGCCATTTCAGAAAAGCCGGCCGACAAATCTCCCGTCGAGGCCACCGCTGTTTCGGAGGATCTTGGGTCCCTCCAACTTGTCCGTGAAATCCCCGAGCTCCCGTTCGCCCGCCTGCACATGGACCAGTCCTTCAGTTGGCTCTCCAACGCCAACTACGCCAAAAACTCCCAAAACGTCGTCGCCGCCTGGCAATCCATCTCCTCCATTGAGGCCGCCTGGGCCCCAACTATCGTCACTATGCCAGGCTACGACACCTTCTTTCCTGAAATTGGCACTCGCACCTCATTCTTTAACTACTTCAGCCAAGAAGAACCTTCCCTAACTAATAATTCTGCAGGAACC
>CAJBOM010000010.1 GCA_903956835.1 uncultured Verrucomicrobiota bacterium
ATCGCAGGGGATAACCTGAACGACTTGCCTATGCTCCAACCAGAATTCGGTCGCTACCTCGCCTGCCCCTCCAACTCTGTGCTCGAGGTCATCGAACAGGTCAAAAAAGAGGGGGGATTTATTGCTAAAAAAGAAGCGGGTGCGGGTATCGCTGAAGCCCTCCACCATTTTTTCCCACTTTCCTAATCTTTTTTCACAAAATCCATCCTTCCCGCCAGTTCTGACTTCTCCATCCCCACACTTTCTCTACCTTAGCTAGGTATGCCCCGCCGTACCGACCTCAAATCGATCCTCATCATCGGCTCGGGTCCCATTATCATCGGCCAAGCCTGCGAATTTGACTACTCAGGTGTCCAAGCCTGCAAAGCCCTGCGCGAAGAAGGCTACAAGGTCATCCTCGTCAATAGTAACCCCGCCACCATCATGACCGACCCCGAATTCGCCGATCGTACCTACATCGAGCCGATTACCCCAGAAGTAGTCGAAAAGATCATCGCTAAGGAAAAGCCGGACGCACTCCTCCCCACTCTCGGAGGCCAAACCGCTCTCAACACTGCTATGGCTCTCCACGAATCGGGCGCTCTCACCCGCCACAATGTCAAACTCATCGGTGCCCAGGTCGATGCCATTCGCAAAGGCGAAGATCGCCAACTCTTCAAAGAGTGTATGGCCAAAATCGGACTCGAGTGCGCCCGCTCCGTCACCGCCCACACCATGCCGGAAGCCCACCTCGCCATGGAAAAGATTGGCACCTTCCCCCTCATCATTCGTCCCGCCTTCACCCTTGGAGGTACCGGCGGAGGCATCGCCTACAATCGCGAAGAGTTTGAAAAGTTTGCCGCCTCAGGGCTCGATGCCTCCCCCACTTCCGAAATCCTGGTCGAAGAATCGCTCCTCGGCTGGAAAGAGTACGAAATGGAGGTCATGCGCGATCACGCGGATAACTGCGTCATCATCTGCTCCATCGAAAACTTCGATCCCATGGGAGTTCACACGGGCGACAGCATCACCGTCGCCCCAGCCCAAACTCTGACCGATCGCGAGTTCCAACGCATGCGCGACGCCTCCTTTGCCGTTATCCGCGAAATCGGCGTCGAGACAGGTGGTTCCAATATCCAGTTCGCTGTCTGCCCCCGCACAGGACGAATGATCGTTATTGAAATGAATCCCCGCGTCTCCCGCTCCTCCGCCCTCGCCTCCAAGGCCACTGGCTACCCTATTGCCAAGATCGCCGCTAAATTGGCCGTCGGTTACACCCTCGACGAACTCAAAAACGATATCACTCGCGTCACCCCAGCCTCTTTCGAACCCACCCTCGACTACGTCGTTACCAAAATCCCCCGCTTTACCTTCGAAAAATTTCCAGGAGCAGAAGCCGTCCTGACCACTTCCATGAAAAGCGTTGGCGAAGCCATGGGCATTGGTCGCACCTTCCAAGAATCATTAATGAAAGCCCTCCGATCATTGGACATAAAAGGTCCGGAGGGTCGCCTCGACTTAGGTACCCGCACCCCTCCTGTCCCCGAAGATCTTCTCACCGTCCAAATCCGCACCCCCCATCCAGCTCGCCTCTGGTATCTTAGCCACGCCTTGAACCAAGGTTGGAGTGTTGAACGAATTCATCAGATCACCTCCATCGATCCTTGGTTTCTCGAGAATCTCAAGGAAATCACCGACCTCGGGCGCCGCATCGAAAAAGAGTCCTGGTTAGGCCATCCCCCCGGATTACCGCTCCTCCAACAAGCCCGCCAGGCTGGCCTGTCCGATGCCGACCTCGCCCGCATTCTACCAGGACCACCTGAAGAACTCGTCACCCGCACCCGCACCGTCCGCGCTTGGCGGGAAAAACACCAAATTCATCCCACCTTTCGCCTCGTCGATACCTGTGCCGCTGAGTTCGAAGCCTACACCCCCTACTACTATTCCACCTACGACCCCAACCACGACGAATCACGCCTCAGCCAAAAACCTAAAATTATTATTCTCGGAGGTGGCCCGAACCGCATCGGACAAGGCATCGAATTTGATTACTGCTGCGTCCACGCCAGTTTCGCCCTCCGCGAAGATGGTTTTGAAACTATCATGGTCAACTCCAACCCCGAGACCGTCTCCACCGACTACGACACCTCCGATAAACTCTACTTCGAACCCCTCACTGCAGAAGACGTCATCCACATCTATCGCGCGGAGAACAAAGACGATCGTGTTCTCGGCGTCATCGTCCAATTCGGCGGTCAAACCCCTCTCAATCTCGCCGCCGAACTTCAGGCCGCTGGAGTTCGCATCCTCGGCACCTCCGTCGAATCAATCGAACGAGCCGAAGATCGTAAACTTTTCTCCGCCATGGTCGAAAAACTCGGACTCCGCCAACCTCCTAACGCCACCGCCACCACCTCCGACGAAGCGGTCGCCGCGGCCACACAAATCGGCTTTCCACTTCTACTCCGCCCCTCCTTTGTCTTGGGCGGCAGGGCCATGCGTATCGTTTACTCCGTTGAGGAAATTCGCACCTACATGAAGGAGTGCACCGAAGTCGCCCCTGGTCGACCCATCCTCCTTGATCGATTTCTCGAAGACGCCACCGAGGTGGACGTCGACTGCGTCTCCGATGGTAAGGATGCGGTCATTGGAGCGGTCATGGAACACATTGAGCAAGCAGGCATTCATTCTGGCGATAGCGCCTGCGTTATTCCTAGCCGCTCCTTATCCAAAAAGGTCCTGCAAGAGATTCGCACTGCAACCCTGTCCCTCGCACGTGAGCTAGGTGTCCGTGGCCTCATGAATATCCAGTTCGCCGTTCAGAAAGAGACTATCTATGTCCTCGAAGTGAATCCTCGCGCCTCCCGCACCGTCCCCTTTGTCAGTAAAGCTATCGGCAGGCCGCTCGCCAAAATCGCCTCCCGCGTTATGGCGGGGAAAACCCTCAAAGAACTCGGCTTTACCAAAGAGATCATTCCAGATTTCTTTTCCGTCAAAGAAGCCGTCTTCCCCTTCGCCCGCTTCCCTGGAACCGACATCCTCCTAGGTCCTGAAATGAAATCCACAGGCGAGGTCATGGGCATCGATCGATCCTTCGGCTTGGCTTACGCCAAAGCTCAAATGGCCGCCCAGCCACCCTTGCCAACATCGGGCTCTGTTTTTCTTAGCGTCCGCGATAGCGATAAAGAGTCAGCCACCAAGATCGGCCAAGGACTCCATAAACTTGGCTTCAAAATTGTTTCCAGCTCTGGAACAGCTCGCAAACTGACCGATGCCGGTATTCCCTGCACCGCTCTTCTCAAGCTTTCGGAAGGGCGCCCCAACGTGGTCGACTTGATCAAAAACAAAGAGATCACCCTCGTTATCAATACCCCAGCCGGCAATGTCGCACGTGCCGACGAGATCCAGATTCGGACCAGTGCACTGAAACATCGAATCCCGGTCATGACCACGGTCGCCGCCGCCGAAGCCAGCGTGGAAGGAATCCAATCGATCCGTGAACACGGACTGCATGTCCAAGCCTTGCAAGATTATCACCCCAGCAAACCCTAAACCCCGCACCCTAGGGCGCGTCTGCGTCCCGCAACCGCGGGAGCGGTCTCTCCGAGAACGCCTAGCTGGGCGAACAAAGTTGGATATTGGCCCCCTAAGGCCTGCCGCCGCCCATTCTCAGACCCGCGTCCCGCGGGAATGGATTTCCGCTTACGCAGGGGAATTCAACGCATGCGGCCCCGAAGATGCCGCCTCTACCTAAGCCTCCAACTTCAAAACTCCATTCACACTTTTCCACATTCGCACTCTCCGATAATCCACGCGAATGCGGGAAAACATTAAGAATCCAAAATTAAAAATCACCCCCTTCGCGTCTCTACCCCGCACCTACCCCGATCGGCGCTGGGGTCCACCCCGTATACTTTGCCGACTGCTCCTCCGCGTGATACGAACTCCTCACCAGCGGGCCACTTTCACAAACTCCAAAACCCAACCCCAAGGCTCTCTCTTTCCACCGGGCAAACTCCTCAGGTGTCACCCAACGATCGATCGGTAAATGCTTTTCCGTCGGCCGCAAATACTGTCCCAAAGTCAGGATATCCACCTTCACCTCCGCTAAATCCGCCAGCGTCTCCTCAATCTCCTCCTCCCTCTCCCCAATCCCCAGCATCAGACCGGTCTTCGTCACAAAACCACGCTCCTTCGCCCGCTGGAGAACTTCCCGACTCCGATCATACCTCGCCTGCACCCGAACTGGCTTCTGCAAGCGTCGGACCGTCTCCATATTATGATTCAAAATATCAGGATCCGCATCCAACACTGTATTCAATGATTGCTCCTCTCCCTTAAAATCAGGAATAAGAACCTCAATATGTGTATCGGGATTCACAAGTTTCACCGCCCTCACCGTTCTCGCCCATATTTCCGCCCCCCCATCGGGCAAATCATCCCGTGCCACCGACGTAATCACCGCATGTTTCAACCCCATGATCCTCACCGCATCCGCCACCCTCGCAGGCTCCCCAAAGTCCACTTCCCCAGGCTTGCCCGTGGCAATTGCACAAAAACGACAACTCCTCGTACAAGTCTCCCCCAAAATCATGATCGTGGCTGTGCCCCGACTCCAGCACTCCCCCAGATTAGGACAGTGCGCACTCTCACACACCGTGTGCAGCTTATTCACCTTCACTAAATCCCGGACTTTAGCGTACTCAGGGCCCCCAGGGATCTTCGCCCTTAACCACGGTGGTTTTCGATCCATCTCCATACCTTAGCAAAACAAAAACCACTGGCCAGTATGACTTGTCAGCAAAAAAGAAATTCACTATCAATTGTTTATGCAAAGACTACTAATCCATCTAATCGCAGCACTTGGAACAGCTTCTTTTGGTTGGTCCGAAATCAAAATGGAGGGCGCCAAAGGCACTCTCGAAAAGGGCAACCAGCGTTTTGCAGAAGGTAAGGCCATCGCCCACGGATGGCAGCAGGGCATCGTCAATAAAACCGGCGCCCTCGGCCAAACCCCCTCGGTTGCGGTTCTCACCTGCGCCGATTCCCGCACCCCCGCCGAGCTGATTTTTGATATGGGCGTAGGCGATCTCTTTGTTTGTCGAAATGCAGGCGGCTTCGATACTCCAGAGGTCAACGCCACCTTCGAATACGGTGTCGCCGCTCTCGGCGTCCACACCATCCTTGTTCTCGGCCACACCAAATGCGGCGCCGTCACCGCCACCCTTGCAGGCACACCCGTCCCTGGAAATATTTCCCTTTTAACCAAGGCTCTCGAACCCGGGATCGCAAAGGTTCGCCAAGAACACAAGGACCTTTCCAAGGAAGATCAACTCAACCACGCAGTCGAAGCTCTCACCCGCTATCAAATGCTAGAACTACTCAAAAACAGCGCCCTCCTTCAAAAAGCCCATGCCGAAGGAAAACTCCAGATCATGGGCGCAGTCTACGATGTCGAAACAGGTCGCGTCCGTTTCCTCGACTAAGGCCTGTCCGCTCGTTTTCCCCTCTGAATGGGGCTACCCTTTGGGATGGCCTCCCCACACAGACCCGAACTCCTCGCCCCTGCTGGCGACTGGGAGTGCCTCAAAGCCGCGGTTACCGCAGGCGCCGACGCCGTCTACTTTGGCCTGCCCGCCTTCAATGCACGTCTCCGCGCCGAAAACTTTACCGAGGCCGACCTCCCCAAAGTCATCGACTACCTCCACACCCGTGGTCGTCGCGGTTACCTCACTCTTAATGTTCTCATCTTCCCATCCGAACTAGCCGAAGCAGAACGACTCCTCCGCCTCGTTGCCCATTCCAATGTGGACGCCATCATCGTCCAAGACCTTGGCTTAGTTCGACTCGCCCAAAAAGTCTGCCCCCAGCTTGCCCTACATGCCTCGACCCAGATGACTCTCACCTCACCCGAAGGCGTCGCCTTCGCCCGTCGCCAAGGCATCTCCCTCGCCGTTCTTGCTCGTGAACTATCCCTCCGCGAACTCGCAAAATTCCCATCCGCAACCGATCCCTCAGGCCTTCCCCTAGAAGTTTTTGTTCATGGAGCCCTCTGCGTTGCCTACTCAGGCCAGTGCCTCACCAGCGAAGTCCTCGGTCGCCGCAGCGCCAACCGTGGCGAGTGCGCTCAAGCCTGCCGCATGCCCTACACCCTCGAAGTCGACGGCCAACCCCGCGACCTCGGGGATCGTGCCTACCTTCTCTCCCCCCAAGATCTCGCCGCTGTCGATGAGATCCCTGAACTCATCAAACTCGGCCTCCACTCCTTCAAGATCGAGGGTCGACTCAAATCTCCTGACTACATTACCGCCGTCACCACCGTTTATCGCCAAGCCATCGATCGCGCCTTGGCCCAGCAACCCGCGCCCGCATCTCCTGAAGAAAAGTACCGCTTAGAGATGACTTTCAGTCGCGGCCTTTTTTCAGGATGGTTCCACGGGGTCGATCATCAGCAACTCGTCCACGCCCGCTTCGGAAAGAAACGTGGTCCTTTCGCGGGCAAGATCGCCCGCACTGGGCCTGATTGGCTCGAATTGGATGAAATTCTCACTCCACTTCATCCTGGCGACGGCGTCGTCATCGATCGCGGCTCGGATACCGACAACGAACCCGGTGGCTTTCTCTTTGGCGTCCAAGGGAATCGCATCAGCTTTCGTCACGGATCCCTCCCACCCCACTCCACTCGACCTGGCGATCGCGTTTGGAAAACCAAAGATCCCCAGTTGGAGAAACAGTTAAAGGCCGAACGTTCCAAGGAAGCTCCAACCGAAACGACTCCACTACATCTAAAAATATCCGGCCTGGCTGGGAAACCTCTTCATATCCATGCCGTCAGCGGGATCCAAGAGGTCAACTTATCGTCTACCATCCCCCTTACTGCAGCTCGGAATCGACCTCTGACCCCCGACTCCCTCCGCGATCAGTTGAGTCGGTTGGGCGGTACTCCTTTTCATCTCGGCACCCTTTCCGTCACCTTCCCCGGGCCCGTTATCCTTCCCGTCTCCGAACTCAACCGCCTTCGCCGTGAAATCGTCTCCCGCCTATCGGAGGAACAGCATTCTCACATTCCCAAGAATGTAGGAACGTTGCCCCTCACCCCCGTTCCTCTCCTTCCCACCCTCCTCCAATCCATTCATACCAAGAAATCCACTCTCCCCGCTCCCTCTCAGCCCGTTATCTCCGTTCTCTGCCGCACTTCCGAACAGGCCCAGGCCCTCGCAACCGAATCCCCCGACCTCCTCTATCTCGACTTTGAGGATCTTCGCCGTTTTGCCCCCACCATCGAAACTCTCAGAAAATCCTCCCCAGTTCCCATCTTTCTCGCTACCCCCAGAATTCAAAAGGCGGGCGAAACTGGATTTTTCCGCCTCATCGAAAACGCCCAGCCCGATGGTGTCCTCATTCGAAACCTTGGCGGTCTGGACAAATTTCGCTCCTTGAATATCCCTATCGTCGGGGACTTCTCCCTCAATATCTCCAACCCCCTCTCCGCCGATCTCTTTATCTCCGAAGGCCTCCAACGCGTCACTCCCAGCTATGATCTCAATATTTCGCAACTACTCGAACTCCTCCACACCTCCCCACCCTCTTGGTTTGAACTCACCCTCCACCAACACATCCCCATGTTTCACATGGAACACTGCGTCTTTGCCGCTTTTCTATCCGAAGGCAAAGACCATCTCACCTGCGGCCGTCCTTGTGATCGCCATCGAATTTCCGCTCGTGATCGAGTCGGCGAATCTCATCCCATCCGTGCCGATGTCGGTTGCCGCAACACCGTCTTTCATGCACGCCCCCAATCTGGCGCATCCCATATTCCCCAACTTCTCGCCACTGGCCTACGCCACTTTCGCCTCGAACTTTTAGAAGAGTCGCCTGAAGAAGCCGTCCTCCTCCTAGCCTCCTACCGCAAGGCCCTCCTCGGCCACTCCGACCCCTCCTACCTCGCCCACTCCCTCGGCGCCCGCGACCAACTCGGTGTCTTGGCCCGTTAAAACCTAGCCGCTGCGCCCCCCCTTACCGAAACGGATTCACCGCTAGCACCCCGTCATAATTCTGCCCGTGACTAAAGTCCTCCGTCACCAGTTCGCTTGCCCCCACACTTCTCGCCGCCGCCAAAATCATCGCATCCCATAGGGATAACTGCCATCGCACCTGCTCACTTAAAGCCATCTTCAGGATCATCAGGGTATTGTCCACCACGGGCCAAACCGAAAGATCATAAATCAACTGGTGTATCTCCCCCCGAGAAACTTTTTTTCTCTCAAGATTTACCTCCAACTCCTGCAAAACCTGCACGCTGATTGCCATCTTCCCTAATATTCGCCATCCCTCCTCAATAATTAGCTTCGCCCGTATTCGTTTTTGGGGGCTCTCTAAGTCGTAGGCGTAAAGCAGAATGTTCGTATCCACAAACCGCCTCGGACTACCTGCGGGCATGAATATCCTCTCGTGCGATAAACTTACCTCCCAATCGCATCCCCCTCTCCAATCGCGCCAGCGCACCCACCAAGTTCACCGCTTCCCCTTTTCCTACCAGCACGTGATCCAAACCCGTTAAGACCAACTCCCGCAAAGTCGTCCTTCTCTGTGCCGCCACCACCTTCGCCCTATGCAACACCTCGTCAGGCACATCAATTGTCGTCTTCATACTTCCTCTTTAGCAGTATTTACAGCTCCAAGCAATATTCCTGTACTAAATAACTTCACCCTTTACCCTCTCATCCCTTCCCCCCTTAATTCCCTTCGCGTCCTTTGGGGCCTTTAGGTGAGGAATCTGTGCGTAAGCCCGCGTGAGCGCGTCCCGCAACTGCGGGAGCGGTCTCTCCGAGACCGCCTGCGCTCAATTCTGTGTGCCCCTTCGCCCAGCTAGGCGGCCTCAGAGATGCCGCCCCTACCTAAACCTCAAACTTCAAAACGACTTTCACACCTTCCCACATTCCCACCCGCCCGTCCCACCTCCCTATCTCTCTCTGCCCCTGTTTCTTACACCTATTTCTTACATTTCGAAAATAGTACCGCAACTTTTCCTCATATCCCCAGTTATATCCTCCATGACAACATCACTCAGAACCCATCGTGGCGCGTTGGCCTTAGGCCTCCTCGCCTTCACCCTGATCCATCCCACCCATCGCCTCGTGGCAGAGATCTGCCAGGAAAACGATAAAACCGCCCACCTACTCAAAAGGTTCGACTCAAACCAAAACGGCAAGATCGACCCCGATGAGCAGGCCACCGCCGATCAAGCCCGCCAAGAGCTGTTCCGTCGCCTCCACGGTAAATATGATACCGATGGCAACGGCCAACTCAGCGAGTCGGAAAAAACCGCCCGTCGCGAGGATCTCCAAGCCATGCAAAAGGAGAAACTCACCAAGTTTGATAAGGACGGCGACGGACGCCTCAGTCGCGATGAACGCGCTACAGCCACTTCGGCCAAGAAAGCCAATCCCAAAGGCACTCCCGCTAAAAAAACGGGAGCTTAATTAGCCGATCGTTTCCCCACTCGTGCCCGGACACGGGTGGGGAGACTTTTCTTTGAGGCACGCCCCACCCTCACCATCTTCTCCCCACGGCTCAGCTGCTTAAAGTAAACCTCCGCACTCCTCGCCTCTCTCTCACTTCGCTTTCTCCACGCCGCCACCAATCGTACAGGCAACCTGCTCCGCGTGTACTTTCCGCCCATCCCCTTCTCGTGCGCTAATAACCGTTTCTCTAGGCGATTCGTCCACCCCGTGTACAGCGAACCATCCCCGCACTTTAAAACATACACCCACGCACTCACCCCTCCCCCCGCCACATTCCCCTTCCCACCTTAATCTTGGCCCGTTGCCTCTTTCCCTCGACCAAATCCCGTGTCGCACCCCAACTCCTTTTGGCTTTTCGACTCCTCTCCTTCGACCTCTCCGCTGCTTTCGCCAACCGATTTCTTCTCTCCCGCTCGACCAAAGCCGCCACCATTCTTTTTCTTGCACGGATTCGGTTAGCCTCCCGAAAACGCTCCTCTTGCGCCACTACCGTGACCCCTGTTGGAATATGCCTTAGCACCACTTTCGTCTCCACCTTTTGTACATTTTGCCCACCACGCCCCCCCGAACGCGAAAACTCCTCCACCAAATCCTTCTCCTCTAACTTCATCTCCTCACTCCTTGGCTCCGTACAGCCCAATCTCTTTCCACTACCTCTTTTTCCATTTCCCATCATCCTCTTGGATCCACTCCCCAGGATAACTTGCCTGCCGAACTCTCTGCGCAAACTCCTTCGCATACTGCGCCTCGCTTTTCTTCTCAATCACCGCCTTCTCTGCAAATAGCTTTTCCCGCGCCCCATTCTCCTTCGCCACTACTGTCTTAGCATAATCAATGTAAGCCTGATCCTTCGGCATCTCCTTCAATACCAGCAGACCATCCCTGCCCTCTCCCACCTTATGATCATTTTTTAACTCCTGTACCTGATGCGAAAGCATCCGCCTCTCCTCGCCCGCACTTAACGTTGTCATCTCCACTTTTCCCGCGGTCCCACCCTTCTGCTCCACATCCACCTTCATATTAATATCCACCTTCAAAGGCTCAGGCGTATCCAGTCGCACCGTGGCACACCCCACCAACAGCCCAACTCCCCCCATTGCGAGGATGTCTCTTAAAACAGATTTCACTTCTCCAATGTACCACCAATGAACCACTCGGGTCGATCACCCGTCCACTGCCCCCAACTTTTCTTACCGCCACTTCCATCCTCCCCATCTTCTAACTTGTGCCTAAAGTCGATTCGATGCGCCGCCACTCCTTTTTTATCCTTCTTGCCGTTCTTCTAACTTTCATCGCTCTCCCCACCGTACCCCTGCACATCGCTCTTTTTCTCACCAACACCCCCGCAAGTTTCTCCTCTGCCCTTTGGCGCGGGTACGGCTATCTCGAAGTTCGCGGCATTCAGTACGGAGAGGCGATTCAAGTGAAGGCTCTCGCAGTTAAAATCGACCCCTCTCTTTTTCTTGGACGTATTTCCGAAGTCCGCCTCTACGGTGCCGAAGGTTGGCTCAGCCGATTCGAAACCCACTCCGCCCCCTCGAAATACAGCCTTCCGTTACGTATCGCGCGTCTTCTCATCGAAAACTCAACTCTCCAGCTCGATAATCTCGGACCCGGCATCCCTCCTACCCCGCTCCGCCTCGGAGATACCACCCCTCTCCTTTTTACCGATGTTCGCCTCGGGCCCCAGCCCTCGGGCGAATCCAATTCCGAACTTCAAAGTGCTACCATCGAAAACCTCACCTTCTACTCTCCCAACGATGCGCTCGCTCCTGTCCTCTCTTTTTCCAGGATCGACATTGCCTTTTCTTGGGAGGGCCTCACTCACAAAAAGCTCCAATCTCTCTGCCTCACCACCCCCACCGTCTACCTAGGGGACGACCTCTTTGCCTTCGTCGATCGAATTCAAAGTAGCTCCTTGCCCAGCAACCAATCCGATGGACCATTTTCCTTCGAAGACTTCCGCCTCAACGACGGGCGCCTCAGCGTTTCCATCTATGGTCAACCCGTCCTGCAGCTTCCCGTCCGATTCGCCGCCGAACAAAAGAATCTTCAGCTCCGCGACTTCACAGAAATCCAGCTCGCCACCACCTTTACCGTTCCTCCCTCCAATCTCGACTACCCCGCCTACGACCTCTCTGTAATTAACCTTCGCGGAAATCTCTACTTCAGTCTCGGCCAAGATGCCAAAGGTAAACGCTCCGATAATATCGTCCCCACCCTTTTTGCGGATCGCCTCACCTGCCACGGACTCACCGCCGAAAAACTCTCCGTCTCCGTCACCGTCAGTGCCGAAGGTATCTTTGCCCGAGCCAGCGCAGGAGTCGGGGGTGGATCTCTCGATGGCGGTCTCTCCCTTCTTTTCAAACCCGATCTCCCTTGGTCCGCTTGGTCTTCCATTACAGGAATGGAAAGCCAAGTGGTCACCGATGCCCTCACCCCCTCGTCCTTCCGCCTAAGCTCGCGAGTCGACGCCCTACTTAATGTCTCCGCTCAAGGAAAAGAGATTCGCGGAGGTTACGGCACCATGTCCTTTCATCATGGGGGCCGACTCCAAATTCCGAGTGTCGACAAAGTGGCTCAGCGCATCCCCCCAGACTGGAGCTGGCTCAAACAAGGATCCGCTCGTGCCGCTTTGACTATCATCCGCGACTACGGCTTCGACAGCGGAGAAATTCGTGCCCTCTACCAACCACCCAATGGCCGCCTCACTCTTAATCTCCGCGGGCCTGAGGGAAAACGCGACATCACCCTCAACTGGCACCCCCCAGGCTCCTGACCTACCTCACCACCTTTCCTCCCTCCGCAACGTCCACCGATTCAAACTTCTTATCTTAAAACTTAGGTAGGGCGGTCTCTCCGAGAACGCCTGCGCTCAATTCTGTGTGCCCATTCGCCCAGCTAGGTGGCCTCGGAGATGCCGCCCCTACCTAAGCCTCCAACTTCAAAACGACTTTCACACTTTTCCACATGCGCACTCTCCGATAATCAAACATTAAGAATCCAAAATTAAAAATCATCCCCTTTCCGTCCTTGGCGGCCTTTGCATGAGCAATTTTCTTTCCCCATTTTCCTTAACTGC
>CAJBOM010000011.1 GCA_903956835.1 uncultured Verrucomicrobiota bacterium
CCTTGGTACTGCCTCATCATGGGAGTTGTCCCTTCAGCCATTCTCCTATTTTTCCCTACTCCACCCCCAATCTCAATCCACAACAAAGTTACCTGTGCATAGACCTACAACATATATCGATTTTCAATCAACAGGTTGGGTCGAAAAACCCATCGAGTGACCAAGCAAATTCAATCTTAACCCTAATCTCCTTCACCCTTTCCTGTTTCCCCCTACACTCCACCTCATGCGGATTATTATTACAGGACTGGTCGGTCAGTACCCCTTCGGTGGAGTCATTTGGGACTACCTTCAGTACTTACTAGGGTTCCGTAGCTTAGGTCACGAAGTCCTCTATCTTGAAGACTCAGGGGCCTGGCCCTACGACCCTGTCGCAGGCACCATCACTGCCGACTGCTCCTTTGCCCTTCAATCACTCCAGAAAATCTTCACCGATTTCGATCTGGCCAATTCTTGGGTCTACCGAAACGGGGCTGACGGAAAGTTTTATGGCGCAGGCGAAAAAGTGGCCCGCGAGTGGCTTCGGCATGGCGACCTTCTGGTTAACGTCTCTAGTGCTGGATGGCTTCGCGATTATGATCTACGTGTCGGTCACAAAATGTTTATCGATGGGGATCCGATGTTCTGCCAGATCGGCCTCCTCGATGGCTCCAATCCTCAATACGCGGGTCGCCTACGCGATCACCACAGCCACTTCACCTTTGGCCTATCCGTTGGCCAGCCCGATTGCCCAGTTCCTCTAGATGGCATCACTTGGCGACCTACGGTTCAGCCCATTGCCCTGGATCATTGGCCTGTTACCCCCCCTCCAGCCCAAGGCCCATGGACCACTGTAATGAACTGGTCCAGCTATCCCCCAAAAACCTGGGAAGGGTGCCCCTATGGTCAGAAGGATATCGAATTTAAAAAGTTCTACGACCTCCCCAACAAGTCTCCAGCCCGATTCCAGTTAGCCATGGGACTTGGGGTCGACGCACAACGCCCAGCCGACCATCTTCGTCAGATCGGGTGGAATCTTGTTGAACCCCAGGAGGTTGTTCCCGATCACCTTACCTACAGAAAGTTCCTTCAAAATTCAGTCGCCGAGTGGAGTGTTGCCAAGCACGGCTACGTCCAGGGAAAAACTGGCTGGTTTAGTTGTCGTAGCGCCTGCTACTTAGCCTTGGGCCGGCCCGTTGTCGTGCAAGAAACAGGCTGGACGAAACACCTCCCCTCAGGCCATGGGGCACTCTCCTTCACCGATCTTGACGAAGCCGCCGAAGCCATTGCCCGAGTAACCAAGGATTATTCACACCATGCTCAGGCAGCGCGTCAACTGGCGGAGGAACACTTTGAAGCGAAGCGGGTTTGTCAGCATCTTCTTCTAGCAATCTAAAGGCTTAAGAAATAGGGAACCATCGGCTCCCCTACACAAAAAGAGGCTTTAACGCGTCAGGATGAAAAAAGAATACGAAAGAGGGACGTCCAAAAAAAACCAACTCCAAAGAATGCAAGTGCCTGCTCCCGTGTTCTTTTCTTTTTAGAAGAAGTTGAACTTCGCTTACTTCTCTTAGTCCCCTTCAGGAGAAAGGTACGGACCGGTAGGTGCCTCCGCATGAAGCTTATGCATCCTTTCTCCGTTGGAGGTTACGTGGGGAATCCCATTTCCCATAACCCAAGGTAGTTGGGTCGCTCGGACAATTCCTAATTTTCGGTAGACTGATTTACGCTGATTTTTAATCGTACCCACCGATGTTCCAAATGTTTTCGCTGCCTGCTCTGCCGAGCGTTCCAAGACCAAGTACTGCGCCACCTCCATCTCCCGACGCGTCAGCGCCTGCAAGCCCACCTCAGGGTCAGAATTCAGAATCGCACCTTCCGCCGATGGAGTAGCCGCACTCCTTCCCTGCAACACTTCAGTAAGGCAATCCCGCCAAGTCTCGGGACCATCTTGCAAATCCATCAGTCCATCTGCCCCTCTTTTTCTCCACCAGAGCACTGATGTAGGGGTAAATGATTCCCCGAAAACAATCGACTTAACCCCCTCATGCCTGTGTCGAATGATCTCACCATAAGGCACCAGTTGGGCGGAGAGGAAAATAATATCAGGCTTTCCCTTGATTTCCTTCATATTTTCGTAACAAGACAGATACTCCAATTCACAATTGAGGGGCTCCACAAAGACATTTTTCAAAATACATCGAATCGCTTCCCGATCTTCTAGTACTGCCACCCGCACTTGCGAAGAAGATATCGTTCCATTCACTAGTTTTTTTACTGTTTTATTGCTAGGAGCAAAACTTTTTGGGATTAATGGCATGAAAACTGTGACAAACGGAAGACAAAAACCTCATTTTATTAAGTTTTATGGTCAATTTAAGTAGGTTATTTGGTATGAACCTCCCCCCCTACTTCTAGAGATCAACTACCTACCATCCTCAAGAGGGTCAACTATATTTTTCTCCACTTAATTAATGGCAAAGGAATTATGCGTTCAACCCTGCGAGCAATCCTTCGGAGACTTCCCAAAAATTCTTTCCTTCAAGCCTCTCGCGGTCGGTGGATATCCCGAGCTCAAATCAGCGGGTGGTCTCGCTCGTTATCGCCAAATTTATCTTTAACCTTGCGCGATAAAACTACCGTTTCAGTTTCTCGCCGCCACGCCAAAGCCCTCCTTGGAGCCATAAGACCTCCGCCCCCCCCGAAAAAATGAAAATTTAAGCCTCTGATATACATAGCCTTGCGTATATTAGGCTTTCTATTTCTACATCTTCACAAGCAATATATATTATATTTCCTGAAGAGGATGCTTTTCAGCCCAAATGGGTTATGTTGGAAAGATGGTTAGGTTAATTTCATCAATGCCATCTCTTCTGCTGGCTTTAATCGTGGTATTTGGAATCTGCTCAGGTCACGCAGATTCCCTCCGTCCAACACCCAGCTCTCAAGCTACCGCTATTCTTGTGCAGAAGTTGTTGCAGGATCACCACTTTGCCGGAAGACCACTGACCGAAGAAAAAGCCAAGGATTGGATCAAAGGCTACATGGAGTCTCTCGACTATAATCACGCCTTCTTTCTTCAGACGGACCTTCAGACTTTCCAAAACACTTATGTAGCTCAACTTTCCCAACTGACGC
The DNA here is from genome assembly GCA_903956835.1 of uncultured Verrucomicrobiota bacterium. Taxonomy (GTDB): domain Bacteria; phylum Verrucomicrobiota; class Verrucomicrobiia; order Methylacidiphilales; family Verrucolacustridaceae; genus Verrucolacustris. Next base: position 3,118 of record CAJBOM010000011.1, read on the forward strand.
AACGAGGTGACATCACCCCTGCCTTCATTATCTTTGCAACTTTTAACGACCGCGTTCGCGAACGCTTGGCCTGGATAAAAAATCGACTCCTCCTGCCTTTTGATTTCACTACCGCCCAGAGCTATGAAATTGATCGAACAAAAGTGGGATGGCCTACCGACCAGATCGCCGCGGACGAACTTTGGGAACGGCGCCTCAAGTTCGATGTCTTAAGAGAGAAGCTTGCTCCTCAATCGAAAGTCGCCAAAGAAAAAAAGAAACCGGAAGAAACCCCCCTGATCACCGTAACCAAGCGCTACGATCGTCTTGTTAAAAATCTCGATGAGTACGATAGCGAGGAAATCACCCAGCTTTATCTCACCGCCTTAGCCTCACTGTACGATCCCCACTCCAGCTACATGAGCGCATCCTCGCTCGAAGATTTCTCTATTGGAATCAAGCTCGCTCTTTGCGGGATTGGCGCGGTTCTTGCCTCAGAGGATGGCTACTGCGTGATCAAGGAGCTTGTTCCTGGTGGCCCCGCTGATCTGGATGCCCGACTCAAAGTTGGAGACAAAATTATCGGTGTGGCGCAAGGCGAAGGAGCCTTTGACGATATCGTCGATATGAAGCTTCGTAATGCGGTAAAGAAAATCCGTGGCCCTAAGAAAACTATCGTCAGACTTCAAGTCGTTCCCGCTGGCAGTAGCGCTGGAGAGCAAAGGGAAATCCAGATCACCCGCGACGAAGTGAAATTAGCTGCCCAGCAAGCTACCGCCGCTGTTTACGATGTTCCTAAAACTGAGAAGCCGATTCAAGCCACCACCATAGTCTCGACACCCCCTCCAGCCGCCCCCTCCCCTCCCTCGGGAAACTGGCTGAACGAGTTGCGAGACCGTTTTGTAAAGAAATCGGAGGCTGTAACCCCCAGCCCGCAGACCTCAGCGATCGTTCCAGAGCCACTCCCAGATGCTTGGAGAATAGGGGTCATCGATCTTCCTAGTTTTTACGGGGAAGTAGGCGGGACGGATTCCTCCGCGAGCGGAAATGGGGCTACACCGCGCTCCACTTCCCAAGATGTCGAAGTTCTCTTGAAAAAACTAAATCAGGCTAAGGTCGATGGAGTGATTCTGGATCTTCGCAAAAACGGGGGCGGGCTTCTTGATGAAGCGGTTACCATGACAGGGCTTTTCATTGATAAAGGTCCTGTGGTCCAAGTGCGCGACGGCAAGGGCACCATAATTCAACGCACCGATGATAATGAGGGTGAAACCTACCGAGGCCCTCTCCTCGTTCTTACTGGGCGGCGGAGTGCTTCTGCCTCCGAAATTGCAGCGGGAGCGCTTCAGAATTATGGTCGCGCCCTCATCGTCGGGGAAAAAAGCACCCACGGCAAAGGAACGGTTCAGGCGGTCGTAGAACTCGGAAAGTTTCTCCAACAAAAACCGGATAAAACTATACCCCAAGCGGGAGCAGTCAAACTGACCATACAGAAATTTTACCTCCCCAACGGGCACTCCACCCAAAATCGTGGTGTAGTTCCCGATATCTCAATTCCTTCCCCTTTGGATTATATGAAGATTGGTGAAGCAGATCTTCCCAACGCACTTCCCTGGGATGAGATCGGACCGAGTCGCTTCTCCTCCCTTATGTTCGATCCATCACTGCGTGTCATGCTCATTGAGAAATCCAAGGAACGCTTAGCGGCCGACAAGGACATGACTTTTCTGGAGACAGATATCGAAAAGGTTCGCGCACGTATTCAGGCGGGCTCCATCTCGTTAAATGAAGTCACTCGCCTCGAAGAAAAGAAGTCGGAAGATCTACGAAATGAGGACAGGAAAAAGATTGAGGAAGCCATTCGAAAGTCATCCGAGCCTCGCGCTCGATTTGTCATCGACGACAAAAAAGGAGTGATCCTTTCTGATAAAGATCCCAAGAAAAAGAAGCCCACCATGGAAGAATCTGCCGATGGCGAAACTGAAGGCGTTACCGATGCCATCGACTTAACCGAGACCCTTGAGTTGAAGGAGTCATTAACTATAATGGCGGACTGGCTGAATATTGTCGCTTCACACCGAGCTGGCAGTATGGCCAAAGATCGCGAAGGCATTAAAGAAACCCTAATTAAGTAACCCCATGGCACGCACCGCATCAACCCAGCGCCTTCCCCTTGGCGCATCAGCCCCAAGCTTCTCCCTACCCGATGCACAAGGCAGATCATGGTCGATGGCCGAGATAGCTGCTGGGAATCCTTTGGTGGTTGTTTTTGCCTGCAACCACTGTCCCTATGTCATCCACCTGCGCACCGCCTTAGGTGCTTTGGCTACTGAATTTCTTGCTCGGGGAGTAAACTTCGTTGCGATTAACGCCAATGATTCCCAATCGCACCCCGACGATTCTCCCCAACACATGCCCGCTTTTGCTAGATCCGCTGGGTGGAATTTTCCCTATCTTATCGATGTCACGCAGCAAGTGGCTCGCGCTTGGCATGCTGCCTGCACCCCTGACTTTTTCTTAATCGACGCTGCTGGGAAATTGGCTTACGCGGGTCAGTTCGATTCCAGTCGGCCAAAAAGTGATACTCCCATTACTGGCTCCGATTTACGAACTGCCCTTGAGGCAGTAATTTCGGGTCGCCCTCCTCCCACCCCGCAGATTCCAAGCCTAGGTTGCAATATTAAGTGGATCCCGGGTAACGAGCCAAAATCCTAACCCAGTCAAGGGGCGACATTATGTCGCTACGGTCGGGCACGACTCTGACCTCACTCGAATCAAACGTTGAGTCAGATTTTCCTAGTTTATCGGAACTGAGCAGGTAGAAGGATGAGAAACGTTTGCGCCACCAGGAGACTCGTAATATAGAAAAACGCCGCCTCCTCCCAAGGCATCACTCCGCCAATCTTCTTTCCGGTAATTTGCTTCTCATCGAAATACCAAATCCCCTGCCCAATGGCGTACCAGTCCGCCAAACACAAATAGCTTCCAATCAAGAAAGTCGGTAGAAAAACGTGCCAAGCGTACGCCAAAAGCATCGGACCTGCCACAATCCACTGAATCAGAACTACTGGAATAAACCAAAAGAAAAGATGCCACGCGTAGTGAATACGCCTGTCACGCCGAGGCCACTCCTTCAAAGCAACCCCCAATCCCACCCAGATCACCAGAAGAAAGCATAACTGCCGCATCACTTGCGGATCCCCAATCCATCGGGGAGGAGGCGCCGATTGAGGAGGAGCCATCCAGCGCAGAAATATCCAACTCAAGAGCATCACCTCCACCGACTGAATTACAAAAAAGGCGTACTCCTCAACTGGCAATCGACCAATGCGAAAGCGCACCCGCTCGGGGGGGAAATCCCATATTCCTTTGGCCACCGCCCAATTATCCCACGGCGAGGTGAAAGCCACGACAATCCCTAGTACCCCTACCATCACCAAAACCATCTCGCCCGGCCAGAATCCCTTTCCGGAAAGAAAGAAAAGAACCAGGAGCAGTGGAAGATTGAAGGCAAGGTGAAAGCCAAGATAACTCATATCGCTCCTATCGGTTTCGGCGTTCCTTGCGCCAAGAGCAAGCCCGATGTTTTGCCCGCGGTCCATTTAGCGTACTCTAGCGTAAGTGAATTTACTCCTCATCGCTGGACCTGCTTCTTCTACCCTCGACGAGGCTAGGGTCATTACTAACCGATCCAGTGGTCACACCGGGGCTACCATCGCGCAAATCCTCCAAAGAAATTCTTTCAAGACAACCCTCTGGTTTGGCGAAGATATCTCCTACCCCCTACCTGAAAAACTTACGCCTTCAGCCCGTTTTCGTACGGTCAAGGATCTTGAGAATCTAATCTCGGGAAACGACCTCTCTGCCTTTGACTCTATCCTCCTTCCCGCCGCCCTGCCCGATTACCAGCTAGAAAAAGCCTATGGACCCGATGGTCAAGAGTTGAACCACCACAAATGGTCGGGCTCCCTTTCAAAAATCCATCTCGAATTGACCCCAGGACCAAGAATTTTGCCAATCCTCCGCAGGATGGCACCTCATGCTAAAATTGTCGGGTGGAAATGGGAGGCCGACGGAACGCTGGAAGACCTAATGACCATTGCCCGAAAGCAGATTCGTGACTGCCAGACCGATGCCTGCGTTCTCAATGGACCCGCCTACGGCATGGGTCATCTCTTGGTTCCTGTTCGAGGGGAGCCAGTTCATTGCCCTAACTCCGAGGAACTGGGCGAAGCGCTCGTCACATTCCTTAAGTAAATCCCCTTGAGGGGATTGTCTCTACTGAGAAACTAACACGGTCTACAACACGTACAAGATAGAGTAGAGGAAAACCCAAACAACATCGACGAAGTGCCAATAGTACCCAGTCAACTCCTCGAAAGTATGGGAAGGATTGGGGGTTTGGCCCGAAAATATCTTCATCTGCCTTAAGCCTGCACGGCCCACCGCAAGGAGAATGGCTAAAAGCCCGAGTAAAACGTGGAGACCGTGAAATCCTGTCATAGTAAAAAAACAGGAACCGTACGTTCCAAAGGAATTAAACCACATCCCCTCCTCTTTTAGGTGAAGCCACTCCCAAGCCTGAACCCCCAAAAAGATCACTCCAAGAATCGCAGTCAGGCCGTAACCGAGAAGCCCGCTACCCCCTTTTCGCATCCTGCTTTCCCCCCAGTGATAAGTCACACTGCTCGACAGAAGAAACACGGTGTTAGCGATCATCACCCAGTTGAGAAAAGAGGGTGGTATGGAAACCCCAATCGTGGGAGCCCCAGGAGGTGGCCAATTTCCTGGTCCCTGCGCAATGCGCAGAACGATGTAACCACCAATCAGGCCAGCAAAGAGCATGGCCTCCGAGGCAAGAAAAACCAGCATGCCAAACTTAGGCAATGTAAAACGAGGTGCCCTTGTGGAATCAGCTGAATAGCCGGAGGCGGCAATCGAAGTACTACTCATAGTTCCTATCGATTTAGGGTTGAAGCGGCTCTTTGGCGATGATGAAATAAATCCATAAAGCAGTCATCACAAGAGAGGATGCGATGAGAATAAGAAGTAACCGAACATTCGATTTTTGATTCGGCGTCATGCTCATTTCCGATCTGCCACAAGTAAAATAAGCAGGATGGGCAGATAAAGAATAGAACCTAAAAAAAGATTTCGCGCGGAAGCCATACTTGGCCTCCAAGCAAAAGCACCTGCTAAAAAGGCATATCCTAGCCCCAGAAGAATCGCGCCTCCCGCATAAATCCACCCAGCGGCCTGCAGAGCCACAGGCCAGATCGATGCCACCAGCAAAGCCAAGCAGTAAATCAATGCAACCAGCCCTGTAATCCTACCCTTCTCATCCGAACACGGCAACATTCGGAAACCCGCTTTCCGATAGTCCTCGCGATGACGCCAGGCGATCGCCATGAAATGAGGAATCTGCCAGAAGAATAAAATGGAAAAGAGGGCCCAACCTTCCGCCTCAATCCTACCTCGTCCTGCCGCAAAACCGATTAAAGGAGGGATCGCCCCAGGAATCGCTCCGACCAAGGTGTTAAAAGCCGTCCACTTCTTCATCGGAGTATAGACAAAGAGGTACAGTGCTAGCGTCACCGCGGCTAAAAGAGCTGCGGGGGGATGCACCCCAAAATAGAGAATTGCGAGCCCCAACCCCGCCATGGCAGCCCCACCTAAGAGCGCTTCATCAGGCCGGATCCGCCCTGCAGGCAAAGGACGCTGAGCCGTTCTCGTCATCTTTAAATCTAAATCTCTTTCGATCCACTCATTCAGGGTCGCCGCAGCTGCGGCTACCAAGGAGGTGCCGAGCAGTGTGAAAAAAGTTCGCCAAGGCTCCAATACCCCTCCCGCCCCGCAGTACAGCCCAACCAGTGTCGTTAACAGGACAAGTAAACTTAAACGCGCCTTGGCTAGTTCCGACCAGTCCTGCAACCAACTGCGGAATCCCGCAACACTCATGCGGTCAGATATCCGAATAGCCTCTTCAGCAGGTCTCATACCTTCTCCATTATACTGCTTAACTGCGTCGACGTCCTTGACCCAGATCGTATGGAAATTAATTGAGTGGAGCGCCAAGAAGCCAAACC
>CAJBOM010000012.1 GCA_903956835.1 uncultured Verrucomicrobiota bacterium
CGCCTTTTCGCCAAAACCATCCAGCATCAACTTGGCAAAATGATCAGGCGTGACCAACTCTGGCTTCTGCGCATGAATCCGACCCTCCCGCACCCGCATCCGGTTCACCACATCCATCTCCTCCGTGATTAAATGATAATTTAGCACCGTCGTCCCAAAGGTTTCTAAACGCCTTTGAGGAGCATGAATCACCTTGGTATTTTCCAAGGCATAATGAAAGTCATCGGGATTCATCGCACTGCTTAAGTTCCACTAGTTCCTGCATAAATCAACTCGTAGCATCTCTCCCCGACTAAATCCCCTCGCTTCAAATCGCCTCATTCTGCTAATCCTAATTCATGGCCACCTATATTTATGAAACCATTCCTTCCAAGCCGTCCGAGCAACCCATCCAGTTCGAAATCCAGCACTCCATGAAAGATTCTGCTCTGACCCACCATCCTCAAACAGGCCAACCCATCCGCCGACTGATCACTGGCGGACTCGGTATTATCGGCTTTTCCTCCGAAAGTTCCCCCTCGGCCTCTTCCTCTGCAGGTCACGGATGCGGTTCTGGCTCCTGCGGTTGCCACTAACCCACGGAGTAAAAACCCAAGGCCAATGGCCTTGAGTAACAACCAGGGCCGAACCTAAACCGAGTAGAGAACCGCTCGCATCACGGCTTCTTGCACCTCAGCCACCGACTTCGAGACTGCCCGGCCAATCAGATCCATCTTCGAAACTTCTGCCACTCTTGCGCTGTACTTCAGTAATTCCGTGTCCGAGAAGACCGTCAACAACAACTGGCACGCGCTCGCCAGACTGATTAGGACCACATCTCTTGGATTCGGCACCTCACCCCCCACAATGACCGCTTCAATCCGTTTCCGAACTTCCCGTTCCTCTTTATCGTTGACCATCGGATACCGCCTTCCTGGAATCACCCAAAGAATCTTCTTCTCCTCTTTCTTCAGTACCCCGCGCATGACCAACTTTGCCAACGCCGCCTCGCGCAACTTTTCGCCATCTGCAGAAAAAACTCCCACCCAATATTTTGCATCCTTCTTGTCCGTCGCCGATACAATCTGCGCCAAGAGCGGATCCAGCATCTTGTCTCCCGTAGGCTGCTCGCTGACCAAAGTTAAATGAGTTAGATCCGTGTCGATCCGACTTTGAAAGGCCAACTCCAAAAGGGCCGCTCCGGCTAAAGCCTGATCCAATGCCAAGGGCGGCAGATCAAAGAATTTTCCACTCTTGTCATCCAAAGCCAACAAAACGATCTCCTCCATGAAAGTAAGCATCCCACTACTATTCTCCGAACCTCTGGCGGGGCAAGAACTCTCTTCCCAACTTGACCCCGCCCATTTTGCCCTAACTTAGTCCTATGCGCTTAATCTGGATCCTTGGAGACCAACTCCTCCCCTCCCACCCCCTCCTCCCATCCCCCGCCCCAGATATTCTCGTCGGTATGATCGAATCTGCTCCGCGCGGTTCCCACCTCCGCTACCACCAGCAAAAACTCACCCTTCTCTACTCCGCGATGCGCCATTACGCCGCCGATCTAAAAAAACGCAAATTCAACACCCTCTATCACCACCTCAACGACTCCTCCGATCAGGCCGACTACAGCACGGTTCTTGCCACTTGGGTCAAACAGCACCGAATCCAAGAAATTCATCTCCTCGACCCTAACGAGTTCGACACCTTGCAATCGCTCCCCACGCTTTCAAAGAAACTGGGAATTCCCGTCCAACGCCATTCGAGTCCTCAGTTTCTCGTGTCTCGAGAAGAGTTTCAATCGTGGGCTCAAGGAAAGAAGCACCTCCTTATGGAAACCCACTACCGCCGACTCCGAACCGAAAGAAACATCCTCCTCGATTCCCAAGGCAAACCCGAGGGCGGTGATTGGAACCTCGACAACCAGAACCGCCGCACCTTCCGCGAATTCGCAAAGGAAAAACCAAAAGTTCCTCCCTTGCCCCCTCCCGTGAAGGACCCGATCGTTCAGGAGGTAGCAGCCCAAGTAAGTAAACTTTTCCCCCATCATCCTGGCAAAGCAGCCGACATATGGGTTCCCACCACCCGCGAAGGGGCCTTGGATTGGCTTAAACTTTTTATTCGTCAACGACTCGAAAAGTTTGGCTCATGGGAGGACACCATGGTCGATGGCGAACCCATACTCTTCCACTCCGTTCTCTCGCCTCTCTTGAATCTGGGTCTACTCACTCCACTTGAATGCATCCAAGCAGCCGAAAAAGCCTACCGCGATGGTAAAGCCCCACTCAACTCGGTGGAGGGTTTTATTCGACAAATCCTTGGCTGGCGGGAGTTCATTCACGGAATCTACTGGCTGAAAATGCCTGAGTATCGTGAGGTTAACTTCCTTGGGGCTAATCGCCCTTTGCCACGATGGGCCTATACGGGGGAGACCGAGATGCGCTGCGTATCCCAAGCCATCCATGGCGCGATCGATCACGCCTACAACCACCATATTCAACGACTGATGGTCCTCGGCAACTTTTTCCTACTTGGCGGATACGAGCCCAAAGCAGTTCTCCACTGGTACAGTGAAATGTATCTCGATGCCTACGACTGGGTCATGGTGCCCAACGTCCTCGGTATGATCCTCTTTGCCGACGGGGGCTTCTTCGCCACCAAACCCTACGCCGCAGGCGCCGCTTATCAGGATAAAATGGGCAACCACTGTGCCTCCTGCCAGTTCGACCCCAAACAGCGTGAAGGCCCTCAAGCTTGCCCCTTCCACTCCCTCTACTGGAACTTCTTTGGGCAGCACGCAAAGCTTTTTGGCAAAAACCCCCGAATCGGTATGATGGTTAAGTTATGGGAGAAAAAAACACCAGCCGATCAAACCCAGATCCGTCAAAACGCCCAACGCTTCCTCAGCCAACAAGCGTAAAGTCTTCCGTCTCTAGTTTACTTCTGCCCACTGCCCTTTTTCTCGGTTTCCTTCTCGGTACCTTTTTTGGACGTCCCCTCCTCTTCTCGCCCTCTTCCGAATCTTCTCCATCTCCCCAGACCCCCACCTCCTCCGACTCCAATCCGAAAAAGCCAACTATCCCTCCCACCCAAATCGCCAGTTCCGGAAAAAAAGAAAAGGGCTGGGACGAAAAAACCATACAATCTCTTTCCCTTTCTGAGATTCGCACACGGCTCTCACAACTATCCACCTGGTCTCCTGGACCTGGCGCCGACCAAGCCGAACGGTGGCTCATCCAGCGGTGGGCCACCCTCGAGCCCGCCGCCGCCTGCCAATACGCCTACACCGCTGTCCTGCAAGGCGCAGAGGAGGGTCTTCTCATGGATGCTTTAGCGATCTGGGCCAACGCAAAACCTTCCGAAGCTGCCCGCTGGGCGGGAAACTTAGGCTCCCCCTCCCTTCGCGACTCAGCCATCCGCACCGTCTACGCCGTTTGGGCTAAAAAAGATTCCACCGCCGCCGCCCAAAGTATCTGCTCACTCCGCCCCGCCTCCGCCCGCGGAATCGCCAGCGCCGCCACCGCCCCGCCTCATGCGGGAAAGAATTTCGCCAGCGCCATGCTCTGGGCAAGGGCTTTGCCAGGACCTCTTCGTGAAAAAACCCTCGATGCCATTCTCGGCGAGTGGACCCGCCGAGATCCAGCTGGAGCCGCCAGCTGGCTGATCGGTCAACCTGGGGACGTCCAGTGGGCCCTCATTGCAAAATTAGCCGCAGATTGGGTAAGAAAAGACCCCTCCGCCGCCCTCTCCTGGGGATTAGGCCAATCCACCGAAATCAGCCTTGGCTCGAAATTGGCAGTCGGTCCTATTCAACGAAAGTTTTTCGAGGCGGCCTTAGGCACCTTGATCGGGACCGATCCACAAGGTGCCGCCAACTGGCTGGCCAGTCCCACGGGACAACCTTTCTTTACCAGCCGCATCGGTTCAGTCGCAGGACGCTGGACCTCAATGGATCCACAAGAAGCTGTCAACTGGTCTCTCTCCCTACCGAAAGAATCGGACCGCAACTCCGCCATCAGTGCAGTCGCAGGAACCTGGGCTAGAACTGACCCAGAAGCCGCAGGTCAGTGGGCCCGAAGCTTGAATAATCCATCCCTGCACGACACCGCCCTCAACGCCTACTGCGGCTCTCTCTCCCCTTACGATGCGGCGTCTGCCGCCCAATGGGCGGTAGAAATCACCAGCCCCAATCTCAGAAATGGTGCCATGGAATCAGCTATTAATCGCTGGATGCAGTACGATCCCGCTGCTGCTCGCCAATTTATTCTCAGCACTCCTGCACTGGATCAAGCCACCAAGGAAAGACTTTTACGCTAAGAGAGCCGTTTTTTACACCCTACGACTCACCTTTGATTCCATGGCATCTTTGCCAAAAGCATTCCCATCCCACACCAATCAGTTACTCCTGCAAAAATCAAACCTGCCCCGACAAAGCCACTAAGAAAAAACCAGAGCGGATCGACCCATGAACCCAGCACTACCCCAAGTAGTGCCATTGATCCCGCCCCGATCCTCACCTGACGCTCAATCGAAATCACTCCCTTACCCCGCACCACAGACAAACCAGCCGCTTCCCAAGCCTTGGTGCCACCCTCTACCACGAGACAGTGGGGTATTCCCTCGGCCAGAAACTTCTCCGCCGCCCTCCGTGCTCGCGTTCCACCCGCACAAAGAAGCACCGCAGGAGATTGGGCACTGATGCCTAACTCGGTCGCGATTTTCTTAGGCTGAAGTCCATCTAAGGGATAAAGCAGAGCCCCCGTGACATGTACCTGCTGAAACTCCCCAGGAGATCGGACATCCACAAAGTGCATTCGCTCTCCTGCCAACCGCCGAGCCTCCACCTGCTCGGGCTGCATGATAACGATCTCCATCCCCCACCTTACGCCCCCACCCAACCCAACTCAAACCATCCCAATCTTCGACTCAACCTATAGCTGTTACAATTGTAACACGCATAGGGAGACCTTTTTTTAGGCCTCACTCCTGAAATAAAGTCGATACTATCTCCTTCGCTGTGCTCCTCGCCTTTCATAAACCCTATGGGGTGATTTCCCAATTTACCCCAGATGGCTCACCCAACCGCACCTTGGCTGAGTTTGGATTCCCAAAAAATATTTACCCTCTTGGTCGACTTGATGCCGATTCGGAAGGCCTCCTTCTTCTCAGCGACGAACCCGGGCTCAACACTCGCCTGCTCGACCCGAAAAACTCCCATCTCCGCACCTACTGGGCTCAAGTAGAGGGAGTACCTAAGTCAGCATCCTTGGAAAGACTCTCCCAAGGGGTATCGATCGGCGACCATCAAACTCTCCCCTGCCGTGCTTGGCTCCTCGATCCCCAGCCCAACCTTCCACCCCGTGATCCTCCCATCCGAATTAGGAAAACCGTTCCCGATTCTTGGATCGGCCTTGAATTGATCGAAGGCAAAAATCGACAAGTCCGTAAAATGACCGCCACCATTGGCCATCCCACCCTCCGGTTGCTTCGTGTCCAGATTGGCAATTTCCAATTAGGAAATCTCCCTCCTAGTCAGTGGAAGGAACTTACCCCTCCCGAACGGGACCAAGTTTTTTCGAAATAACATTACGCCGACACGCGTCACTGCAGTACTTCACCTCATCCCAATCCCGCTCCCACTTTTTCCTCCAAGAAAAAGGACGCTCACACCTTAGGCAGATTTTTTGCGGTAAATTCTCTTTGGAAACACTCTTCCCTCCTCGTCGCACGATTAACGAACCGCTGCCCAGATGCGGTGCACGTCATCGTGGTCTTCGAGCGATTGTAAAAAGGTCCCCACTTCTGCACGACTCTCATCCCCTAGCTCTGGATAGTTCTTCGGCACGTACCCCAACTCGCTTGTCACCACGGTCCAACCATTCGCCTTGAGCCACTGAGCGACCGAATGCACCGCCGAGCGCTCGGTTAAAAATCTCGCCCCGCAGGAGCCTGCCGGAATTTCATCGTTTTGTTCGTGAGAGAGAGCCTCCACCTCATTTGCCCCCGCCTCTATCCCCGCCTCCTCGCAATCTTTTCCACTATCGGGATGATGCCCTTCCACGATACCTACTTGCTCAAAGAGAAACCGATTACTGCCCGAAGCTCCTAGATGGCCCGCTTTAAATAGAAAACGAATTTCAGGAGCTGTGCGATTGTGGTTATCCGTATAGACCTCCAAAATAAGTGGCACTTTATGCGGGGCATATCCCTCAAAAACCATGTGCTCAAGACTATCTTTGCCTCCCTCCGTTCCTGAACCCTTCTGCACCGCTCTTTCGATAATGTCCCTCGAGACACTTTCTTTTCGCGCCCGTTCCAAAGCCGCCGCCAGACGGGAATTTAAGGTAGGATCCGCCCCCAAACGAGCCGCTAGAGTGATTTCACGAACAAACTTGCTCGTTGTCTTTGATTTTTTGAGTGAGGCCACCTCCCTCTTCGCATGCAACCACTGTCTTCCCATAGAAATACCTTACGCGAACACCCCTGTCCGACTCAACCCCGCAGGATGGCTTTCGCCACGTTTCCCTCTCCCTTGGTATTCCATGCGCCTGCTTTTACTGCAGCTCGCAGGGTTCTCTCCATCGTCCATTTTTGAAGTTCTCCATAGAGAATCGTAGCCGTCACCACATCCCCCGATCCTGTCGCATCTAAAACTCTGACCTGAGGTGCAGAAACAAAGATTCGCGCACCATTCACCTCGGCCGCCAATCCATCTTTCCCCAAGGTCACCACCACACCAGTCGTTTCATCTCCCTTTAAACTTCGGATGCAACGATCGACCCCCTTCAACCTCGTCGTCTCCTCTGCCTCAGCAAGATTGCATTTGATCCAGTCGACCCCCACCTTCACCGCTTCCCGTAAAAGCGCCCCTCGGCTATCCACCAAAACAGATACTCCTTTTTTCTGCAGATCGCCGATTAACTTTTTCCACCAACCCTTGGGCCAGCCCGTTGCCGAACTCCCCGCCACCACCCACCAGTCCCCTTTTCGCAAAACCTGCCTCCAGTATTTTCCAATCCTAGCCCAGCCCGTAACGTTAATTTCTGGATCCATCGTAAAAAAATCGATCCTCTCTTTCCCCTCCCTCACCAAAGCCCATCCCACTCTTTCCCTAGGGTCTGACCCTACGTCTGACCCCGATGCCAATGCGTCGAAGATGGTTTTTGAAATCGCGGGAACTCCCCACGCACAGAGCTGACGAGCCACATTTCGACCTTTACCCCCAGCCGATATCTCCACCCGCCCCGACCCAACAACAAACTTTCTTTCTCGAACCGGGTTGGGTGTAAAACACCACACCCTCATAACCCCGCATACCTCAAGCGATGTCGATCTCCTTGGCCAGATAAACGTCTTGCACCGCATTCAGAAGTTCCACCCCCTCCTTCAGAGGCTTTTGAAACGCCTTGCGACCTGAAATCAGCCCCATTCCACCCGCACGTTTGTTGATCACCGCCGTTTTAATCGCCTCCGCCACATCATGCTTACCCGAGGCTCCGCCCGAGTTAATTAAACCCGCCCGACCCGCAAAGCAGTTCAAAACCTGATACCGACAAAGATCAATCGGATGGTCAGATGAAAGTTCACTATAAATACGAGGATCACTTTTCCCGTAGTCACTTCCTCCCATTCGCAAAGCAGTGTAACCCCCGTTATTCTCAGGCAGCTTCTGCTTAATAATATCCGCTTGAATCGTCGAACCGAGATGATTCGCCTGCCCCGTCAAATCCGCCGAAAGATGAAAGTCCTTCTCCTTCGTCTTAAAGGCAGGATTGCGCAGGTAGCACCAGAGCACAGTGTACATTCCTAATTCATGCGCCACCGCAAAGGAGCGCGATATCTCCTCAATCTGCCGGCCCGATTCTGGTGAGCCAAAGTAAATTGTCGCCCCCACACCCACCGCCCCCATGTCAAAAGCCTGCTTCACTCCCGCAAAAAGTTTCTCATCCGCTACATTCGGATAGGTCAACAACTCGTTATGGTTGATCTTAAGGATAAAAGGAATCTGATGGGCATACTTCCGAGCCACGGCTCCCAGAACTCCCAAAGTCGAGGCAACCGCGTTGCAGCCTCCCTCGATCGCCAGCTTCACAATATTTTCTGGATCAAAATAATCAGGGTTCGGTGCGAAAGAAGCCCCCGCCGAGTGCTCAATCCCTTGGTCCACTGGCAAAATCGACAAATATCCAGTCCCACCCAGCCTTCCGTGGCTAAAGGTCGTCTGCAAATTGCGAAGAACGCTGATCGATCGATCACTATCCCGCCAAACACGATTAATAAAATCAGGCCCAGGCAAGTGGAGTCGGGCCTTGGGCACAGTCCGGCAAGCGTGCCCCAAGAGAGTCTTAGCTTCCGATCCAAGATGTTTTTCCAGCTCAGAGAATTTCATAAGCTATTACATTCCCTTTTTCCACCTTCCGGGTCAATCCTATGCCATGCCGTCCCCTCTTGCTCGTTCGCCTCACCTCCCTACGATGAACCTGATGATGCGTTGGCTTCTTTTGGTGGTGCTCGGGCTTTTCCTTAACGGAAGCGGACTTTCCCTCCTCGGTTGGGCTGCCTACCAAAAATTCGCTGCCTGCGGGGAGTGGTTCTGGTCGGGTACCCTCGCCCTCGTTCTTTGTAATGCCGGCATCTGCTGCCTAGTCGGCGCGAAAAAACCTGAAAGTCGATCCTCCTGAACTCTCACTCTCACCAGCCTCCCGAACTCCCCGATTACGGTAAAGTCAGCCTCGTCCGCTACGATGACCACGACTACCTCCGCTGGTCGGAAGGTTTTGCCTTCCGCCGCCGACAAGAAAGACAACGCTCAGGAAAAAAAAGAATCGAGCCTGCCGCCCTATCCGTTATCAGCTTCGCCGCGGAATTCGGCGTCCGCTCCATCCTTTCCCGCCACTTTCAATTGGGGGAACACCGTATTATTCGATATCAAGATCCCGAACATGGGGACCAACTCCGCGGCCGCAGCCGCTTCCGCGAGTTGGATGCGGTCGCCTTCTCTGGGGGTAAAGCAACCACAGTGTTCGAGTTCAAACTCAGCGGCCTTGGCTCGGCTTCCGCGGTTTCCCGTGCCTCAAAACAGCTCCGTTCCGCCGCTGAAATGATCCGCCAAGGATATGGCCACACCCCAAATATCGCCGTCGTTCTAATTCATGCAGGAGTTGGACTTCCCGATCTAGGAAAGCCAGGGGGTCGCTATGGAGTCCGCACCATGCCCTTAGAAAGAACCCGCCTAGACCGCTGGCCCGATCAGCCCATTCCCTGTTTCGTCTTCACCATGAAAGAGGCCATCGACGAGGCCCGCCGTATTGGCCACGAAGTTGACCATGAACTAGAACGGCGCGCCGCCCGCGAGGGCAAACACGGCCTCAGCCAATCCAAAGGAAAGGGGCCTTCCCTACCACGCCTTCCTATCGGCGAACTATTGGCCGCCGTTAGCTGGCTGGCTCGCGGCCTAGTCAAGGGCGTCGCCCTTGTCGCTCGCAAAGTCACCCGCCGACGTACGGCCAGCCACGCTCCCTACCGCCGACGTCGTCGCGGTGGACGCGGCCGCCGCCACTAAACCTTTTTGCCTTACTTAGTGTTGACGTTCGTCACCGGAATCCCTTGCCGTTTGAAGGAGTCCGCCTCAACCGAGTTGATATCCTGTTGACTCACCAAGCCGAGTTTTTCGCCACCCACCGAAACGATATCTACCTTGGTCGGTCCATCCGCGTGAGCCGAGTTGGAAGCCCATGGGGTAAAGGCATGCCACCAAAGGCCAGCCGCCACCAAGGCGAGAAGAAGTTTCGTTATCGGGTCCGTCCGTAGAGTTAAGGATTTATGTTTCATTCCTCTGGCATAAACCCTTTCTGCCCAAAATCACGACTCGATTCTTCGCAATAATTGGATACTCTATGGGTATGAGCCATTTCACTCTTCTTGCCTTAACTCTCGCCCTGTTCACCCACCCCCTTCTCGCACAAGAGACTAACCCCCCAGCGGGTCGGTTGCCCGCCACCGCCCCCGTCACCACAACCAATCCACCCGTCGCCAAAAGCAACGAGGAGATTGTCCTAAATCAAGGAATCAAGATTTGGAAGAAAGGCACTCCGACCAACGGGTTTACTACGATTGGCTATGAAACTCTTATGCGTCAGCACGGATTTCAGAACGCCGCCAATAATATCGCTCGTGGAGTGCTCTCCCGCAAAGGCAACGCCGCCATCGTCTCCTCCATCATCAATTCCCAACGGCTGAACTTTGACATGAACACCCAAGACGAACGCCTCGACGGCATCGATGTCCGCTACCAGATCATTTATATCAAGCCGTAACCCACGGCAGGCCTCCGTCGGTCTCCTGCTTCTTTTGCTCATGGCACCCTTTCTTTGCCTAGCTCAGGTTGTCCCCGTCCAAGCCAACCTCGACGCTCAAGCCCAACGCAGAATTCAGGAACAGTCCGAACGGGCTCGCCGCCAAAGGCAGATCGATGCCAATCTCGAAAAGATCGCCACCGCCCTCTCCTCAAAAAATCTTACCAGCCCAGAAGGTCCTGTCTTAACCCGGCGCGCCCTCGCTGCACTTTTTGATCTCCAGTCTGAGGGATGGAGTCCCGCGAAGAGCCTCCAAGAGGCTAACACCCGGCTTCCACCGACTACTCACACCCCCCAAGCCACTTCACTCGCTTACCTCACGAAATGTTGGCAAGAATTCTCCCCAAGCATCACTCCTTCCGTCGCCACCACCTTACGCGCAGGATTGTCCCCAGCTTTTTCCATTCCACCCTACGTCCCATGAATACATTTGCCCCTCCATCTGGGTTTCTCCTTGTCCAGCTACCCACCGGCCCCGCCTGGCTCCGCCCGAAATCGAAAGAGCCAATTCTGCATCTTTGGAAAAAACTCAACCCAAAGCTTCCGCTGCGGATTGTCGCCTCCCGTCACCCCCAACGCCGCCTCTACCCAGGGCGTGCTCCCGTCATCGCTCTACCCTGCTCAGGTCTAGGGGAGATTGTAGTTCGACCCTGCCTCCATGGCGGGTTCTGGGGGAAATTAGCCCAAGATCTTTACTGCGGATCTCACCGAGCCCGCCGCGAAATCGATCTCGCCCAGAAGCTCCACCAAGAAAAAATTCCTACGCCATACATCTTGGCTGTCTTCTTTTACCCCGCAGGTCCCCTCTACCGAATCGATGTACTGACCTCATTTGTTCCCGAGAGTCGCGACGTTACCTCTTTCCTTTCTACACGGCCTAGCCCCCTCCAACGCCGCCGCGCCTTCGTGGCTGTTCGCAAGCTTCTCCATCGCTGCGCTCAGCACGGCATCCGCCATCCCGATCTCAACGCCCGCAATATTCTAATTTCCGGCCTCACTACTCCGCCTGTTTCCGCCTGGCTCCTCGACGTCGATGCCATCCGACGGGAATCAGGCCCTGCCTCAAAACTAGCCACTGCCAACCAAAACCGCCTCCTCCGCTCCCTCCTCAAACGATCTCGCCTAGGGGATCTCGGCTTTTCTGAAAAAGAGATTCCCAAACTCTGGCGAGAAATCTTTCCTACCAAGTGAATCTTCCAGCCTCACCCCGGATTTGTATCGTCTTGCTCAGTGCGGTCGGCGACGTCGTTCATGCCCTACCCTTGGTCTGCGCCATCAAACGCCATCGCCCCAAAGCCCATATCACCTGGCTCCTCCAAGAGGCAGGAGCCGCCTTGATACAAGGTCACCCAGCCGTGGATGAGATTCTTGTCTTCCAACGTAAAGCAGGACTGGCTGGATTTATTAAAATGGGGATGGAACTTTCCCAACGCCCCTTTGATCTTGTTCTCGATCTGCAGTGTTACTTCAAAGCCACCCTGCTCACCGCCCTTTGTCAGGCTCCGATCAAGATCGGTTTCGATCGGGCCCGAGCCCGCGAGTTCAACTGGCTCGCCACCAATACTAAGCTCACTCCCCGCCCTCTCGGCCATGTGCAGGATCATTTTCTCGAGTTTCTTGATGTCATCAGCGTCCGCCCTGAACCCATCGAATGGAATCTCGGCCCCTGGCCCAAGGAATTGACCTGGCAGAAAGAATTTTTTGAAAATCTGCCCTCGCCTCGCGTCGCTCTTGTCGCAGGCACCAGTAATCCCCGCAAAGACTGGATCCCCGATTCGTGGGTCCGCTTAAACGATGCCCTCCACGAACAGTTCGGCCTCCAGACGATTCTGGTCGGAGCCAACTCAGTCCGAGAAACTTCTCTCGGTCGTAAAATGGCAAACGAGTGTCACCATCCACCTCAGCAAGCCCTTGGATGCGGTCTGCGCCGCCTTGTCTCCATAATCGATGGATGCGACCTAGTGATTTCGCCGGATACCGGCCCTCTGCATCTAGCAGGCGCCCTCGGCAAGCCTGTCATCGGCCTTTATGGATATAACAGCCCTGCACGGGTCGGGCCTTGGCGCCAAGACTCCCGTCTCCTCATCGATGCATTTCATAATCCTGGAGAGGAACCGAAGATAACCTTTCAACACAGACAAGGCCGAATGAGTCGAATCACAGTCGAGGATGTTCTGGCCAAAGTGGAGATCTGGAAAAAAGAGTCAGTTTAGAAGCGATAGTAGAGTTCCGTAGCCAAAGTCCAAAGCGAGTTCGAGGCCGGTGCGTAGAGATCCTGTTGCAGGCTTGTTTCGGTAGAGTTTACCGATGCCGTCGTCCCTGCACCCCAGGCGAACCTTCCTTCCCCACGCCAGACCAACTCCTCCGTGATCTTCACCGCAAGCGTTAGTGTGTAGTCGTAGAAGTCCCCTCCACTTAAACGAGTGCTGATGGGCAAAACGTAGTTACTGGTGTGCACATACTCCGCCCGACCCGTTAACGTCACTGGATCCATAAGAGTCCATACCGAATAAAGAGCCGTTGTCACATAAGAGGTGGGTGCCTCTACCTCCGCTTGCCCCGTACCAGAGCCCCCCGTGACATTGAATGTCAGTTTCCAACGATCCTCCGCAAAAAGAGGGGACCAGTCCCCAATCAGATTCCATGCATAGTAGGAGTTTTGGTCGAGAGCGACTCGTGCATTCGACCCATGGGTTCCCCACGGGGTTGCATAAAAACCGGGTTGCAACCTAGCGTTGTTCTTTGGATTTCTTAGAACCAGATAACTAAAGATCGCTGACTCATCCCCAGCACCCGCACTCGCAACATCGTTACTTTCGCCGGAACAGTTTCCTAGCCCTACCCCCACATCGCAAAGCGGATCGGGGGCAAAGATCGCCAGAAATCCAGTGTTATCCTGCGGCATGAATGCGTCTGCGATGCCAAAGGTGATGCATGGATTATCAGGCCTCCAGATCGTCTCGTAACCAATATCCGACTGAAATTTCCCAACCCACATCTCCATCTGCGCCTCTGGAACCCAGAACTTGGCAAAGGCCTCTCCCACGTACAGGGCGTTGCTGTCCGGACCGCTTGGCTGATTCGCACTACCCGCCGCCGCATAGAGGGTGGCATCCTCCCCCAACATAAAGCCGACCTGAAAACCCGCCTCCAGCGCATTCTCTCGGTTCAGCGGCTTGTCCAACCGAAGCCACAGGGCACTTAAATTAAAATCTCCTTTCGGAATCGTATCAGTTGCAAAATCAATCGGACTGGTGGCTGTTCCGGGCCCAAAATTGTACATGTACGTCGCATCCACATATCCCGTCAGGACGAGGCCACTTTCCTTAGCCCCGCGAGCCGACTCCGTGGCCGCGTCCTCCCTCATTTCCCGCTCGGGGACTACTTCCTCCTCCCTTTCGGGAATCTGACCCAACCCCAAGTTGCCCCAGAACATGACAAGGAAAAGACAGAGCTGGACGAGATGGAGAAACCTTTTAATATTTTGAAAATGAATTGCCACGCTCTTTTTTTATCGCTCCTGCTTACCTGCGTCACGCTCCATGCGGGTCCTGCTACCGAAAAAGTCGCCTTTGAAACCGACACCCGTTGCATGACCAAAGAAGAGGTCAAGGAGTACATGGGGCGTGGTCCAGACGAAAGTATTACTCCGCACCTTTGGCGATACTCAGGAAGTTGGACCAGTACCGTGTTTGGCGAGGGGATGTCGACTTACAACACGGTCGACATCTCTTTTGGTATGCTCACCGATTCCCATAAGTACGGTGTGATGGAGTATACTTGGAGCATTCAGTAGAGAACCAGCCCCGCTCAGCTACGCGCATCTTTTCAAAAATGCTCACTGAAAGGCTAAATAGAAATACTAAGACGGGTTACCCATCTCGTTACAATTCGCCTAACCCTAGCTCTCTCCATTCAGCCCTTCCCTAACTGCTTCCTAGCGATTCGAAGAGCAGACCTCTCCTTTTTCGGTAGGGTCGGGGTGCGCAACCCCAAATCTTGGATAGCCTTGACCACAAATGCTGCCACCAGCGCGTGCGCCACGTGCTTTTCGTCAGCTGGAATCACATGCCAAGGGGCATGCTTCGTACTTGTTGCCGACAGCGTGTCCTCAAATGCCTTCTGGTACTCCTTCCAGTAAGCCCGCTCCGCCATATCCGCCGAGGAATATTTCCAGTTTTTCGATGGATCATTCAATCGTTCAAGGAATCTCTTTTTCTGCTCTTTTTTGGATAAGTGCAAAAAGAATTTTAAAATAAGAGTCCCGTTTCGATAAAGATGCTTTTCGAAGTGGTTGATGTCTTCATAACGATCCGCCCAGAACTTTTTCCCAGGTTTCTCGGGCAGGCGCGGATCCACCAGATCCGGATGAACTTTCACCACCAAAACATCCTCATAATAACTGCGATTGAAAATGCCAATCCGACCACGCTCAGGCAGACTCTTGGAACAGCGCCAAAGAAAATTATGCTTCAACTCTTCTTCCGAAGGCCTCTTAAAACTAAAAACCTGACACCCCTGGGGATTGACGCCCGACATCACATGGCGAATCGTCCCGTCTTTCCCCCCCGCATCCATCGCCTGAAAAATCAAAAGAACAGCGTACGTCCCGTTGGCATAAAGCAACTCCTGCGCCGAACTCAACTCCCCTCTTCGTTTCCCTAGTATTTCTAAAGCCCTGTTTTTTAGCGCCTCCTCCCCCAATGAAGTTGCCGCAAAGCCCGCCACATGATCCGTTGGATACTTTTTCAGCTTAACCCGCCGACCTGGAGTCACCCGAAGTCGTTTAAGAGTTTTAGAAGGAATCATAAGGGAATTTGAATACTAGCATCTCTAACTTATCTTTATCAGCTTTTTTATCGAATCACTATGGCACCAGCTAGTTGGTTTTCTCTTGATCGGTAATCTCATCGAGAGTGGGCTGTGGAATTCGTTGTAAAGAAGATCACTCGGTTTTTCCCTTTCGCTTCAAAGTATTTTGAGGGTGTCGACTCCTCATCCATAGGATCGGTATGGAATCGAATCTCCGTAAAGTCGTCAAAGCCGTCCCCATCCGAGTCCATTAACTCCCCTTCCGTATGGGCTGGTCCCAGTACCTGCCCTTGCCGAACCCACTGTCCACTCACCCAGTAGATTTTCTGCGCAACAAAACGTCGATTCAAAGCAACATCCCTGGCTTCGTCGAAAACCCGTTCTCTTCGAATTGCAGCTGCCTCAGGGCTTTCGATCCCATCCGATGGGGCTACGAAAATAACTTCACTCCGATTGACCTCATCCCAAAATTCAGTAACTGTATCGGCGGCTTGAACTAGCGGGGTCACGAACCCAGAAAGGACCGCGAGGCAGACGTACTCCCGAGGGCATCTACTTAGCATTACCCTATTCTGGGATGGGGATCCGGTTCACCAAGCCTTAAGACATCTTTCCAAATATCGGCACAACTAATCTCCGTTCGCACCGCTCTCGATTCCTAGTCCCCCCGCGTCATCTCATTCCGCTCTTCCCTTAGTTGCCGCGCACTTTGCGAAGATAACTTCTTCGTTTTAGGAATCGGCACCTTACTTGGCACTCGAAAAAGAATCTTCGCTACACTAGTCGGGTCCTCCTCAATCGGTAGGTGACACGTTCCAGGCAGTACATGTACGACCACTTGGGGAAGCACTTTTTTCCATATCTTCAAAGACTTTACCACCACCGCAAAACTGTTTTCTCCAGCCATAATCTCTACTGGAATCGGCAGACCTTGAAAGGCGCTAGCGGGACCACACTCATACATCACCTTCAAGAAGCGCCAAGTGGCACGCTGGTTCGCTTGAGCAAAGGTTTCTGTCAGATGGGTATCTTCGGTCCTCATTCCTCGGAGGCATAAGTTGAGCAGAGATCGGCCGATCGGATTGGCAAAGGTTGCCGCATAAATCCACCAACCCAACGGACCCATAGCAGGATGAACGAAGATTTCTAGATACCAAGGGCAGTAGGCAAACGGATCAATCATCACCAACCGTCCCACCACATCCCCTCGCCCCATCTCCCTTAATTCTCGTATGGCGAAAAGCGCCAAAAGCCCCCCGCTACAGTTTCCCGCCAGAGTTAAATGAACATGATCCAAAGCAATCAACTCCTTGGCCAACGCGCGCCCTAAGCTTTTCATCTCCCACTCTTTCGGCTCGGGGGATTTGCCGCATCCTGGTAAATCAACCGCAAAGAAGGTGGTCTCAGGATTCAGGTAGGGCAACAAAGGATCGAAAGTTGCGTGGTCCCCGCTCCAACCATGGAGACCAACTACTCCATTCCGACCCTTCCCATGCCGAACAATGTACATAACAGATCCTCGCTAATCCTTGCGAGAGAACAATCCAGACTTCACACCCAGTCCCCAATGCCTTAACTACTCTTTATGTCTAAGATACCCGACAAAACCTCCTGGCTTTTCCCCATTCTCGTCACTCTTGGCATGCTGGCCTTCACTATCGCGGTTTTTGTTCTGAGCGTAGCTAAGTTACGGACACCGTAAGCAACCTACTCTGGTTCCAACTTAGCCAGCGCCTTTAAGGATGGCCCATAGTTCTGCTCGGCCGCCTTGCGATACCACTGGATCGCCTGCACCACACTTCTCTGCACTCCTTGCCCATTGAAATAACAGTTCCCTAAGCGATGTTGCGCCGCCGCATAGTTCTGCTGCGCCGCCTTTCGATACCACCGAACTCCCTCCTCTTCGTCCTGCGCAAAACCTCGACCAAAAACATAAGCATCCCCAATACTGATCTGAGCAGGGGCATAATCCTGTCCAGCCGACTTCCTCCACCAGCGAATCGCCTCTGTCAGGCTAGGCTCTGTCCCTAGACCTTCATGGAAGCATCCACCTAAATTAAACTGGGCCTTCATCTGCCCTTGCTCCGCAGCCTTTCGGTACCAAGCTACCCCTTCTCGCTGATCTTTCTTCACTCCCAATCCAAAGAAATAGCAGTCTCCCATTTGGAACTGTGCATCCTCGTCCCCCTTGTCCGCCTGCACTTGCAGAGCAGTGCTAAACTGAATCGGCATCTCCTCGGCTTGGGCACAGTTCCACCAACCGACCCAAAGGAGAAAAAGAAGACTAAGAGAACGCATCCTATGAAAACTGAAACCTAATTTCTTTTTCGCAAGCCTCTTCC
>CAJBOM010000013.1 GCA_903956835.1 uncultured Verrucomicrobiota bacterium
CATAACCTTTTTGCTGACGAAAATAAGCCTGCATCGTGAAACGTCGATGATGCCAAACCAGTGCACTCGGACTGAAACCAATCCGATGTCCCGCCTGCATTAGGCGCCAGCACACGTCCACATCATCTCCCGCTGTGCGGAATTCCGCATCGAATCCACCAATCTCCGCCAAAACCGTCCGCCAATACGCCATGTTACAACCAGGAATATGTTCTGCCTCCGTGTCGCTCAACAAAACATGGGTCGGCGCTCCGGGACAAGCCGCCACCGCCGCACCCACCGGACCTTTCGCGGGAGGATGAAGATTCGGCCCGCCCATCGCGGCATAAGAATCTTTCAAAAGGCTAGAGACCAGAAAATAGAGCCAATCCACATCCGCCATACAGTCTGAGTCTGTGTAGGCGATAATCTCCCCGCTGGCCGCCTGCCAGCCCACATTTCTCGCCACCGACAATCCCCGATTCGGTTGAACGATGTTCTTCACCAAAGGAAAATCCGCCACGATCGATTGCGTAGAATCCTTAGAACCATCATCCACCAAGATCACCTCATAGTCCGGATAGTGCAGTTTCTCTAACGACTCCAGACAACCTCGGAGTGTCGCCGCCCCATTATAGCTGCAGACGACCACGGAAACTTTGGGTACACGGCTAAGCGGAAATTTCTCTACCAACCGATCCTGCGAACCCATCGTCAGCGGCGAAAGAGCGCGATAGGCCAGCTTCGGTTGCCGATCCCGCCGAACCAGGCCAAAGGCCCAATCTTCCACATCAATCCCATCGGTAAACCACTCGTCCGTCCAAGAAAAGAGGATCGTGCCCGCCAACCCACCTCGAAATACCTCGTCCCAGTGGTTCCCTAAAAGAGTGGCCTGCTCCTCTTCACTATGGCGAATCGTATCCATGCCGAACTCCCCCAAAACCAGAGGCCTATCCTCCGCTAGATTTTGCAGCCGAGATAAATAGGCCCGTAGATCCGAACCACGATGGAGATACACATTGTAGGAAAGGAAATCGGTTTCTTTGGGCAGAAGATACTCGGTCGGAGGAAAATTGGCATAGGCCGCCAGCGCCTCCGAATCTTCATCTTTTACAATCCGCGCCAGCGAATCCAGAAAACCCTCCACCCGCTGAGGCCCATACCAACGAACAAGATCAGGCGGGATCTCGTTATCCACGTAGTACCCTAGAATCGCAGGATGCCCAGAAGCGCCTTTGGCCGCACGCCGAACCGAAGCACGAATTTCCTTACGCACCGCCCCGTCATTCAAGAAAAGCACCCGCCTTTGCCAAGGCACTGTCACCATCACCCGTAATCCGTGTTCAGCGACCAGATCCAAAAACCACTTCGGCGGCGGGTGATAGACCCGCAAGGTGTTAAAGCCAGCCGCTGCCACTAACCGAAAATCCCTCGAAACTTTCTCAGGCGTCCCCAGATGGTCGTCCCCTTCCCGAAACGGACCATAGGTCACCCCTTGAATGAAGAACTTATTTTCCCCCGCAAAAAGAAACTTTCCCCGCACACAAACTCGCGGACCACTCAGCCCCACGATCCGACTTCTTGCTTCCTCGTCGGGTTTCACCGTCCACGACGGGAAAAGGGGCACCGGATTCGAACTCACTTCCGCAACTGCCCTCGTCCAGTGACAATGTATTTATAGGAGGTTAACTCCTCCAGCCCCATCGGCCCTCGGGCATGAATTTTACCTGTGCTGATGCCGATTTCCGCTCCAAAGCCAAACTCCGCCCCGTCCGTAAAGCGGGTCGAAGCATTCCAATAAACCGCGGCAGAATCTGCTCCTTGCAAAAACTGCTCCGCCGCTTCCCGATCTTCCGTAACAATCGCGTCCGAATGATGACTCCCGTATTTCTCTAAATGCTCTAGCGCCCCCTCCACTCCATCCACCACCCGAATGGCCATGGTCAAATCGAGATATTCCCTCTTCCAGCTTTCAGGCACGACAAACCTCTCTCCCGCCGCCTTCGACGCCGCCTCATCTCCGAAAAGCTTCACCCCTTGGGCTCGAAGTGCTCTGACTAAGCGGGGTAGGATTTTCTCCGCGCCTTCCCGGTCGACCAAAAGAGTTTCTGCGGCATTGCAAGTGGCGGGACGCTGACACTTGGCGTTGATCGTAATCGCCTCCGCCATGGCAGGATCCGCTCCAGCGTGGACGAAAATATGACAAACCCCATCCGCATGTTGAATCACCGGAACTCGGGCATGTTCCAGCACGGTCTGGATCAGTCCCGGTCCTCCTCGCGGAATAAGCAGATCCAGCACTCCCTCCAATCGACACATCTCAGGAATACTCTCCCTCCCCTCATTTTCCACCAAAGCCACAATCTCTGCCGGTAGCCCCTGCTTCAGCGCCGCCTCGCTCAAGGCACTGGCTAAAGCACGGTTGCTTGCCTTCGCTTCCCGCCCGCCGCGAAGCAAAGTTGCGTTGCCCGTTTTCAGACAAAGAACCGCACTGTCCACCGTCACATTCGGCCGTGACTCATAAATAATTCCGATCAGCCCTAGCGGTACTCGAACCTTAGAAATCTCCAATCCATTGGGCTGTTTCCATTTCCTGAGCACTTCGCCTACCGGATCAGGCAAGGCCGCTACCTTTCTTACCCCTTCGACCATCTCTGCAAATCGTTTTGGATTCAACTCCAGCCGATCCAGTAAAGCCCCAGATAGGCCCGTCTCTTTCGCGATCTGCACATCTCCCCGGTTGGCTTGGAGAATCTCTTTTTCTCGTGCCTCCAACTGTTCTGCCACCGCGAGCAGAAGAGCATTCTTTTTCTTTGTAGAAAGACGGGCCAAGGAACGAGAAGCAACTTTCGCGCGGTCGGCAAGATCCGCCACCGTGCTCATTTGGCAACCCAAGTTCCCGGAGGCACCCGCAGAACACTCTTCCGAATAACATCGGTCTCTCGCCCATCCGCAATCACCACGGGAATACCTCGGCTCATCGCCAGTCTGGCTGCCTCAAGCTTCGAGAGCATTCCCCCCACGGAACCCGCACTCCCTGCCCCGCCCGCACAGGCCAAAGTTGCCGCGTCGATTTTCTTCACCCGCCGAATCAACTGACCACCCCCATCCGGTTGACTCATCAAGCCAGGCGCATCGGTTAAAATCACCAGTCGATCGGCCCGAGCGAGGATCGCCACATGCGCCGAAAGTCGGTCGTTATCCCCGAAGGCGTTGAGCAAAGCAATCTCTTCAAAGGAGAGTGCGTCGTTCTCGTTGAAAATGGGTACGCACTTCTTCAGTTGGAGCAAAGTATGCAAAGTGGCTCGGGTATTTGCGTAGATCCGCCGACTATCCAGATCCCAAGACGTCAAAAGAATCTGGGCTACTACAAAACCATAAGGCGCTAAGGCCGCTCCATACGCCTTCATCAAAAGGGGTTGGCCGATTGTGGCACAGGCCTGCATCTCAGGACGTGAAGTCGGACGCTGGCGCAAGGCCAAAGCCTGCATACCCGCACGAATCGCCCCTGAACTAACCAAAATCACCTCATGCCCAGCACGACGCAGAGCCGCAATCTGCTTCGCCCAACGCCGCATCTGCCCATGCGCCAGCCCCCCCTTTTCTGCCGCCAGCAGGCTACTGCCAATTTTAATGACGACTCTCATCAAATGCCCTGAGGTAGATTCAACCCTGTCGGCGCGACCAGAATTGCGAAATTTGTTGGCACAGCCGAACGCCCGCCAACAGCCGGCGGCCAAGGCCTACTCCATGACCCGCCGCTTTTTTCCCAGGATAAAAAAGTGAAGCCGCCGCCATTCCCAGCCCGCCCCACTGACTCCCTAAGCGCAAAACATTCTCGCCTCCGTCGATCCATTCACCGATCGAGGCCGCCCCCGCACAGGCGCGACGGAACTCCCAGCCCGCTCTTCGGGAGGAGGCCTGACAAGCCAGGCGAGTCGCCCGAGCCTGAGTCAGCGCCGCGAGCTCAACCATTCCCGGTCCCTCTGGAATTCTGCCACCGTATCCGAAAAAGGTAGGCCGTCCCCTTGGATCCGTTTTCGCATCCTTAGATATGCAGCCAGCGCTCCCAAACCGTAGAGCAAAGCTAATCCCACTAACGCCAAAATCCTTGCCTGAGGATCAGGCCAAACCGAAAGCACCACCGCCAACGAGGCCACCAGCAAAGCCAACGTTCCCAGACCAAGCGCCACCGCCAGCCAAAGAATCGCCTCCACCGCCCGCCACTTTTCTTCCTGGAGCTCCGCTCCAAGAAGACGAAGTCGCTCCTCCACCATTTTGACCGAAGTCAGCGCTAAATCACGAAGGGCAGAAATCATAAAATAGTATTTTTCTTAGCGACGACTCAATAATGCTCCCAAAATCAGTCCCGCTACCAAGGCAACCCCGACCGACTCGTAGGGATGCTTGCGAATCACACGATCCGCTTCCTTCATTCCCTCTTCCGCAGCCTCCTTCACATCATCGAGGTTCTTAAATTTTTCCCGCGCCGCTTCCAGTTTATGACTCAACTGGGCGCGCACCTCCCGTGCCTTCTCTCCTAGGTCTCCCGCCGTCGCGTGGAGCAGCTCCTCTGCATGAGAGATCACCTCACGAATGTCGTGGGTTACCTTGGTTGCTGTCCCCTTCCGGGTCGCTTTTTTAGTCTTAGATTTAGCCATTCCGCATTCTGCCCTAGACCATCCTCAGGGGGCAAGTTTCCCGCCGAGGCAATCGGCCCAGGTCAAAGCTCCAAGTCTTTGGAAGCCAATCTCTTTTCCAAGAGATTGCGTGCCTGTTGCCGCGCCCGAAGTCGTGGGTCAAACCAGATTTCTCCATACATCTGCCCCAACACCATAAAAATTCCTATCAGGGGCATGGCCAAAAGTAACCCATAGACCCCACCCAACATTCCCCCTGAAAAAATCATCATGACCGTGATCAAAGGATGCATTCGCAAGGCTCTTCCCACCGTCATCGGTGTGTAGAGGAACTCATCCAAGAACCGAACTCCCAGAAAAAGAAGCACAACCGAAACCAGCAATCCACCCTCGTTCGGTGCTTTGACCGCACACGTCGCCACCGCTACCAACCCACCCAGAGCCGATCCCACGTACGGAACCCAAGCAAAAACCGCACAAATTAATCCAAGAAACATCGCATCCCAAAAACCAAAAACCCCTGGCCCATGCCCAAGAAACCACAAGCCCAACCCCAAACTCACCGTATCCAGCAACGTCAGGCCAAACATCCCACGAAAGTACGCCCTCATCTGACCATCCATCCGATCAAACAGCAGTAGGGTTTTCTCAAAGAAAGCGTTTGGGACGGCCCGTAGAATTAAACGATGAAACGCAGTTCCATCCCGCAGAAAGAAAAAAGTGAGGAACGGCACCAACAGAAGACTGGGCAACCAGTGAACCAAAAAAAGAATCGAATCGGCCAAGTAGGCCTTCCCTGATCCCGCAACAAAATGATCAATCTGGCCCTGCAACCCATCCGCCAGACCTGCTTTTTTCGCAAAGTGAAACCGCCCCTCAATCGCCAACAGGTTGCTATGCAAAACGGACTGCAGGCGGGCCCAGTATTCTGGAAGTTGGTTTTGCAGATCAGCCAGAGAGTTAAAGAGAGCCGGAAGAATGGTGACTGAGGCGATCAGAGTCAAAATTGTGGCAGCCCCCAAAAATATCCCTAGGGCTTGGTTCGGCGTGACCCCTGACAGTTGCAACCGCTGAAGCAGGGGCTGCACTAGATAATAAAGCACAATGGCCAGAACCAAAGGAAAGGCCAACCAGGCCACCGCATTCAGTAAAATAATCGACCCGAGGGCTCCCGCAATCACCGCCACCCAGATAATCGGGTGCTCGAGGGATCTCTCGGTAGGAAACTCATCCTTCACGTAGCCGCAACCTCCTCAGGTTGTCCCTCGGCAATTCGCCGCAAGCGGGCCTCCATCACCAGGGCCACCCCTCGCGCAATCTTGTACCCCAAACGAGGTCGCGATTCAGCCAGCTGGACCAACTCAGGCCTGAACATCGCCAGCACGGTGGTCGCCTCTTCAGCAACAACCGTAGCCACTCTCGGTCCAGCCTCCAATAACGCCATCTCTCCAAAACACTCTCCCACGGCGATATATCCCAAGGTCTTTTTCTTTAAAAGACCCTTGCGGGTGGCGCGTAGTTTCCCGCTGATCACCACATACATACCCTCCCCTTGTTCCCCTTCATCGAAAACAATTTCGCCTGCGAGAAACTTGCGCTCGTGCAGATGCAAACGTAAGGCCTCTAACTCGGTCCGTGTACACTCCCGAAATACAGGAACTCCAGAAACAATTTGCAGCTGGGAGTCCATCGGTGGGGTTTGAAACATTTTTAAAAGATTCATGAATCGAAAAGATTGTCCCCAAACCTTCCTTTCGACCAGTGAAATAGTCCTCCTTTGC
>CAJBOM010000014.1 GCA_903956835.1 uncultured Verrucomicrobiota bacterium
CACCGCCGTCGAATCTCCTGCATGACCCACTTTTGTGGCCAAGGCCACCGCGAGCCATCCTTTGCCAAGATCCAAGGCCAAAACTAGGAAGCCCCACTTTTTCCCCAACACCCTGCCCACATTGGTCGCACCAGTGTTTTTACTCCCCTGCCCGCGAATATCGACCCCCCGAAAACGTCCCAGCCAGTAGCCAAAGGGTAGAGACCCAAGAAAAAACGCCAAAAGGATATAGAGACAATCGAAATACACCCCTTGCGAGATGAACCAAGCAGCCGACGAGAGCAAGTAAAACCTACGGTTAATTTTGCTTTGGGGTGCCTACACTTTTAGGGTAGGTTTCACCATTGTGCCCGAGATTTCTGCCACACAACTAACAGGGTCCCATGTCGACACCTTCCGCAAGGCGAAGGAAGCTGTGGCCCGCCAAAATCATGACTACGTCCTGATGCTCATGCCACCCGTTCTCGAGGCTCAGCCAGGTTTTCTCGACGGCCGTAAACTTCTTCGCGCCAGCCAATTGGCCAAGGCTAAAGGTGCCTCCAAGATGGATAAAAACATGGCAGCAGTTCGAATCACCCCGATCATCATGCAGGCGAAGATGGCGGCGGGAAAATCTTTGGGCTCGGGCATGGCTAAACTTGAGGAAGCCCTGGCGCTTGACCCTCATAGCCCCCAAGCCAACAGCGCCCTTGCCGAGATGGCCCTCGCCAATGATTTATCAGGAACCGCCATCTTTGCTTACGAAAGCATTCGAGCAGGAAAACCTCAGGATACCGCCAATCTGCACGGACTAGCTAAAGCGCTCATCGCGGCCAAAGAAATGGGAAAAGCTCGCGATGTTTATCAATCGATCCTCGAGCTTGTGCCTAATGACGGAGCCGCTCTCAAAGGGATGAAAGACGCCAGCGCGTTGGTTGCTACCCAAGACGGGGGTTGGGAAAAATCCGAGGACTTCCGAGATTCCTTGAAAAATAAAGAAGAGAGCCTGGCCCTCGAAGCCTCCTCAAAAGTTGTCAAAACGGCCGAAGCCATGGCCGAACAGCTGACTCGACTGCATGCCCAATTTGAAAAGGAGCCACAGAACGTCACCTTAGCCCGCCAGATTGCAGAGCTATGCGAACAGCAGGGCTCTCTCGAATACGCCCTTCAGTGGTTTCAGTTTGCCTATGACATGACGCAAAAAACCGATCCCAATCTCGAGAAATCTGTCTTTCGAATACGCCTTGCCCTGCTCGACGCCGAAATGAATCAAGCCCGCACCGATCAGGTGGATCCTTCCCTCCTCACCGGAATCGAGGCCCGCGCCAAGACATTAGTACTGGAAGGAGCGCGTGAACGGGTTGCCCGCTATCCGAACGACCTGCAGTACCGTTATGATCTAGGGGAAGCTCTCATCGAGAATGAGCTCTACAAAGAAGCGGTTCCAGAACTACAACAAGCTTTGCGGCAACCTTCGGTGCGTCACCGCGCTCTCAACCTCCTTGGAGTTTCTTACCAAAAACGAAAAATGCTCGATCTTGCGGCCAAGCAGTTCGCCCTGGCGGCTTCTGAGATTGTCGCAATGGACGCAGTGAAAAAAGATGCCATCTACAACCTCGGAGTGATCCTAGAAGAAATGGGCAAGAAAGATGAGTCCCTCGAAGAATTTAAAAAGATTTACGAAGTGGATAGTCAATTTCGAGATATCGCCGATCGAGTCGAAGCAGCCTACCAACAGTCCTAGAAAGGCGAAAGCCGGACGGCCTTTACGCCGCCCGGCTCTCCTCCTGTGGAACCCGTAAGCCGGATTCTGTGACCTTCCGAGTTTCCTCAGTCGGCCGGCAGTCATTTCTCTAGCCCGCCTTACGGCGGACTCCGGTTCAGCGTTACCGCCGTTCCGATGCAGCACCAACCCGGGGGTGTTCTGCTTGCGCAGAACGGGCGGGCCACCCATTCCCCCTGTTCGGCCTTGCACCATCCGTGGTTTATCTATCTCTCTGGTTACCCAGAAAGCGGTGGGCTCTTACCCCGCCATTTCACCCTTACCTAGCTTGCGCTAGGCGGTATATTTTCTGTGACACTTTCCGTCAACCCCGACTTGCGTCGAAGCTGCCCCCAGCTTTCCCGGGGCGGATTGCCCTGTGGTGTCCGGACTTTCCTCCGCCAAACCTCCGTAGAGGAGTGACGGCGACTGCCCTGGTTCCGTTTGGAAGCATAAAGCCAAAAACCCAACTGACAATCCCCAGGCTTGAGCACCAGAACCTAGACCAAAACCTAAATTATCCCGCCCCCTCCCCGAACTCCAACCAGGCTTACTCCATCCAGATCAATGGATTCCAAGTGCACAGAACAATCAACTCCAAAACAAAGGCAATCAATAATGTCGGAACCAGAATGGTTAAACCCAGGCCTATGGCGATGGGAAAGTGGGGATTATCATTACGGTGTTTCGCCAACTGAGCCCCAGCCACCAAAACCAGCGCAGCACCTAAGGTCATTGAAGTAATAATCATGGATTTGTTCTACGTAAACCAAGACTGAAGGCAAGTCGCCCCTCTTTGATTGCTATGAGCAGGCTACTCGCTCGCCTTGCCCTGCCCATCGATAAACTTGTTCTGGGTCCCTACCCTAACCTGAGCTCGTCCCCCGCGAAAATCGGAGGCCTCGTCAAAATTAGCCGGAATGATCATTTCCCCTTTTAGGTTGATATAACCAAACTTTCCCGTGATTCGGTCCTCTGTCTGTACTCGTGCCATTCCTTCGTGAAAGGAGCCAGCCCAAGCAAACTTCTTCTCAAAAGCCTTTTCTCCGTCAGGCTTAATGTAGAACCATGTCTCTTTATCCCCGGGAGCCCCGCCTTTTTGCACCGCGGCTAGCTTTCCAGAAAAGGACTGCACCTGATCGTAGTCTGCCTCCACAACAAGCTTCCCCTTTGGATTTACGAATCCCCATTTACCACCATCCTTCACTGCGCCTAGCCCTTCCTGAAAGGGTCTTGCCCAAATATAGTCGCCCTCAATTGCCCACCTTCCTTGCCGATCAATATAACCAAACTTGCCCGTGAGCCGATCCCCCTCGCAAGCGGGTGCAAGATTTTCCGAGAAATCGCCCGCCCATGAAAAACGCGGGGGAATCTTCCAGTTGCCTGTTTTATCGAGGTAGCCCCATGTCGTGCTCTCCCTGGCCGCCGCCAGCTCCTCGTGAAACGGCTTCACCTCGACAAACTTCGGCTCAACTCCCCAAGAACCATCCGACGAACGGAATCCCCACTTTCCATTATCCCCTTTGGCGGGCGCGGGACCCTGTGCGAAAAGTCGCTTCTCATCCTCGCCAGTTCCTTGAGCAAAAGCAGGTGCAAGGCATAGCCGACTTCCTAAAAAAAGTAGAAGTAGAGCCCGATAAACCATCTCTATCCCTAGGAATGATAAAGCTATGGGTCAAGGCAGGGCTGGCACTTTATCCAGAACCTAGGATAATAAGAGGATGCGATCGCTTACCTGTTTCCCTGTTCTTCTCTTTGCCTGCATGGTCTTATCGA
The DNA here is from genome assembly GCA_903956835.1 of uncultured Verrucomicrobiota bacterium. Classification (GTDB taxonomy): domain Bacteria; phylum Verrucomicrobiota; class Verrucomicrobiia; order Methylacidiphilales; family Verrucolacustridaceae; genus Verrucolacustris. Next base: position 3,518 of record CAJBOM010000014.1, read on the forward strand.
AAAGCCTCCAGGCTCAAGATACCGCATTTCAAGGAGGAGCATCTCCTTACACTCCCCAGCAACTGCACGAACTTCTTGTCGGGCAACAAAGAGAATCAGTTCTACAATTCTTTGGTCGTATGCCTAATCATATCCAAGGGGCGGATTGGGTTTACAATCAGCTGCTCGTCTATGTCGCCGAAACCGATCGGTACTACACCACCGCAATTGTCTGCTTCTCTCACGGAGATCACCTCGTTTGGCAGGTTGTCTGTTATCCCTAGTACTTCCTCTTGAAGATGGATTACAATTGGACTGGTTTTCGCGCGCTTAGCTCAGGGGTAGAGCGGCTGCTTTACACGCAGTTGGTCGGGGGTTCAAATCCCTCAGCGCGCATTCTTTTAATGGCGGTTCTTCTCGCAGGACCTACCACCTCTTTCTCTGCGCCCACCTCCCCCATCGGCCCTGTCTATGTTCTGCCCATTCAAGGTGAGATTCAAAAAGGAACCGTTTATGTCGTCCGCCGCGGAGTCAAGGCAGCTCTCGCAGCAAACGCCTCCGCTCTCGTCCTCGACATGAATACCCCTGGGGGTGAAGGCGAAGCAATGAAGGAGGTCATGGCAACGATCGCTAAGTTTCAGCCAACCGACAAAACTTATACCTACATCAATAAAGAAGCGTTTTCCGCAGGCGCTTTTATCTCCGCATCTACTCGTCATATCTGGATGGCGCCAGGATCGATTATTGGCGCTGCCTCACCCGTGACTCTTGGCCAAGAGGGGCCCAAAGAACTTCCCCCTAAATTTGTCTCAGGATATGCCGCCCTGATTCGTGCAGCCGCTGAGCAGAACGGTCACAACCCCGCCATCTTTGATGCCATGGTCAATAAGCAGATTGGCCTTAAAATCGATGGCCGAGAGATCGTCGCTAAGGGAGATATTCTTACCCTAACCACCCAAGAAGCTACTCGACCGACAGGCAATCCCCCTCGTCCGCTCCTTGCCGCAGGAGTTGCCCCCGATCTTCAAACACTAATCGAAAAAACCGTACAGCCCGGAGCTGTTATTGTCCGAATTCAGCCCACCGGCTTTGAAAATATTAGTCGCTGGATCATTACCATCTCTCCCCTGCTCCTCAGTGCTGCTTTTCTCTTTGGATATCTTGAGTTCAAGACCCCCGGTTTCGGTCTCTTTGGGGTAGTCTGTGGACTTTGTGCCTTCCTCTTTCTTTTCGGCCACTACATTGCGGGTCTCTCGGGCTATGAAAACGCCCTCCTTCTGCTCCTTGGCATCTCTCTTCTCATTACTGAGTTTTTTCTTTTTCCTGGAACTTTTATTCCTGGACTTCTCGGTCTTGCCCTCATTCTTTTCGCCGCCCTCAATACCATGATCGATCGATATCCCACGGATCCCGCGCTTCCCACCCTTCCTCAACTCCACTTTCCCGCGATCAACCTAGCCTTAGGATTCTTTGGAGGACTCACCGCCATTCTTCTCGCCGCCCGTTATCTGCCTGAAACCATTCTCTTTCGACCTTTTCGCTTGAGTGCCACATCTCCCTCCTTCTCTCTCCCGATCGGCTCCTCACTCCGTCCAGGGCTCAAAGGCAAAGCTTTAACCGATCTCCGCCCTAGTGGTTCGGCTGAATTCCATGGTCAAAGCTTTGATGTTTTGGCGGAAGGCCATTTTATTGCTCAGGGCACCGCGATTAAAATTCACCAAATCGAAGGGGCAACTCTTTATGTTCGCCCAAGCGCAACTTCGAAGAAAAATTCTTAGACAACCAACGCCTTCTTATTGTTCCCAAGGATTGGAACTTTTCATTTCCCGCTTCGACCTTTTCCCCTAAGAATTACTCATGCCTATTATCCTTCTTATCGCAGTCTCTGTTGTGGGTTTGGTCTTCGCGGTTGTCCTCATTAATTTCTTTGGACTCTGGTTGCGTGCCCTGACCTCAGGTGCTCCCGTCGGCATTCCCACTTTAATCGCCATGCGACTCCGCGGTATTCCTAACTCTCTCATCGTCAACGCCAGAATCAC
>CAJBOM010000015.1 GCA_903956835.1 uncultured Verrucomicrobiota bacterium
AAAAAGGAAAATAAAAACGAATGAACAATCCTCCGGAAATCTGGGTCAAAGTCTGTCGCGAACTTGAAAAAGTAATCACCCCTGACGCTCTTCACCGCTGGTTCTCCTCCATTGTCCCCTTGAGCTACGAGGCTGGCCGCCTGGTTCTCGGAGTGGAAAACGCCATCTATCAGTACTGGATCGAAGAAAACTACCTCAATCAGCTTCGCGAGTGCGCCACCTTGGCCATCGGCCGTGAGGTAAAGATCAGTTTTGATGTGGTCGGCTCGAAGGATCGTCCTACCCCCACCGCAGAAGATCATCTCTTGCAAGCAGAAGGAAAAGAAAAGTCCAAGCCTCTATCTGGAGAGTTGGTTAGTCGCTACACCTTCGAGTCCTTTGTCGCAGGGGTGAACAGTCAATTTGCCCACGCCGCCGCCACCGCAGTGGCTGACGCACCTGCCCGCACCTACAATCCTCTTTTCATTCACGGCTCTGTCGGCCTTGGGAAGACCCACCTGCTCCATGCGATTGGACATCGGGTCATGCAGAAGAAAAAGGGCGCTAAAATCGTTTACGTGACCTCGGAACAGTTCACCAATGAGTTCATTTCTGCGATCCAACATGGGGAATTGGTCAAATTTCGCCGTCGCTTTCGTCAGGCCGATTGTCTTCTGATCGACGACGTGCAGTTCTTCTCGGGTAAGGATCGCTCCCAAGAGGAGTTTTTCCACACCTTTAACACCCTCTTTGATGGAAATCGCCAAATCGTCCTAACCAGTGACAGTCCTCCCGGAGATGTGGCCAATCTACAGAAGCGTCTCGTGTCCCGCTTCGAGTGGGGGCTGAGTGCAGAGTTGCAGTCGCCAGATATCGAGACCCGTTTGGCTATTTTGCGCAAGAAAACCTCCACCATGCAGGTTCGACTGGGGGAATCAGTGCTCCATTTCATCGCCGAACGAGTAAAGACAAACGTCCGACGTCTCGAGGGTGCCTTGAATCGAGTAGCTGCCTGGGCGGCACTCCACGATCGTCACATCACTCCCGTGCAGGTGGAAGAGCTTCTCAAAGATTTCATCCAGCAGGAGACCAAGCCAATCGTGACGATCGAGTTGATCCAGCGCCGGGTGGCCGAGGGCTACGACTTGAGAATCGCAGATATGACGAGCAAGCGCCGTCCAGCTCACATCGCCCTCCCACGAATGGTTGCGATGTATCTCAGTCGCAAAATGACTGGGAAGAGTCTGCAGGAAATCGGCGAATCCTTCGGGGGCCGCGATCACGGGACCGTCCTGCATGCGTGCAAGACGATCACCTCCAAGATGCAGGGCGATGACCGGCTCCACCAGATGGTGGGTCTACTCACCCACAAGCTCGAAGAGCCTGCTGATCGCTAACTACACCGCTTCTTCCGCCGCGCCTTGGTTCAAACCACTTTCGTGTGGCTTGGGGTGTGTCCCAGTGCAATTGGCCTCTTTTTATTAATACAAACCGATGAACCGCTCAACCAAACTCAAACACGTCCGATCTTTTTCTAGGCGCTTGCTGGAAACTTTTTCCGAGTTATTCCTGTGGAAATCTCGGGTTCACCCCATCTTGCTCACCAGTACAGAGGGGGATTCGTTTCTCTTGTTAATAGGGGCATAACCAATGTGGAATCCATGTGAAAAGGAACTCTCCAAATCAACAAGCGCGTTTAAAACACTTTTTATTCGTGGCTTATTCTTGGCGCAAGGTTCTCGTCCGCCGCGTCTTAGGCAAAAACGCGTGACTTATCCACTCGCTTATGATTATGGTTGTATTGAATCTATATCTATCTATCCCAAACTTCTGACTCACGAACCTTTATGAAACTCATCCTCCAAAAGCAAAAATTCCTTGGCGCACTAGCCGCAGTCCAAAACGTCGTAGGCACCCGAACACCAATCGGCATTTTGAATAACCTCTTGCTCAAGGCAGATAAAAACCAGCTGATGATCTCGGCTACCGATTTAGACATCGGCATTCGGACGGCTTGTGAAGCCGGCGTCGAAAAAGAGGGGGCAGTAACGCTCCCTGCCAAAAGGCTTTTCAGCATTATCCGGGAGCTACCCTCAGAAGAGCTTACTTTGGATGTAGACGGGAAGCTTGGTGCAACCATGCGGTGCGGTTCGGCCTTCTTTAAGATCATGGGTATGCCCTCGGATGAATTCCCAGCTATTCCTGAGTTCCCATCGAAAGGCGGAGAAAAAAACCCGATTTACAAGATAGAGCAAAAGGGGCTGAAGGAGCTGATGAAGCGGGTTTCCTACGCGATGTCGGCCGACGAGAAGCGGTATGTCCTCAATGGCCTGCTCATCTGTTTGAAAGAGGGGAAGCTTACGGTGGTCGCGACTGACGGACGGCGACTTGCCTTAGCGGATCAGGAGCTCGATTTTCCGAAATCAGGCGAGCGGGAGTTCATTCTGCCTGCCAAGGCGGTGCACGAGCTCCAGAGGCTTCTGGGGGACAAGGATGACGTCTCCTTTGCCATTCTAGAAAATCAGATACTCTTTTCTTTCGGGCACACCGTGATCGCGGCCAAAATGGTTGAGGGTAATTATCCCAACTATCGTCAAGTCATCCCCGCCGAAGCGAAAGAGCGGGTTACTTTAGAGCGGGAGTTGTTTCTTAACTCCGTTCGGCGGGTGGCCTTGCTCTCAAGTGAGAAAACCAACTCGGTGAAGCTGACCTTTGGCAAACACAACTTGGAAATTGCGGCGAATACCCCCGATGTGGGCGAGGCCCATGAGTCGATTCCCGTTCAGTATAAGGGAAAAGAGTTTACCATGGCCTTTAATCCGGAGTTTTTGGCGGATCCGCTGAAAAACATTGATAGCGACACAATCCATTTTGATTTTATCGACGAGCTCAGCCCCGGAGTCATCCGCTACAACAAACCTTTTCTCTACGTGATCATGCCGATGCGGACCGCCTGAGCCGAGCGGCGTGCTTCGCCGACTCCGCCTTACTTCGGTACGCTGTCACACAGCTCTTGATTTAGAAAACCTCGGATCACGCGTTTTACTCGCGGGAGCTAACGGACTGGGCAAAACCACCATTTTGGAATCGGTCTCGGTTCTCGCCCGTTTAAGATCCTTCCGCACGCGCGCTTTGCGGGACTTGACCCAACATGGGGCCGAAGGTTGGCGAATCGAAGGCTCGTGGGCGGATGAAGCGGGGCCAGTTCGGCTGGGGGTGATTTTTCGGGGCGCGGGTCGAGAGTTGGAGTTGGACGGGAGGGTTGGGGCTACGACCGATGAGTTTTGGGGGAGAGCCCTCACGGTGGTGGCTCATGGGGGAGACACGGTTGTTCTTGAGGGGGGCTCCGCCGAGCGGAGAGCAGGATTTGATCTTTTGTTAAGCGAGATTGAGCCGAGCCGACTCCCCGAATTTCGACGATTGAGGGAAATCACTCGCCAAAGATCGGCGCTACTCCGCCGTCCCCAGGCTTCGCGGGAGGAGTGGGAGGCGTGGACAACCACGCTAGCGGAGCTGGCAGCGAGCATCCGCCCCGCCCGGGAAGCCTTGGCACGCACCTTCTTGCCTCACCTCGAAAAAGCTCATCGAGAGCTGACGGCTGGAGCGGAAAAACTGAGGGTGTCCTATCAGCCCGATGATCCAGTTCCTTTGAGTGGGGCTGAAAGAGATCGGCTCTGGGATCAGGAAAGGGAGCGAGGCCTCAACTGCACGGGGCCACAGCGGGACGATTGGGATTTTAGTTTAGGAGGACGGAGTTTGTCGCGATTTGGGTCCGAGGGGCAGCGGCGTTCGGCGAGCTTGGCGGTGCGAATCGCCGAGCTGGAGCTGATTCGTGAAGTGAGGCGACGCACCCCAGTTTTGTTAGTGGATGATGCCTTGAAAGAGCTGGACGAAACTCGGCGGGAAGCGTTTTGGAGAATTGTGCCAAAGGAATGTCAGGTCTTGTACGCATCAGCGCATGATCGCCCCCCACAGGGGAGCGATTCGTGGGTTATTCTCGAGATCTCCCCCGGTTCGGGTCGAACGAAATAAGGGGAGATCTTGCCAAGGGCGTAGCAAACCCGATACGATTTGCGCCCGTTTGATTCACCCAAAGAAAAAAGAAGGAGACGAGTTATGGCCACTGAAGTAGGACCGGTTCAAGCAGTTGAGGCACCGCCTCTTTGCCCGCTGAAGATTCCCAACCGCTTAGCGCCGACCCCGTCGCAAGGGCCGAAATATCCCGCTCACGTAAAAAATGGAGCGGGCAATCAGGTGACTTTGGCCGATCCGGTGATGACGCGGGCTTTGATCGCGTTGATGGATACTCATGCAGTGATTGGCGGAGCGGCCTGTCACTGGGGCGGCCCTGCAGCTTTGGCCGAGATCATGTCCGCGATTCATGGGCTGATGTTTGTGGAAAAAGGACGGCCGTGGCACGAGGCGTACAACTTTGTCAACGATGCGGGCCACACCGAAAACGGGGTTTACGCCCTGCGAGCTCAGTACGGATTCGACGGGATGACTTTTAACGACCTTAAAAAATTCCGCTCGATCGAGAGCAAACTCACTGGTCACGGGGAAAGCCATTTGAATCCTGAGGGAGTTTTTATCAGTAATGGCCCTCTGGGCTCGGGAATCCCCGTGGCTCAAGGACTGGCTTTGGGGGATAAGCTGGCCCATCGGGATCGGTTAACTTTTTGTGTGATATCGGACGGGGCCTGCATGGAGGGGGAAGCAAAGGAGGCTTTTGCCGCCATTCCTGGCTTGGCGAGCCGCAATGAAATCAACCCCTTCGTTCTGATTGTTTCCGACAACGACACCAAGCTTTCGGGTCGCATCTCCGTCGATAGCTACACCATGGAACCAACCTTTGCTGGATTGGCTACGCTCGGGTGGAACGTTCGCCATGTGAAGGAGGGACAGAACCTTCAGGTTGTCTATCAGGCGGTGGAGCAGGCGGTGGCAGAGGCCAAAGGGGATCCGCGTCGCCCTGTTTGCCTCTGGGTTAAAACCGTCAAGGGATACGGGGTGAAGGCAACGGTGGAAAGTTCTTCGGGCGGGCATGGATTTCCGCTGAAAGACGGGGAAAAAATCATTCCCTTTGTTGACGAAATTACGGGGGGAGAGACCCCGCCTGATTTGAAAAAATGGGCCGAATCTCTGCGTCGGGGCTGGGAAGAAAAGCAGGAGGCCAAAAAAGCAGGATCGAGTCACATAAAGAAAGAAAAAGTGCAGGCGGGTTTTGCGCGGGCGGCAATCAAGGCGGCACAGGCTGGTTTGCCCGTGGTTTCGATCAGTGCGGATTTACCGGGATCGACCGGGATGGCCGCATTTCAGAAGGCGGTGCCAGGCCGCTCCTTCGACATCGGAGTGGCGGAAGCCAACATGATCAGCACTTGCACGGGCTTGGCAAAAGCGGGGTTTCTCCCCATCGCGGACACTTTTACTCAGTTTGGAGTGACCAAAGGAAACTTGCCTCTGGTCATGGCCGCGCTCTCCCAAGGACCTATCGTGACGGCGTTCACCCACGCGGGATTTCAAGATGCGGCTGACGGCGCGTCCCATGAAGCCACGACGTATTTTGCCGCAGTTAGTGCGATTCCGCATACTCTAGCGATTGCGGTGAGTTGCTCCAATCAAGCGGAGGCCTTAATGCTCGCCGCCTTTCAGAGAATTGCGAAGGACGTGCAGGCAGGAAAAAACGGAGAAAGTGCGCTCTTCTTTGCTGGGCGAGAAGATTTTCCCGCACAAGTGGGAGAGAGACCCGCAGGCTATCCTTGGGGCAAGGCGACGGTTCTACGGGCGGGCACAGATGTGGTCTTGGTCGCTTGCGGTCCGATGGTGCCTCTAGCTCTAGAAGCGGCCGAAAGCTTGGAGAAGGCAGGAATTCATGCTGCGGTCATCGACAATCCGTTTGTCAATCGGCCCGATCTGGAGACGATCGGCGCAGCGGTGCAGAGTGCGGGAGGAAAAGTGGTCACAGTGGAGGATCACCAGATCGTTGGAGGAATGGGGGCAATGCTTCTTCACGCGTTGATCTTGGCTGGGGTTAGTTGCCGGGCCGCTTCCATCGGTATGCGAGGCGAGTTTGGTCGCTCGGCTTATAGTGCGGGGGAGTTGTATGATCACTTTGGGATGGGTCCAAAAGATATCGCCGCGGCGGCGCAGAAGTTGTGCGCTTGATCCAAAGCCGAAAAGTACGGCTTTTCGTTTCCCTACTGGTTCTTTGGGCGATCGAGTTGCGGGCAGAGCCAACCTTTTTGCTTTTTGATTCTGGCAAGCCTGAGGCTCCGCCTGAAATGGTGTTGGGCGAATGGGAAACAGCCAAAGAGGGAATGATGGTTCTTCGTGAAAAAAGTGGGCCTGCACGAGAGGTAGCGGAATCACGCATTTTAGCGCGCCTACCTGGCTCCCCTCGGGTCGATGAAATCGTGACTCGGGAAATGGCGGTGGCCGCTATTCGCGCCCTTCTAGAGGCGAAGGCAAAAGCCCCCGCTTTGGACAAGGTTCTGCAAGATGAGGTGGAAAAATGGAAAGAACGACTTGATAAAATACCCAGTGAGGAGGATCCCGAGGCGTTGGCCAAGGCCGAAGCGGCCTATGCGGAAGCATTAGCACTGGCGATGCCCAAGCCCTACGACGCGGGGGTTGCCTATTCTGCGGAGAAAGTGGACGAACAGATTGCGGCGCTCGAGGCCCTGAAGAATCAGTTTGTAAATCGGGCGGATGAGGTAAATCTTCTGGCGGGCCCGTGGAATATAGAAAAAACCGAACTTGCCGCAGGAAAAAAGAAGTTTGAGGGGCGCTGGCTCAACCCAACCGAGTGGGAACAGGAAAAAGGGGATCGAGAAAAAGCGGCTCGCGCGGTTTTTCTGCAGAAATTCCAACTCCCTTTGGTTTCGGCGGTTCTTCTGGGCCAAACTCTCTTGCTGGGATCATTCGCTGGAGCGGTGCTGGCTGCTCTTCTGGGCGTGAGCTTTTTCTTTCATGGAATGATTGAGCTCTGTCGGTACCGGGCATGGTGGAAGGGAACGGCTTGGACGATTGCAGGAATTGTGGCGATAGGACTTTTGGGTCGCGCCACAGGACTTCTTTTGGCGACTCCCGAACCCCTGGAGGTTGGACAGGCGCAAAGCGCAGAAGGATTGGAAGAGATAATGTGGAAAACGGCAGGACAAAAATTACCGATGCAGGGGGAAACCCGTTTAGGGGATGGGGAGCTAAACGCGTGGTGGCATCAGCGTTTACGCTTTACCCCTTTGGCGGTGACGGAAATCGCGGTGATCAGCGTGGATTCTTGGCAAATCGAGTTTTTAAGCGGGGGCTTGAGGCTCGATCGTGTGGGCCATCTTCTGGGTCGTACCCTCACTCTACGACATGAACTTACCTTAACCCGATCGGAGAAGGGGGATGATGTTTATCGAATTGAAGCAACGCTGGGGAAGTTGCCCCTGCCTCCATCCCTTGCCCTCTGGTCGTGGGAGGCCTGGATCGAGGACGTGTCGAAAATTGTCCACGTCTTTCCAGGGGCGGAGGGGCAGGGAGCGGAACGATTTGAAAAAGGGGCGGTCGTCGTGACAAAAAAATAAGGCCGAGAAAGCTCATTTCGAAAGGCCTCCGCGGTAGTTGAGTTTTGGAAAAGCTTAGGGAAGATAGGATAAAGGAGGATTTGTGTTTATGGCAAAAGGACAAGAGTGGGCCACCCGTATTCGGGAAGAAGTGCAAAAATCGATCATTGGGCAGGACGAAGTCATCGAAAGGCTTTTGGTCGCCCTTCTGGCGAACGGGCACGTGCTACTCGAAGGGTTGCCAGGGTTAGCGAAAACACTTCTGATTAAAAGTCTTGGGGCAGCCATGGG
>CAJBOM010000016.1 GCA_903956835.1 uncultured Verrucomicrobiota bacterium
AGCCACCATCACGTAATCCTCACCCTCCAACCGAACATAGCCTCCCAAAACCAACTCCTTGGCGAAATCCGCCTCCGCCGTAGCCGAGGCCAAGGTAAAGGGAGATTTCTTACCCAAGGCCGTATAACGCGATAATTCCAAGGCTTTAGGCAGGCCCGAACGGGTTTCCGTGCGCGACTGGGCTTCTCCAACAGCAGTGGGTAAAACTGGGGCCATCTCCCCAAATCCTATCCCCCCCATGAGATAAACGAGGAGAACTCCTCTCGCAATTGTGAAGAACTTGTTCACTGCTTGTTTACCCTAAAAAATTGTCCTACCTCAGCCTCCCCCGTCATTTTCGGAGGCTCGGCGCTCAACTTTAAATTTAGCATGGTCAAGGCCACTCCACTCTCAGGTTGGTACAGATCGACAATCCACCGATTGAACTGCTCCAAACTCCCCGTCAGGCGCATCCGATTACTATAAATCGTGCAGCTGACTCCAATTCGCGGAGCCTGCAGGTTCTGCTCCTCAATCTTTAATCCCGCCTTAGCAGCCGTGCTCTGGGACTTCTTTTGCAAAGCAGGGGCAGGATTGTCCGCGGGCACCGTTTTCAGATTTTTCTCCAACCACTCCGCCTTCTCTTCCCACTCCACCTTCTTCTCCATCCAGCCCTTAGCTTCCGCCAACTCGTCCGTTTTCTGTAAAAGGTTACGCCGATTGGCCTGATCGAAGCTCAGAAAGAGCTTCAATCCCAGCAAATGGATGCCGACAAGCACCGCCAAACCGAAAAAGAGCATCAGCTTTTTTTCATGGCGCGACAATATTCGCATCGGAACCTCCTTCCTCTTCTTTGGCTACCTCAGCCCCCAGTGGAATTCCCTCGACTTGAAACCGAGCATTGCCGTTGGGTAAAAGTGTCGGTTGCGGATGACGCCACTGATACTCCGAAAGCATCGGCTCCTTCTTCAGCCACTCAAAATACTTCTCCGTCTGCTCAAGATCTTTCCCCTCCCCCTGCAGAAGAAGCCGCTTCGCATTAAAATCAAAAGTGGTTAAGCGCACTCCATCAATCTCCCCAGGATCTTTCTCAATCAAGGGCCGGGCAACCTCCCAAAGCAGTTCCAAAGCGTTCATCTTCGGATTCACTAAGGCTGCCGCCTCCTGCCAACTCTGAGAGGCTTCTCGTATTTTCCCTGCCTCCGGAGCAATCCCTGCCAACTCTTTTTCGACTTTCTGAAGTTGAATCAGGGGCACCGCAAAATACACCAGCGCCGCCAGAATCAGAACTACGTAGGCCGCCAGACCCGTCCGGATCGCCCTTGTCTTTTTCGCCTGCTCGGTCTTTGCCAAACGGCGCTCCGTCAAAAGCGGAGGTTGCAAATCCCAAGGACCTGCAGGCAACCGCGGCGCAACCCTCGGCTCGGTCCTCACTGGGCACGGGAGAAGGGATAAAAACTCCCGTACTCCTGCCCCCGTCTCCCCATCCTCCCGCAGAGCCAAAATATTGAGATCAGGTAAAGTTCCTTCCGCTTCCAGTTGCGCCAGCAAAGCCCTAACCTCTGTCGCCGCTCCCGCCTGCAACTCGCGCCCCAATAAGGGTTGGGTGTGAAGCCACTTTCCTCCTGAATAAAAATCTACCACCCAACGTCCCAACTCCCTCCGTAGAACCGCGGAAGATCCACCCCCAGGCGCAGGCAAAACTCGACCCGCGACCTCATGACGCCCCGCTTGCTCCAAAAGCCAAGTTTCCTCTAAGGGACCCGCTAAAATCGCTGTCGCTTCTAATTGTCTCAGGCCTGGCTCGTCCTGACCCGCCACCGCCACGGGCTCCGTCCGAATCGGTTCCATGGCCCAAATCGCTAGTTCAGGATTGGCCCCAAGCAAATTCTTTGCCTCCAAGGCAATTTTGGCCAGATCTCTGGGCGCAATTCCCTCTTCAACCGATATCCAAAGGGGCACAGAAAGAAAAGAGCGGGAAGGAAGACAAACCACCGCTTGATCTGGTGCTCTCAGCTTCTGCGGATCCTCCGCAGGTCCCATACACTGAGCCTCCCCATCTGCCGTGCTCCACAACTCCCACCCCTCAGGCCCTGGAAAAACAAAGACAGGGCCAGCAAGGTTCCTCCCTTTGATCTTTTTCACTTTGAGAACTTTTTTCTTCATGGATTTGCATCCTCCTCAGACCAGCGAGCCTTCACCTGCGGAGGATTCGATGTACGGGAAATTAAAGCCACTACCTTTCTTTTAGCCTTACCAACAAACCCCGTCGAGGTTACCCGCCAAAGATCTTCTTCCGCCACCACCACCCGATCCATCCACTTGTCGTAATTCGCGTCCAACAGAGGCAACCCTTGGGTCACCATATCATCCGCTGTCCCTGAGATCTGATCGGGACCAGGACGCTGGCGTATGAAATTCGTGGCCGCCCCAGCCCCCAATTCCAGCCACGCCTCAATCAGATCCTGCTCGGCACTACGCAGGGACAACTTTCCTGCCCCAAACACCGTGAATTTACTCAGCGCATCAACACTCCTACTTCCCTCCTTGGCCTCCTTCGCCATCTCCGCCCAACCCACCACCTTTTCCAGCTCCTCGATTTTTTCGAATGGGCCATTTCGCGCCGAACTCTCCGTTCCGCTATTCGAGCCCGTGCTCAGTCCGTCCGCATCGACCCAGTCCAGTAAGGCATCAATCAACGCAGAAGAGGTGGTTAAATTGACCTCCCACCCTGCAAATAGATTTTGCAGAACCGACCTAGCTAACGTTTTGTCCCCCAACAACAGGGCATTGATGTTGATCTTGGCCGCATCCTCCGACATATCCTTGGCCTCAATTTCAAAATGTACCTCCACGGGGGTCTTTCCTGTGGACCAACCCTCCTGCAACCTCCCACTCAGCTGCTTCGATGCGTCCGCCATATCTTCAGGACGTAGCTGGCTATGCAACGCCATCTGAATCCCTGACTCCGCCACCAGCATCGCCCTTGCATTTTGTAATGCCGCCACTTCCTGCCCAATCTGCCTCTGTAAAATCGTCACTAACCCAAAAAGGGCAGTTGAGATCAGTCCCACCGCCCAAAGCACCACGATTAAGGCCACCCCAGAAGAGTGGGTACAATGCTTTTTGCTCCTCATGTCTTTCATTCGGACGTTCTCACCTAATTAGTGGTCCCATTCGTGGTCCCATTAGTCGAAGCAGGGAAGGCCCGAAAAACCGGATCGATCGGCGGTTGCCCGCTCGGACTCATTCCCGCGGGTATCCAAAAGATCCCCGTGTTCGTTACAGCTTTCTTACCCGTCTTGCGGACCAGGACCATCTTGAGGTAGGCAGGTTTGATCGGCTCCGCCCAAGTGGAAGAGTCCATCTTTGCTTGATTTCTTGGATCTCCCGCAAACCATCGCAAATCCTCCACCTCCCTCATCAAGCGGAAGGTATTCACCTCGGGCTTTTTCTGCTTATCCGTGGCCGACTCCGTAAATTGTTCCTGCAGCACCAACTCCTTCCCATCCCCTGTCGACGCTTTCTTTAACTCAAGCCGCAAAACTCGTACTCCGCCAAATCTCTCAGGAAAAATCGCCACGGGAGAATTGGTCAGGGAAAGAGTCTGACCCCCTCGCGACTGTTCTAAACTCACCTGAGACTGTACTGGCAGATCCAAACAGAGTTGCCGCACCAACGCAAAAAGCCCACTTACTTCACGACTCCGTAGACTGGACTTCGCCGCCTCATCCGCCGCCATTACAGAAAATTGCACCAATTGAAAAATCACCCCAAAGATCAGGATAAGAATGGTCAAACCCAAGGTTACCTCAATCAAGGTGAAGCTGGCAGAAGCTGGAAATCTCGCTTTCATCGAGCCGGCCAGAGCAAGAAAGAGATCTCTTCAAGAACGTCTCCTTTTTTTGTCTCTGCCCGTATTTTAACCTGCCACCACCCAGTGATCGTTCTAGGTCCCGCTCGTGAATCCGAGTTGGGTAACTCAATCGCAGGCACAGGATTTACGCTTTGGGTCAAAAAAATAACTCCATCGTTGCTCACGTTAATAAAACCTTTCCCCGTCTGCTGTAGATTATTCGTCACCGCAAGAATTTGTGCGGCCAGGGACTCCACCGCCTGCCGTTGCCCTCCCGACCGCAAAAGTGCCAAATTAATCCCTAGGACATCGTTCAGCGCCGCCGCAAAGCCTATCGCCGCAAAGGCAAAGATCGCCACCGCCAGCATGACCTCAATCAAAGTAAATCCTCCCGCCTTTTTTCTCATCGCTTGGCCTGCTTTTCCGTCACACTCTCTCCCGTCAAGGCATTAAAAGAAAACTGCGATTCGTTATCCCCATGCTTTAGTAAAACCTGAATCGGCTCGACCACTCCTCCACCTGTGAAAAGCCACTGATAGTCCTCAGGCGTTTTCCAGCCCCGTTGCCCCAAAGAAAGGGCCAGCGGCGTCACAATCATCATCTCCACCTCATCGGGAAACAACTGCCCTCCTACCCCTCGACCTCCCAGATTAACCCTTTGGGCAACGCCCGTTTCTAAAGCTTTCTCTCTTGCTGCCCCCGCCTGCTCTTCCAGCAGGCTGCGGGCCTTCGCTAAATCCTTATCCCCGCCGGTGCTCGAAAGAAAAACCGCCGCCCCTCCCATGAAAATTACCCCAATACCTACCGCCAACATAATTTCTAAAAGGGTGAACCCACCCTGCCCCGCCATCTTCGGTCGCCATCTCATCCGACCTCCCTCCCCTACCCTTACTTCGAACTGATGTCGTCGCCCTTGCCCCCTTCATCCTTACGATCTGCACCCGTCGAATACACTCGAAACCCCTTGGCTGAGGAAGAGTCCACCTTGTACTGGTAAGACTGACCCCACGGATCTTTCGGTTCTTCTTCAAATCCCTTTCCCGTGCCCACTAATGCTTTCAGCCCCGCCGATTGTGACAGAGGAACCCCTCCGCTCTTCATTTCGTACATCCGAACTTGGGTAATAATCGCCTGCAAGTCACCCCGCGCCCTCTGCTCTTTCGCAAACTCCAGATTTCCCGTCAGCATAAATATCGCCGAGCCCATCAAGACGGTGATGATTCCCACCACCAACATAATTTCAATTAAAGTGAATCCCGCCGTCGTTTTAAGATAAGGTCGCTTTTTCATTCGGTACGTAATCCTACGACACCACTGCCAGATGACAATCCTGTCCGTAGCTTCGGACCCACCGATCCTCCACCCACCGTCCACACACCGCGCGCAGAACTTGACGGGGAAACCGCGGCAGGAGTCGCAGAAATCGTACGCGGCACACTCGTTGCTAGTGGTTGCGTCGCAGCAAAGACCACCTGCAACCGCAAGTTTCGTAACGTCGTCTGCGAACCCGACTCCCGCCAATCCACCTGATTTTCTCCCGTGCGCAAAACCCCCGCAGGCACATAAACCACCACTTTGCGCCAGCCCCCAAACCCAATCTCCCTGTTCCACAGATTTTCTCGATACCCCGGATCATCCAACCCAGGCACCTCAACCGCCAACCCACTCATCTGTTGCCCGTTGACCCACACCGAAGGCTCCTGCCCTAGAATCAAACCCGCCACCTGCGCTTCAATTCTCCCGTAGGCTGGTTTTCCCGCAATCGGCGCAACGAAGCGGACAGGACTTTGGGCGTCAATCTTCACCGGCCCTGCATCCAATACCGCATCCATCACCGAACCTTTCTCCTCATCCATCGGAAGATGTCTCCCCGCACCCTGCAACTCGTCCCCCGGAAAGATTTTCCCTGAGGACGTTAGATATAAGCCCGAAGGAGCCGTCCAACCCGCCGCTAACACCAAGGGCTCGACCCACGTCAAATCAACCCGCTCCAAAACAGGATCGCTTCCCGTGGATTCGATAGTCACCTGCCCTGGCCCACCTAAACTTTCCCGTTCGATTAATAGAGTCCGCTGATGCAAGGAGGCCGCACGCTCGAATAAATTACTGCAAAGCGTCACCGCCCTCCCAGGACCCTGCCAAATCACACGCGCGAAACCATCCGCGGGCTCTCGAAAGACCAAGGTAAGCGCCAGTTTTGCATCTCCCACCGGCGGCCGAATCTGTGCCCGCCAAGTAAACATATTGAATCCTGGCTGCGCCAAAACCGGCCCAAACCAAGAAGGAAATGGCTCGCCCGTTTTTCTCACATCCCAACTGGCAGGAGGAATCGAGTAGCCCGGGGGCGCTTCTGCTGTTCCTAGGGATCCCGCCCAAAGCAGACAGAAAAGCCACCCCACTCGGGCAAGATTATGTCTCCGTTTTTTCACTCCTCCCATCTTGGCAGGAAGACGGACACCTTCGCGGGCAACTCACCAGCATGCTCACTCCCCCCGTCAACAACCCACGAACCAGCAAGAATAAGTTATTAGAGACCTTTTCGCATTCCGGACATCGCCCCGAAGATACTTGTAATAATCGAATACACCACCACGCCCACCACCAGAGCAATCACCACGATAATCACCGGCTGAATCAAAGCCGTGATCCGCTGAATCTTACGATCCATCTCTTTCTCAAACCGCGCCCCCGCCTTGTCCAACGCCTTCGACAAGTCCCCAGTTTGCTCTCCCACCGCTACCAAATCCAAAAACATGTCGGAGAACCCCCCCACCTGACGTAAGGCACGACTCAAAGAGTACCCCTCCGAGATCTGCCCGGCCGCCTTCTCTAATCGAAGCCGGTAAAACGAATTCGGAGTAGCCTGCGTCACCAACTGCATCGCCTGCAACAAGGTTACCCCATTAACCAACAAATTAGCCAAAGTCTGACTAAACTGTGCATAAAAGGCCGCCTCCAAAACCGCTCCCGCTACCGGAATACTCATCCGCGCCTGATCCCACCAAATCCGACCCAATGGTTTTTGAATCCACTGCCAAAATCCTAGCCCCCCCAACGCCAGACTCGCCGCCAGGAGCCAACCATAGTGGACCAAAAAATAACTCGTTCCCAATAATAGCTTCGTAACCAGTGGGGTCGTCTCGGGAGATTTACTAAAGAGACTCTCCAACTGGGGAACCAGCACAACCACGAACAGCACCATCAGCAAAATACCCGCCCCACTGACAAACATTGGATAGATCAAAGCTTGAATCACCCGCCCTTTCAGATCGCTCAGCTTTTTCAAATAAAGTACCTGCCTTTTTAAGATCGAGCCCAAGGCCCCACTCACCTCCCCCGCCGCCACTAAGTTGCAGTACAGATCAGAGAAACTCGCCGAGGCCGACTTCAGCGCACGCGAAAGACTAGTCCCCTCTCGCACTTGGTTCCGCAAACTCTGGGCTACCGCCTTCAACGCAGACGCCTCCGACCTCTGCTCCATCATCTTCAACGCCCCCTCTAACTGCAGTCCCGCATCCAACAAATCTCCCAACTCCTCCGTAAAAGAGATAATCTGACTCTCCGTCATCAACTGCTCCCCCGCCACCCCCAGCCCTCCCCCTTTGCCCGTCCCCGCCTCGATCAACCCCTCCTGTTGAAGCCGCAGAGGACGCAGCTTAAGCTTACTTAAACTCGCCAAAGCCTCCTGCCGAGTATTCGCCTCTAACTTTCCCGCAGTTCGTGCTCCCCCTGCCGCCAACGCCTCATAGGTGAACGTCAGCATCTCAAGCTCCCGGATTCCGATTCGATTCCACCACCGTCACCCGCACCACCTCCTCAATCGTCGTCGTCCCCTCCGCCACCTTGTCCCAACCGTCATCCCGTAAATTTCGCATCCCTTGCGACTTCGCCATTTCCTTCAGCGCCGCATTTGTCGCCTTGGCCGTGATCATTTCTTGAAGTTGAGGCGTAACCAAACAGATTTCAAAGATCGCGCGTCTTCCTTGATACCCCGTCTGGCGACACCGATCACAACCCACCGCCCGATACGCCGTCGCCGCTTTCTCCAAAGGAATCTTGATGTCTC
>CAJBOM010000017.1 GCA_903956835.1 uncultured Verrucomicrobiota bacterium
AATCGCTTGATGCGCCCCATCTTCACAGGCGATGTAACACAGATTACACCCGATACACTTGTCATAATCGATCTTGGCAATGCGTTGGTAATGCAAGTCCAGCGTCTCCCACTTTTGTACCGACTGTACCGCCAAGCCCCGTAGATCGTTTACCGACTTCATCCCCTTCGAATCGAGGAAATCATTCAGGCCATCGATCATATCTTCCACAATGCGAAATCCGTAGTGCATGATCGCCGTGCAGACTTGAACATTAGTCGATCCCAAGGCAATGAATTCGGCGGCATCCTTCCAGTTCGAAATTCCCCCGATTCCGGAAATAGGCAGACCCACCTCAGGATCGATCGCACAGGATTGCACCATATTCAAGGCAATCGGTTTGACTGCCGGTCCGCAATAACCCCCATGGGTGCTTCTCCCTGCGACATAGGGCTCGGGACACATCGTATCTAAATTAACTTGGGTAATACTATTAATCGTGTTGATCAGAGAAATGGCGTTGGCCCCCGCCTTCTTAGCCGCACGAGCAGGACGAGTGACATCCGTAACATTCGGGGTCAACTTCACGATCACAGGCAGTTGCGTTGCCTCCATCACCCAACCGACAATCGTCTCCATCACATCTGGATTCTGGCCGACAGCCGAGCCCATCCCCCTCTCACACATCCCGTGCGGGCATCCAAAGTTTAACTCCACCCCATCCGCCCCTGAATCAAGCGCTCGGGCGAGCATCTCGTGCCAGTTCTCCTTCGTATCCGTCATCAGGGAAGCGATCAGCGCCCGATTCGGCCACCGTTTTTTACACTCTTTAATTTCTTTAAAGTTCGTCTCGATCGAGCGATCGCTGATCAGCTCAATATTGTTAAATCCCACCATCCGATTACCCGCAATATCCAAAGACGAATAGCGTGAGCTCACGTTGACAATCGGATCACCGATCGTCTTCCAAACTAATCCACCCCAACCCGCTTCAAAGGCACGATGGCACTGATAGGCTGTGTTCGCAGGAGGGGCCGAAGCCACCCAAAAGGGATTCGGGGAGTGAATCCCCGCAAGGTTAACCGATAGATCAGCCATGAGAATTTGCGCTCCTCTCCTTTTTGTAGGCAGCCTCCAACTCAGGGACTCGCACCGGCCGCAAGAAACCCGAGCCCTTGGCCCCGTCCCGATGCCCCAATCGACTCGCTTGGATCGGACCATTGACCGGCTTGCCGCAAAGTAACGCATGCATTCCGTGGGCCGCTTTCTTGCCCTCCGCCACCGCATTAACCACTTCTCGACCTCCACTCACCGCATCTCCTCCCGCAAAAACTTTCGGCATGCTCGTCTGCCCTGTCGCGGGATTACATTCCAGACATCCCGCGGAGTTGAATTTTAATTTGGGCAGGAGCTTCTGCCAAAGAGAAACCTGCTTCTCTTGGCCAAGGGCCATAATCACCATGTCAAACGGCTCGGTAAACTCGGAGCCCGCCACGGTTGTCGCCTTGCCGTCCGCCCCCACCTGAGTCCGAATGAGCCGTAGTCCCGTTACCTGCTTCTCTCCAAGTATCTCCACCGGAGCTGTATGAAAAAGAAAGTTGCACCCATCTTTTTTCGCCAGCTCATATTCATAAGGATAGGCAGTCATATCCCCTTCCCCTCGGCGATAAATGATCACCGCTTCCTTTGCGCCCAACCGTTTGGCTTGGGTCACAGCATCAATCGCCGTATTTCCACAACCCAACACCGCCACCCGTTGTCCCACCGGAACTTCGTGCAACGGTTTCGTATGAATCCAGCGAATAAACTCCAAGGCTTCCACCACTCCCACCTTGTCTTCCCCCGGAATTCCCAGACGGTGAGTTCGGCCTAAACCCATCCCAAGAAAGACCGCATCGTAATCCGCTAAAAGCTTTTCCATCGGCACATCTTTTCCAATTTCGGTATTCGTGCGGAACTCTACCCCCAAGTCCTTGACCCACTTCACCTCTTGTTGAGCCACCGCTGGCGGCATTTTATAGTAGGCGATTCCGTAACGATTGAGCCCACCTGGTTCCGCATCCTTTTCAAAAACTGTCGTGGCATAACCCAACCGAGCCAACTCCGCCGCACACCCCAGACTGGCAGGACCACTACCGACTAAAGCCACTTTTTTCCCATTCGGCTTTACCTTCTTCGGAAATGGATTCACCCCCTTCTCCCAAAGAGCGTCCGTGGCGTAGCGTTGCAGTCGTCCAATTTTGATCGGTTTTTCATCTCGATCCAGCATGACGCAGGCTCCTTCGCAGAGAACCTGGGTCGGACAAACTCGCGCGCAACTGGCTCCAAGAATATTCGACTCCAAAATGACTCTGGCGGATCCGATCAAATTCCCTGTAGCAATTTTCTTAATGAATCCAGGAATATCGATCCCAGTGGGACATGCCATAATACAGGGAGCATCAAAACAGTAGAGGCAACGATCCGCTTCCACCTTCGCCTCTTGCGTGCGGTAGCAAGGCTCGATCTCTCCCATCGCTTGGGCCACCTCTTGTTTCGTTCTTTTAGTTTTTACCTGCATAAGTTTCAGTTCGGTATTCAGTTTCGCGCCGATAGTCGAGGAGATGATTAAATCACGGGAAGCCTAGAAACACAAGAGTTCCGCCCCGCGTTCACTCCTTTTCATCCAGATAAGATAGACCATCAAGGCCACACCGAAGCCTGTAAACCAGGCGTAATGGTAAAGTTGACTCCAGAAAGGGGCCACCTGAAGCCCTGCGACTTGAGCTAAAAAACCTGGAAGATTAGGAAGCACCGCCACCCCTAAAGCCACTAGGGCTGCTGGATTCACTCCATAACGGTAGCGATAGGGACCGTGCGGGTTATACAAACCGGGCAGGTCTAATTTTGTCTTACGCAAAAGAAAATAGTCAGCCACCAGGATTCCTCCGATCGGTCCAAGGAGCGCACTGTACCCAATCAGCCAGGTAAAAATGTATCCCGTCGGATCGGCTACCAGTTTCCAAGGCATCATCAGAATGCCTACCAACCCTGTAATCAACCCCCCCATCCGCATGGAAATCACCTTGGGAAGAAAGTTCGAGAAAGCCGTCGAGGGGGCCACCACATTCGCGGCTAGGTTCGTCGTCAGGGTGGCTAATATTAAAGCAAACATGGAGACCGCCAGCAGACCCACACTACCAAAGCGTGCGAGAAGTTGTACCGGATCCCAGATCGCTTCCCCAAAGATAACTACCGTGGCGCTGGTCACCGCCACCCCAATGAAGGCGTAGAGCGGCATCGTCGTATTCAGTCCTAGAAATTGCCCGAGAATCTGCGCCCGCTGGCTTTTCGCCTCCCGCGTGAAATCAGGAATATTGAGAGAGAGCGTGGCCCAAAACCCAACCATCGCGGTCAGACTAGGAAAAAAGAAGTTCCAGAAATCGGCCGAAGTTTGGAACTTCGAAGGCTGAGAAAGCATCGGTCCAAAGCCATGAGCTCGATGGTAGGCCCAACCGAGTAAGGCCAACCCCATCCCGATGAGTAACGGGGCACCCCAGTTTTCTACGAAACGGATACACTCCATCCCCTTGCAGAAGATCCCTATATTAATCGCCCAAAAGATCATGAAGCAGACGAACTGAGCTGTATTTACCTGCACCTGAGCATTACTTAAGTAAGTGAGTACTGAGGATTGAGCTAAACTCGGCCACTGGGTCTTCGCGATTTCATAAATCGCTGCACCGCCAATCCAAGTTTGAATTCCAAACCACCCGCAGGCCACCACTCCACGTAGAACGGAGGCTAGATGGGTTCCGTTCACCCCGAAGGAAGCTCGAGCGAAAACCGGGAAAGTGATTCCGTATTTCGTGCCAGCATGCCCATTCAAGATCATCGGCACTAAGACAATCAAGTTTCCTAAGGCCACCGTCAGAATCGCTTGCCACCAGTTCATCCCTCCAGAAATAAGACTACTCGCGAGCATATAGGTCGGAATACAGACCGACATACCGACCCAGAGATTCGCGATGTCGAAGGTACCCCAGCGGCGCCTCCTCGAAGGAATCGGTGCCAAATCAGAATTATAAAGCGGACTCCCCTCGACCTCTTTTTGTTGCGATGACGTTAAATCAGACGCGAGTTTTGTGTCCATGCGTCCATCCGACGGGTACTAATTCTCGGGCGCGGTGATCGCTCCATAGGAATCGGGGCGCCGATCTCGGAAAAACTGCCAAGTGTTTCGCACTTCGCGAATCTCATCCAGATCCATATCCGCAATCACCACCTCTTCCTGATCGCGACTCCCCACGCTGAGCATCTGCCCCTTGGGATTACAAAAGTAGGACTGACCATAAAATTCTCCGATATTCCAGGGCTTCTCCTTACCCACCCGATTAATTGCCCCGACAAAATACTGATTCGCCACCGCATGCGCGGGCTGTTCCAGCTTCCAAAGATACTCGCTCAGTCCTGCCACTGTGGCAGACGGGTTAAAAACGATCTCCGCCCCATTCAATCCGAGACAGCGAGCGCCCTCTGGAAAATGGCGATCGTAGCAGATGTAAACTCCTACTTTGCCTACCGCAGTTTCGAAGACGGGATATCCCAGATTGCCTGGCTTGAAATAGAATTTTTCCCAGAACCCTGGCAGGCAATGGGGAATGTGGTGTTTGCGATACTTGCCCAAGTACTTTCCATCCGCATCGATTACCGCCGCCGTGTTGTAGTAGACCCCAGGCAGATCGACCTCATAGATCGGCACCACCAGGACCATACCCAAGCGCTTCGCCGTCTCGCACATCAGTTGCGTCGTCGGTCCGTCAGGAATTTTTTCTGCGGTATCGTACCAGCGAGTTTTTTGCTCGGCACAGAAGTAGGGACCATAAAATATTTCTTGGTAGCAGAGGACCTGCACCCCTTTTTTCGCTGCGCTTTCGGTTAACTTGATGTGCTTCTCGATCATCGCCCTCTTAATCACATCCAACGCAGCGTCACCATCGTGACTGCTCGCAGTCTGAACTAACCCCCCCTTGACCAAACGTGCCATGACGAAACTCTCCCACGCCCTACCCCCTTATTCCACTTAAAAATCAGTAAATACCTACCTGTTCCCCTGTCCTCTCATGCTCGCAGCATGCTGCGAGCACGTTTCGACTACTTCACGCAGCGGAAGCCAAGATGGGATGTGCCAGTACTAATCTCCCCCTTACTCCTCGTTCCCAAAATATAGCGGGCGCAAAACTGGTCAGAGCAAAGAAACGAGCCACCTCGATGCACCCTCTTTTTTGCCCCAGGTTCCTCTATATCCAGCCCATCCTTCGGCCCCTTTGGATCACGCACCACGCCACGCTTGGCATCTACCTCATAGCTGTCCGCTCGGTACCAGTCGGAACACCACTCCCACACATTCCCCGATAAATCATACAACCCGTACGGGTTCGGTGGATATTCTTTCACAGGAGCAACCCCTTTCCACCCGTCCTGCCCCGTGTCAGAGCTCGGAAAATTTCCCTGCCAAGTATTCGCCATCCACTTTCCACCAGGTCGAAACTCGTTCCCCCAGGGATACGTCTCCCCGTCCTTCCCACCCCGCGACGCCCGCTCCCACTCCGCCTCAGTCGGTAATCTCTTCTCTGCCCACTTGGCATATGCCTCTGCATCCTCATAGGCCACATGGACCACAGGAAGCCTTCCCTTTCCACTTAGATCACTCTTAGGTCCCAAAGGATGATTCCAACAAGCCCCAGGCACATAACTCCACCAAGCGGTGAAATCATTTAAAGCCACAGGATGATCGGGTGCCTTAAAACAGACCGACCCCGCCACCAGCATCTCCTCGGAAGCACCTGGGAAATCCTCCGCCTTAGGTTTCCGCTCCGCCACCGTCACATAGTGGGTCGCATCGATAAATTTTTGAAACTGATCATTCGTTACCTCAGTCTCATCCATCCAAAACCCGCTCACCTCCACCTCGTGCGATGGCTGAGAATCGGTAAAACCACTCCGCAATAAACTGCAGGTCGGTTTCTTGGGATCGGTAGCCTCCAGAGCTTGCCGACAAGCCGACTCTCCAGGCCCGCCCATAAAAAACCTCCCCCCAGGAATCCAAACCATCCCCTCAGGTTTTTCCTCCGCCGGAGCCCCCACTCGGATCGGGCGCTGACAGCCCACCCCCAAAACTAGCAGCCCAAACAAAGGCCATAAGAGTCGATAATTCACTCATCCCATCCTTCCTCGAAACCTTGGACAGCTCCAGCAGACAATTCCTAGACTCGCCATTTTCCTGCGTCTGGATTACTCTTTCCCTCCTATCGGACGCTTAGCTTAGTGGTAGAGCGCCTGCTTCACACGCAGGAGGTCACTGGTTCAATCCCAGTAGCGTCCAAACCTAGACCAACCCTTGATCCAACATCGCTTCGGCCACTTTGCGGAAGCCTGCAATATTCGCCCCATCCACATAGCTAACAAAACCCTTCTTCTCCCCGTGGTGCACACATTGACGGTGAATTGCCGTCATAATCTCCGCCAACCGTTTCTCCACCTCCTCCCGCGTCCAAGAAAGACGTAGACTGTTCTGCGACATCTCTAAGCCACTCACCGCTACCCCACCAGCATTGGCCGCTTTGCCAGGCCCAAAAAGAATTTTCTTTTCGAGAAATATTTTCACCGCCTCTGGCGTGCTCGGCATGTTGGCCCCTTCCGCCACACACTGACACCCATTCTTCAAAAGGGTCTTGGCATCCTCCCCCGTGATTTCATTTTGAGTCGCACAAGGCAAGGCCACATCACACTTCACCCCCCAAGGTCTTTTTCCCAAAAAATATTCGCAACGAAACTTCTTCGCGTACTCCTCAATCCGCCCCCGTTTCTCCCCTTTCAACTCCTTCAGATAGGCCAACTTCTCCGCATCCACTCCCTCCGGATCATAGATCGAACCATCCGAATCGGAAAAAGTCACCACCTTGGCTCCCATCAGCATCGCCTTCTCAGCCGCATACTGCGCCACATTCCCCGATCCAGAAATCGCAATCACCTTGCTCGTCAGACTCCCCCCCGCATGCCGAAACATTTCCTCCACAAAATAGACCAGTCCATACCCCGTTGCCTCCGACCGAATTCTACTCCCCCCCCAGTTAATTCCCTTCCCCGTCAAAACCCCAGTGAACTCGATTTTTAACTTCTTATACTGCCCAAACAGAAAACCCACCTCCCTCGCACCCACCCCGATATCTCCCGCTGGAACATCGGTGTTGGGCCCAATATGCCGATACAACTCATTCATGAACGATTGGCAAAAACGCATTACCTCCTCATCACTCTTTCCTTTCGGGTCAAAATCTGAACCCCCTTTTCCTCCACCCATCGGCAAGGTCGTCAACGCATTCTTAAAAACCTGCTCAAAGGCTAGAAACTTTAATGTCCCCATCGTCACGCTAGGATGAAACCTCAATCCCCCCTTGTACGGACCAATCGCACTGTTCATCTCCACCCGATACCCCCGATTCACTTGCACCTCCCCCTGCTTATCCATCCATACAACCCGAAAGGTGATCACCCTCTCCGGTTCCACCATACGCTCCAGAATTCTCGCACGCAGATACTTAGGATGCTCCGCGATATAAGGTGCAACCGAGTGCAGCACCTCTTCCACCGCTTGGTGAAACTCTGCTTCCGATGGATGCCGAGCCACAACCGTCTTTAAAAACTCACTTGGATTTAATTTCATTCCCACAACCTCTGTTCCCCAGCGAGTTGGATGTCGATGCCTTTGTTTAAGTATAAGAAGCTCCTATTTTCTCTTATCGATAACTAATTTTAAATAAGCATCCAAATTTACTAACACATGCCTATTAGTGCTTTGCATTAGTCACCTGCATCGTTGATCGGGCCTCGTACGTCAAAGCAAATTGTGCAACCTAACCCCACCGCCTTTACCCCTGTCCGATCCGCCCCCCCCCACTTCAATCCTACGGATTTTGTAATACCCGCAGCCGCAAAAATCTGGTCGCCACATCCATCGGCACACTCGCCGACCTCCTCTCCAGCACCTCTCCCCCAATCGTTACATCTCCAAGACTGATCCACCTCACGTCCGTCCAACTCAACGGGTTCCCCAAATCAGAACTAGTTTCCGCTGTCACCACTAACTTGGGATCATTCGTCCGCACCTGACCCTCCTTGCTAGCTAACGGCAAGACCCGCCCACTGAAAGGCCAAGGCCGATCCGCCCTACCCAAACTTCATCTTTATCTAAAAATATTTACGGAGTCTTCTTGGCTTTTAGATGCATGAACTTCTTTGGAAGATCTCGGTCCACGCTGAAGTCTTTCCATAGGGTCACCCCTGGCACCGACCCGAATGGTTGAGGGCTAATTGACTCTCCCGCAATAGGGAAATCGATCGCCCAGGTCCCTAACGTCGTTCCATATTCGCCCACTACAGTTACATCCGGGTCGTTAGTTCGGATCATCGCTCTGATCGTGAGCTTCGTGGGGTCCGTAGTATTGAGTTCGGGCGGAACAACCAATGAGCCTGGACTCGTCGCCCCCAAGGCATATGCCATCAAGTTTGAAATTCCATCCCCATTATCATCAGCATCCGGACTAGAGTTACCAAATAGATCCGGGTCCGAGTACTCCGCTACGTTAGTCACGGTAACAAACACCGTCCCTACCGCACTCGTCGCGGTCCCGTCAGAAACGGTAACCCCCAAGCTATAGGATCGAGTGCCCTCATAGTTTAGAGCTCCTGCAACGGTAATTTGCCCAGTCGCAGAATTAATGGCAAAGGCACTTCCCGTATTTCCTGACACAATCGTCCAACCCGAAAAGGTTGGATTAGCGTCCGCATCGGTCGCTACCACCGTGCCCACCACTGTTGCTAAAGATACGTTTTCAGCAACCGAGAAGCCCTGGGCCGCAGTAATAATTGGGTCTGTGTTCGTGGAGGGGGAGCTCGTAACCAGCAGAGATCCCGCGCCTGTGATTAGACCACCACTGTTACCAGAGTTGTACGTTCCTGCGTCACTCTGAACCCCGTTGAGGTACAGCTTGTCAACAGTATCGCTACCGACGAAATCCAGATTGAGATCCGCACCTGCAACAATCGAAACTGTCGAGCTCTCATTGCTGGAGTTGATCTGTTTCAGCGTTAACTTTCCGGCACTTACAGTGGTATTTCCGCTGTAGGTCAAGGATCCGGAAAGAACAACTTCCCCCGAACCCAGCTTGTTGACGCTTCCCGGTTGCCCTGCCACTTCGTCTTGCACGGTTCCTAGCACTGTCAGTGTATAGCCCTGTGAATCCAGATTGGCACTGTTGTTGTTCTGAATGAGAAGGGCGCGACCCACATTCAGAGTGACATCGTTGGTTGGGACAAGATAGCTGTTGGAAATTGTTTCGAAACGGATTCCTCCATACAAACCATCCGGCGTAGAGGGTCCACCCAATCCCCCATCTGATCCAAAAAGAATTCGCCCCGTCCCGATTCGAGTCAGGTTGGTATACGTGTTGGCAGGATTATCCAGACAGAGGTCACCCCCATCTGCCACGCGGACTCTCCCAGAACCACTAATCACCCCGCTAAGATGAAGGGCTCGATTCACGCCACTTGTTGCATTGGTTCCAGGATTAAATGTTCCGATAATATTGGTAGCCGACACTCCAACCAGAATCTCATTTGTGAGAGTCACACTCTCAGCAGCAGAAGCATCCATACCAAAACGCCCAGTGCCTGTAGTATCACTGAAATAAATCTGATTGGGAATATTCAACTGGTCGACCACATAGACGCGAGCACGCTGGGCCAATTGCAATCTCCCTATAAATGTATTGGTCCCCTTAAAAATCAACTTCCCTGCGTTCTCTACAGAATTGATCGCTACAATGTTCGCAAATCCGGATATCGGTCCAGCCAGTGTCATAGAGGAACCATTCGTGTTTGTTCCTGCCATAAAAGTCCCTTCATTCGCAGCCCAAATAGAGTTGTTCAAAACAAGATTGGTTGGGCCAGCACCGTCATCCAAACCAAACACCCCCCCCCCTGTGCTAAAACGAAGATCTGCATCCTGACTGCTCGTTGAACTTACTGTCCACGCCGGAAGCTGATTTTGCGCTGAAACAAGGAGTGTTGCATCCCCTCTTATCTGGGTTCCGCCTGTGTAAGAGTTAGCCACCCCAAGAACCAAAGTTCCCGAATTCGTGACAAGAAGGGTTCCAGGTCCGCTAATCGCGCCCTTCCAATTCAGCACCTTGTTATTTATTACATTATCCGAACCATCCCCGATCGGTCCAGTTACGGTATAGGTTCCGACACTGATATTAGCGCGACCACCGGTGTTGAGGATGAGTTGATTGGTGATCGTCACCATCGATGGACTGCCATCAGCAAGAGCTAGGTATGGAGAGTTGTCCCCTGAAGCTGTGATGGTTGCTCCCCCAAAGTTTGTCTGCCCACTAAATTTAAGTTTTCCGTAGGCGCTAATTTTTACCCCTGTTAACGACGGGTTAGCACCGCTTAAAATAACCGTGCCGTAACTGGTTGAGGAGACGTTCGCAATGTTGATACTCCCCAGTGTTTTGATAGGTCCTGCCAACTCCAGCGAGGAAGCAAGATCCGATCCACCCCAGAAAGTTGGGGTAACGGATGGGTTCGTAACTCCAATGCTCCTGTTAAGGACCACGTTGTTTGGTGCTCCCGCAACATCCTTGATTGCTAACGTAGACGTATTCGCAAAGCGCAAATCGGTAGCATACTGCTCGCCGTTCGGGGATCCATCCAGAAGAGGGTTATAGGCTGTTTGTGCGGGGATATTCGACTGCCCCCAGATATAAAGAATCGCCCCCGTTCCATTCATAACTGTCTGGCCTGTATAAGTATTATTCCCCTCTAAGGTCAGGGTGCCTCCTCCTAAGCGAAAAGATCCTGTTCCTGTGATCTGCCCCGAGAAAGTTGAAGGAGTTGAAGGAGACGCCTTGAAATCGTTGATGGGGACAATACGAGTTGGATCCGCTGCGCTCGGTCCGGTGTTCGTCATCACCACTGTTCCTGACCCATTGAAATCGGTCACATTTTGATCGGTATCCCCAAGATCGAACGTTGATCCTGCAGCCATCAACAAGCTTGGTGTCCCGATTCGGTTCGTTCCACCACCCTGCAAAACCAGCGTTCCACCACTCAGATTCACCGCATTGATCACATTAGTTACTCCCGATGTGTTGGAAAAAACTAGGTTTCCATTTCCGCTTTTGATCAACGTACCCGCGGTCAAAGCACCCCCAGAAAGAGTGGTCGTTCCAGAAGAGATATTGTTGGTCACAGCCCCCGCATCCACTCCGGAAGGAGCTATGGTGAGGGCCGAAGCCGAACTGATCGTGGCCATTGCTCCGCTTGAATAGGCAACTAAAGTCGATCCATCCAACCAAGCCAAATTATCTATACCATAGTCCCAGACTCCAGTTACTGCCCCTCCCCAAACCAAACTTGGCGCTGAGGCGGTTGACACCGTTCCAAGAACGGAAACTGTACCGACGGAGATTCGGCCAGTCCCGCCGCTGCTTACAGCAGAAGTTCCTACCAAACGAAAATAAACTACGGTTCCAGCCCTCACAGTAATCGGATTGCCTGTGAGAGCGGTCGTAACGACCGTTGTCATATCTAGTGTTTGTGTCGTACCAAATGCTCCCGTGACCTGCGCAATCTGAGTGCTGGTGGCAAAGGTAGAACTAGTGCTGTAAAAGAGCGTTAAAACGTTCGGCCCACTAGAGCTCGAGGTAACTCGGAAATTTGAAACGCCATTGATCACCACGTCGTAGCCCGCAGTAGCACTCACAGAGA
Organism: uncultured Verrucomicrobiota bacterium; assembly: GCA_903956835.1. GTDB lineage: Bacteria > Verrucomicrobiota > Verrucomicrobiia > Methylacidiphilales > Verrucolacustridaceae > Verrucolacustris. The sequence goes on from CAJBOM010000017.1 coordinate 11,794, forward strand.
AATTAAAATTTTTAGAGGCACTTGCTGAAACTGTGGCACTCGTGGAGAAATTAGACCCCCCCCAACCGTTGCTTGTGGCCCCTAATGGTGTGGAACCAGGCGTCCCCGTGCTTGTGGTACCAGCCGTGCAACCCATAGGTCCAACGGTTACCCCTTGAAGATTCGCAGAGCTACTAATGGTTGTCGGCAAACCGGAACTTGGAATTATCCAAGAGCCCAACGTATCCGCAAAAGCAGAGGAGGATATGGCAAATCCAATCGCACAAAATACAGATACAAATTTAGCGGAAGTCCTAGCTTTTATTTTGCTCAATGTGAACCCCTTCTGCTGCTAAAGTTTACTACTGGTACGCTCAGTAACAATCACTACATGAGCAAATTAACACAGAAATCCAATTTTTCAATAGCCGCGTAACTCCTTATCAACAAAAATCACATATAGTCTATTTATACGTTAGGCATGTAAGTTGTTCTAGTTCGTTTTATGTTTAAGTTGTTGCCTGTAAGCATTTTTAAATAAATAATATTAAATACTAATATAGCAAGGTATGTTTGGAATGGAAAATTTAGTAGTTCATCAACGTTCCCAGTGGCAACCATACTCCTTCCCCTTCGCGTCCCGCGTCTGCGCCCCGACCGGCGTCGGGGCTTTGCGGACTTGGCGTGAGAAATCTGGAGTACCCGTCTACACCCCTTACTAATCGACCGTAAAACCAGATAGTGGCACGTCGGTCATCAACCTCACCCCAGGTTGGGCCGCTAGTAACCTCGGAATGCAGTTCACCACCGCCGCCACCGTCGCCCGATCTCCCGCTACTCCACCCTTTAGATACGCCTCAATCGGGGGGTCGCTCTCCAACTTTACCAAATCATGCGGATCCTTCGCATCCAGATACATCTTTAGATCAAAATGAATCGAGTGACCCTTCGCCGATTTCGATTTCACCACCTGATGTAACCCACAGGTCAGACCCTTCTTCACCGTAAAAAACTCGGTTTGAATATCATGATCCGCCACCATCGGCTCCATCGTCTCGGTCACCTCCCCCATCTTCCAACCCAACGAGTGAGCCACCAGCAGAAGCGACTCCTTAAACCCCGCGTGCCCCGCCTTGCCCTCACTCCACAACTTTAAAAACTCCTTCGGCTCCAACCCACTGCCAATTTTTTTCTGCAATGGTTGCCTGCGAGTAGATGCATTCACTACCCGCTCCCCATAGACACTCTGTACCGTCCGACATACCCCTGTCAGACAGACGGGCAGTAGATCCAGCACAAAACCAGGATTCACACCTGTACCCAAAATCCGTCCCCCGCTCTTGCGACAAAGTTTATCGATCGCCACCGTCTCGTTCGGAGCACGATGAGCTGGAAAAAGAAGCTCCTCACACGACGAGACTACCGCCAGCCCCTTCTGGAGCATCGGTTTGCACTGCTCAAAAGTAATCTTCGCTCGAGACCCAGCCGTGTGGACGACGACATCCGGCTTCACCTTCTTCCACATCTCCTCAAAGGTCGGATAGATCTTGGCCTTGCTCAGACTCGGTAACCCGCACACATCCCCCACCAGTTTCCCCGACAACGCAGGCTGGATGTCGATCCCGCCTACGATTTCGAAATTCTCCCGCTCTGCCAGCAAACGGATACTGCTCTGCCCGATGGGGCCGAGACCAAATTGTGCGACCTTGATTTTGCGACTCATAAGGGGATGATTATTTATGACTTTAGACCCTCGACAAAGCTTAAAATCGTTCCTTCCCGCGCTTTTTCTTTTCTCTTTTTTGTGCCCCACTCTTTTTTCAGCCCAAAAGGCCGTGTCCACAGGAGGAATTGTTGTCTCAGGCAGTCCTCAGTCCACCGAGGCCGGAATCCGAATCCTCAAACAAGGTGGCACAGCCGCCGATGCCGCAGTTGCTGTCTCTCTCACCCTCGGTGTGACCGAACCCTTCAACTCCGGACTCGGGGGTAAACTGGTCGTCCTCTACTACGACGCCTCCAACGGAAAGATCTCCTACATCGATGCTATCGAAACCGCCCCCGCCGGCATGTCGGTCGAGGCGATGCGTGCACTCTCCTCCGCCGAACGTTCCCGCGGTTGGCATAGTGTCGCCGTCCCAGGGTGCACCGCTGGACTCGAACTCATGAACAAGAAATGGGGCAAACGTCCTTGGAAAGAACTAGTGAAACCGGCCGTTGGATATGCACGGGAAGGTTTTCCCTTGGCCGACAAACAGATCGTCGAGTTCGGGAACAAGTTCGACCTCGTGACCAAGGATCCCGAAGCCGCAAAAATCTACTATCCAGGAGGAAAAGTCCCAGAGAAGAACGCCATTCTGAAAAATCCGGATCTCGCAAAAACTATGGAATCGATGGGAGACAAAGGTCCCAACGCATTTTACGAAGGGGAAATCGCCGATAAACTGGTGAGTGCCTCGAAAAAAGGCGGCGGCTCCTTTGCGAAGGAGGATTTTAAAAACTACAAGGCCCGGGAGCTTCCCCCTCTCCTGCAGGACTATAAATCTTACCGCATCTACGCCGGTGCCCCGCCGGTCACCGGAGGCGCCACCGTCCTGCTAACGCTCAAATCGCTCGAAGCTAAAGTCTGGGGAACCATCGCCTCCATGAGCCTCGCTAGAATCGAACAGGTCGCCCGAGCATGGCAAAATATTTACCCAGTCGTCTCCTCTAATCTCGCCGACACGGAAGATCGAACGGAGCGAATCAACAAAGTCTTTTCGAGAGAGAGTTTGGCCGATCTGGCCAAGAAGGCCCTCGATGCTTCCCCATCTGCCCCCAACGAAACGGAGGAGGCCACGCCAGAGAGTGCCGAAACCACCCACTTCATCGTCATCGATAAAGCCGGCAACATCGTCTGCGCCACCCAATCCCTGAGCTTGCACTGGGGAGCCGCCGTCGTCGCGTCAGGAACGGGTATTCTACTGAACAACAGCCTCTCCAACTTTGGGTTTGGGACGAAGAAGTACGTGAACTCGGCCGAGCCCAAAAAACGCCCCCGCAGCACGATGGCACCAGTCATCGTCATGGAGAAAGGCAAACCAGTAATCGCCATCGGTTCTCCCGCTTCGGACCGCATTCCCACCGGTGTCTATCAAGTGTTAAGCAACTTGATCGATTTCGACATGGACCCGATCGCCGCAATCGACCAGCCCCGCTTTCACCTCACTCGGGCCAAGAGCCCCTCGGAACCGAAGAATGCCCTAGAACTGGAGGAAGGATTTGATCCCACCTTGGCCGAGGAGCTGAAGAAAAACTGGAAGACCAGTTTCAAACAAAAGAACCAGTACTACTTCGGCAGCGTCAATGTCGTGCGAATACTTCCAGATGGAAAGCGCGAGGGCTTTGCCGACGAACGCCGAACCAACGTAGCCGCTGGAGAGTAACTTCCTCGCTGTGCGCCTCCTCCTTCCTTTTTTGATAGCAGCTTCAATTACCTCCGTCCGGGCAACGGAAGGATTCGTGGCCTCCGTCCAGCCTCTCGCCACTCAGGCAGGACTGGACGCACTCAAGGCTGGAGGTAATGCAATCGATGCCGCAGCAGCTGTCGCTCTCACCCTCGGCGTAGTGGACGGCCACAACTCGGGCATCGGTGGAGGTTGTTTCTTTCTCGCTCGGCTGGCAGACGGCACATTCATCGCCTTGGACGGCAGAGAAACCGCCCCCGCCAAGGCCACCCGCGATATGTACCTCAAGGACGGTCAGGTGGTCTCCGAGTTAAGTAAAACAGGTCCCCTCGCCTCCGCCACCCCTGGCGCTTTGGCCGTCTACGACGAAGCTGTACGCAAACACGGCAAACTCCCCTTCGCAAAAGCCTTCACCGCAG
>CAJBOM010000018.1 GCA_903956835.1 uncultured Verrucomicrobiota bacterium
AAGTCCAAACAAGGGCGCGCCTGATTTTGAGATTTTGGGAAAATATGAAACGGCGGGATAAAGAATCTGAGAGTGAACCTCTGGAGTTCTCTTCGTGGGAGGATTTGGAGAGTTTTTGTTGGCAGTTAGCGGAGATTGAAAGTCCCGGAATCGATCTTCAGCCCGTGATGGCTTATTTGGACGAGTTGGGGGCTTTGGTAGAAAAGAATTTACCGCAAAGAAGTATATCTCCTTCTGATTCGATTGGGGCGTTGCGGCAAGTTCTAGCGAGACGAGAGGGATTCCGTGGAAACTTGGAGAACTATTTTGCCCCTGCAAACAGCTACCTTCATCGGGTTCTAGAAACGAAGCTGGGGATCCCGCTGGCGTTAGGGTTAGTTTATATTTTTGCAGGACAGAGAGCGGGTTTAGAAGTGTATGGCTTGAATACACCTGGTCACTACTTGGTGGGTATAGGGGGGGTCACGTTTGATCCTTTTCACGGTGCGGCGGTGATGTCGGCGGATGACCTTTCGGCAAAATTTGGGACTGAGCGGGGTTGTTGGGCAAGTCCGATGTTTATGCGCGCGACGCCTCGTGAGACGGCGGAGAGGATGCTGGTGAATCTGGTAAATAGTTATAGTCGGGCGGGAGACGAGGCACGTCACGCTCGGGTGGTGTCCTATCTTCAGATGGTCGAAGAGAGTTTTGGTTAAGCCGTGAAAATCGTATGGCGTGGCTTGAATTGGAGTGTGGTTCGAGAGCATCCTCTTGTATGAAAAGAACCATCTTACTCGCTTTGACTCCTCTGTGGTTGGCATCCTCGGTTGTCCTGGCGGAGGAACCGCTGATTGTGCCGACAGTGACGCCCGCGGAGGCGGCGACGCACGAGGGAAAACAGGTCAAAGTGAAGGGGCGGGTTGAAGGGCAAAAGACAACCGCCAAGGGATCCACTTATTTAAATTTCGGGGCGAAGTACCCTAACCACGTCTTTAGTTGTGTTCTCCGAGCGAAGGATTTTCCGTCGGCGCCACCCTCGTTTGAGGGAAAAGAGGTGGAGGTTACAGGGGTGATCAAAATGTATGAGGGCAAGCCCTCGATGGATATAAGTTCTTTGGAACAGATTCATGTGATCGAGGAGGCTGCTCCCACGGCGCCTGAAAGTAAGTCAAGCGAGCCTGCCAGTTAATGAGGATGGAACGGAGGATTCTGATTGCCTACCCCATAGCTCCTTGGGTATGTTCAAGGCGATGCCCGCTGAGACGATCCTTGAAGAAGAAACCGTAATGGAAGAAACCTCGGATCTCGACCCCAAACTGAAGGCCAAACTGGATTGCTTGTCTCCTGGGGCCTATTGCCGTCACCGCAGTTGGGGCGTAGGAAAGATTGCTTCGAAGGATGATGCGCTCGCCTCGTTAACAATTGATTTCCGCTCGAAAAAAGGTCACTCGATGGAATTTGTTTATGCGGCGGAGTCGCTTCGTCCCTTGGGCAAGGATCATTTCGAGGCGCGGATTTTGCGGGAAGTGGAGGTGATGAGGGAATTGTGCGCGAAGGACCCTGGTGCATTTATGGTTTTGGCTGTAACCAGCTTAGAAAAAGAGGCCACAGGCGCACGTATCGAGGAGGCTGTAGTGCCGCATCTTTTCAAGGCGGATGGATGGAAAAAGTTTTGGGAGGCGGCCAAGAGGGCGATGCGGAAAGATCTGCGTTTTGTCATTCCAGGAAAGCGATCGGATGCGATTCAGTATTTGGAGACGGCGCCTGATGCCAAAGCGGTTGGGTTGACCGAACTGCAAGAAGCGGTGGGTGCGAAGCGGGTGATTGAAGCTTTGGAGAAACTGCAAAAGGCAAGGAATACTGCTGAGTTGAAAGCCATTTCTGAGGAGGCCTTCAAGTTAGTGGAGGCTTCGGCATTAAAAATACCAAAGAGCCAGATGAGTCAAGTGGCAGAGTTGGCACTGGCCCGTTCTGAGTTTGCCGGGTCGGCGGGTCTCCCGGCGGAGATGGGTACAATTCTAAGGGGGATTCTTCCAGCGGAGCCCAATCGGCTTGCGCTGGTAGTTGAGGCTTTACCTGCTGGAAAACAGCCCCGGTTTGCGGAATTGGTGGCAAATCAGATGGGGGAAAGGTGGACGGAGCTTTATCTAGCTCTGTTACCGAGGGCTTCGGGTCGGTTAATGGATGCGATCACGGCGCGTTTTAAAAAGCTTAATCGGATGGGAGAGTTGGAAGGGGCTTTGGATCGCCTTTTGCGCGAGCGTTTAACTCACCCTGATCTTATTGTTTGGCTTTGTCGTAATCGCACAGGGGACTTGGCTAAGATGACGGGACCCGCGCTCTTTATGACGGCATTGAATGTGCTGGAGAACGAGACGCTTTCTGATTCCAGTCGTGGATCGCGTCTGCGCGATCTGCTTTTAGAGGATAAAGATCTAGTGCGTGACTTGTTGGCTCCTTCTTCTCCGGAAGAGGTCAGAGATGTGACCCGCTCGGCCTTGGCCTCGACCGCATTTGAGGAG
>CAJBOM010000019.1 GCA_903956835.1 uncultured Verrucomicrobiota bacterium
ACATCCGCTCGCTTCGGCTCGCATTTCTCCGAAGTCTTTCCCCCACGTAATTTAAAATCTCCCGTGTAAAGCAGCCGACTCTCCCTCTTTCCCACCCGCCGCTTCACCCACACCATCGCCGATCCCAAAATATGCCCTGCAGGAAGTAAGGTAAAGCTCGCGCCAGCGTTCAGAGAGAACGAGTGTCCAAACGGAATCGCCCGAATCTTCGTTCTCTTGGAAACCCTCAATCGCAGTAACCGTGCTGTCGCAGGACTCGCCAAAATTTCCTCATGCCCCGCCAGATGATCATAGTGCGCATGCGTCACCACCGCCTGCTTTTGCGGACGCTTGGGATCCATCCATAAATCCACCTGAGGAAGATAAATCCCTCCTTCCCTTCCCTCCACCACCCACTCCTCCAACCCACTCTGGACTCTTTTTCTCCTCATCCCACCTTCACCCTTTCACAAAATACGCCGCAATCATCGCCGCCACCTTTTCCCCCACACCCTCTACCTCCGCCAACTCCTCCACACTGGCCTTCGCCACCCTCCCCACTGTTCCAAACTTCTTCAGCAGCGCCCGCTTTCGTACGCCACTCACCCCAGGAATCGAGTCCAACTCACTCATCTCCATTCGTTTTTTCATTAAAAGCTGGTGATACCCGTTCGCCACCCGATGCGCTTCATCCCGCACTCTCTGCAATAACCGGATCGCCCCACTTTCATGCGGTAAAACCAACGGATCAGGACGCCCAGGTCGAAAAATCTCCTCATTCTGCTTGGCCAACCCGATCGCAGGAACAGACTCCCAACCGACAAGTTTCAACTCTCTCACCGCCGCCCCCAACTGACCCTTTCCCCCGTCCACCACCATTAGATCAGGTGGATTCTGCCCCTCTAACTTTAATCGCTGGCACCTTCGCCGAATCACCTCCGCCATGCACCCCACATCGTCTTGCCCCTTCACCCCCTGTATCCGGAAACGCCGGTACGCCTCCTTCGCTGGCCTCCCATCACGGAAAACCACCATCGAAGCCACGCTATGGGTATCCGAAATATTCGAAATATCGAAACACTCTATACGTGCAGGCACCACCGCTAATCCCAAAGCGTCCCGCAACGTTTCCAGATCCTTTTCCGGAACCACCGTGCTCGGCAGTGAGCGAAAGAATTTTCGCGTGGGCCGAGTCGTCTTTTTTAGATCTTCAACCAGGTTTCGTAAAGAAGCCGCCTTCTCAAAGTCCCTTCGTGCCGCCGCCTTAACCATCGCCTCCTCCAGCGACTCCCGCATCTCCAGCGTTTTCCCCTCCATAAATTCGCAAGCCAATCTCACTCTTTCCCCGTATGCCTCTTGCGTGATCTTGCCCACACAGGGAGCACTGCAGTTGCGAATGACATCATCCATGCAGTGCCGATAATCCTTCTCTCCGGGCGACGCTGGGCGACAGGACCGCAACCCGAATTTTTTCCGAATGAGTGACAAAGTCTGCCGTAAGGCTCCCGAGTGTGCAAAAGGCCCAAAGTATCTCGCCTGATCCTCATTCTTCATCCGGGTCATCTGAAATCGAGGATAGGGTTCTGCTAAATCCACTCGCACCAGTAGAAATCGTTTATCATCCCGAAAACTCACGTTGTACCGAGGTCGATACTCCTTAATCAACCTTCCTTCCAATAAGATCGATTCCGGCTCGCTCTTCACTACGTGGGTTTCTAACTCCGCTATGCTTTGCAATAGCGCCCTCGTCTTTAAATCTGCCCCAGATTTTCTCGAAGGATGAAAATATTGCCCCACCCGCCGATGCAAATCCTTTGCCTTCCCCACATAAACTACCCGATGGAAGCGATCCCGAAAGAGATACACCCCTGGCCGATGCGGTAAATCCCGCAACTGCTTAGACAACTCAGCAGAAACCGTTTCCATCAACGAAAAGTAGACTATCCTAAATCCATGAGCACCCCAACTCACACTTGGCCTATTTTCCATTGGCTTCTCTCCCTTTTTTTCGCCGCCTCCCTCCAGGCCAACCCACTCGCCCGTACCCCCCAACTCACCGTGGAGCTCATTCCCGTTCCTCCCCCCCCATCTTCAGGCCAGTCCTTCACCGTCGGCCTCCGCTTCCTTCCAAAACCGGGTTGGCACATCTATGCCTCCAATCCAGGAGACTCCGGTCTTCCTCCTTCGGTCGACTGGAAACTGCCCCCTGGATTTTCTGCTTCCGCTCTCCAGTTTCCCTTTCCCCACAAAATACTTGCACCACCCCTCGTCAGCTACGGTTACACCGACGAAACCATTCTCCTCACCCAAATCACTCCTCCTTCCACTTGGCCTAAAGGAAAATCCTTCACCCTCCGCGCCCAACTCGATTGGCTCGTCTGTAAGGAAGCCTGTCTTCCAGGAAGTGCCACTCTTTCTCTAACCCTTCCGGCTAAGCCAAATCAGAATCTCTTGCCCAGCATCGCTCAGGCCATCCTCAACTTACCTATCTCTGACCCCTCCTTTCGCTTCACCGCGACCCCCTCGAACGATTCGGTTGACCTCCATCTCCATCAACTTTCTCGACCCCTCGGCCAACTTACCTTTTTTCCTGATACCAGTGACTGGGTCGATGAATTCACTCCCGCACAACTCCGTTCCTCGCGGGATGGACTCCACCTCATCCTGCCCCTTCAGAAAAAAGCTCACCTCCCTTCTCTTCTCACCGGCGTGCTCCTTGCCGATCAACCTTGGGACTCCGCTGGACATCGTGCCATCAAGATTTCTGTTCCTCTCCCACCCCTCCCTTCCTCTTCTTCAAACGTAAACTCCAGCTTCTCCCTCGCTCTGCTCTTCGCTTTCCTTGGCGGACTCATCCTAAATATTATGCCCTGCGTTTTCCCTATCCTCTCCCTCAAAGCCCTCCACCTCGTTCAGATCTCAGGCGAGAGCCCCACCGCCGCTCGTCGCGAAGGACTCGCTTTTTTTGTAGGTGTCCTCCTCTCTCTTCTCGGCCTCGCTGGACTTCTCATCATTCTGCGATCTTCAGGCCAAGCTTTCGGTTGGGGCTTCCAACTCCAATCTCCTCCCGTCGTCTGGCTACTCCTCGCACTCCTCTTCGCCCTTGCCCTCAATCTCCTCGGCGTTTTCGAATTTCAAGTTCTCCTCGGCGACCTCGCCTCTAAAAGCCCAAAACAGGGCTGGACCGGAGCTTTCGCTTCCGGACTTCTGGCCGTCGCCGTCGCCTCCCCCTGCACCGCACCCTTTATGGGCGTCGCCCTTGCCACCGCATTCTCCCTTCCTCCACTCCAGACTCTCTCCATCTTCACCTCTCTGGCTTTCGGCTTCGCCCTGCCTGTCCTCCTTTTCTCTTATTTCCCATCTCTGCTCTCTTTCCTCCCCAAACCTGGTGCCTGGATGAACACTCTAAAAAAGATTCTCTCCCTCCCCATGTTCGCCGCCGTTCTTTGGCTTCTCTGGGTTGCCTTCCGCCTCAGCGGAACCTCCTCCATTCTACCCGTACTTCTCGGACTCCTTAGCCTCACCCTCGGACTCCTTTTCTACGGCCAATCCCAACGATCCTTCCCCCCTCTTCGCCCGCTCCGATTCCTCGGCATCACCCTCACTCTCCTCGCCTGCCTCCTGCCCTCCCTCCTTCTAAAAACCGCCCCCGCCTCCCCCCTCCCCACAACCTCCACCGATCGCCTCCCCTGGTCCGAAGCCGAGGTCGCTCGCCAACTCGCCGCTGGCCAATCCGTCTTTATCGATTTCACCGCTGCTTGGTGCCTCACCTGCCAAGTCAACGAACGACTCACCCTTTCTCGTGCAGAAATCAAAACCGCCTTCCGTGAAAGAAATATCACATTTCTCGTGGCCGACTGGACCCGCCGCGATCCAGCCATTACCGCCGCCCTCCAGAAATATGGCCGAGAAGGGGTCCCCACCTACGTCCTCCTCCGCCCCAACCCAGATTCCACCCCCCAACTCCTCCCCGAAATCATCACCCCGTCTATCGTTCTTGAAGCCCTTCGTCGGTAGCCAACACCCCCCTACTTCTATCAAGCAGCCAACTTTAAAATGTAACACGTGTTACACTTTAAGTTAGCCCGTGATTCCTACAAATCTTTCGGTTTAAAACCTTAGAACCTCACCAAGGAAATCGAATAGCTCCGAATAGGCAGTTCAGTTCGCTTTGAATTAACCTATGCATCTTCATCCTCACCAATCCCCCCTCAATCCCACCCCTAAGAAATAATTTAGCCCAAAGTTTTTTTCGCCGCTTCCGTCACTCGTTCCGCACTCGGCATCACCGCCTGTTCCAACACCCGCGCATACGGCTGAGGCACATCAAGGCCCGTCACCCGCTCAATCGGTGCATCCAATGAATCAAACGCCCGATGCTGTATCTCATAGGCCACCTGCGCTCCCCATCCCGCAAAAGGCTTATTCTCCTCCACAATCACCACCCGACTCGTCTTTACTACCGAAGCCAGAATCGTTGGAATATCCAACGGCTTGATCGTTCGCAAATCCAGCACTTCCGCCGATATTCCATCCGCCGCTAACTGCTCAGCTGAGGCCAACGCCACATGCGTGGACGCACTGTTCGCAATCAACGTTACCTGACTCCCATCCCGACAAATCCGTGCCTGCCCAATCGTTGTCAGCACATCCCCCTCAGGCACCTCTCCCTTGAATCCGTACAGCTTTTCATTCTCAATAAAACAAACTGGATTATTACTACGGATCGCACTTTTCAGCAGCCCCTTGGCGTCATCTGGAAAAGCAGGCGTGATCACCGTCATCGCAGGTACATTCGCGTACCAGTTCTCTGGAGTGTGCGAATGGGTCGCCCCCACCTGCAATCCCGCTCCCGAGGATCCTCGGAAAACAATCGGTATCGAATACTGCCCACCACTCATATAACGGATCGCCCCCGCGTTGTTCACGATCTGATCATACGCCACCATCGAAAAACTCCACGTCATGAACTCCACCACGGGTCGCAGCCCCTGCATCGCCGCCCCCACCCCCAACCCCGCAAAACCTGACTCGCTGATCGGTGTATCCAAAACCCTCTTCGCCCCAAATTTCTGCAAAAGCCCAGAGCTCACTTTATACGCCCCTTGATACTCCGCCACCTCCTCCCCCATCAGGATTACGCGACCATCTCTCTCCATCTCTTCACTCAGCGCCTGATTAAGCGCCTCTCTCATCGTGATCACGGCCATAGTTAGCTTCCAATCGGCGGACGGAATTCCGCAATCTGATCCTCTGGCGCATGGATATCTTCAAAAACCGTCGCCACCTCAGGCTCAGCCGAGGCTTCCGCAAAGGCAATCGCATCCTCCGCTTCCGCTACCGCCTGCCGCTCAATCTCCTCATACTCCTTTTCCGTCAAAACCTTCTCCTTGTACAACCGCTCTTTAAACATCGAAATCGGCTCCGACTCTTTTTTCCTCTCCGCAATCTCCTCCTTCGTCCTGTAATTTCCAGGATCCGACATCGAATGACCCCGATACCGATAGGTCTTAATCTCCACCAGCGAGGGAAGGCTCTCCGTCCGTGCTAACTGAACTGCATCCCACATCTTCTCTCTGACATCATCCACATCGTTCCCATTTGCCGTGATCCCAGCCATGTCATACCCATCCGCACGCTTCACCAAAGGATATCCCGCTGAACTGCGCGACTGATGCGTCCCCATCGAATACTCATTGTTCTCAATCACATAAATCACTGGCAGCTTCCACAAGGCCGCCAAATTCAAAGCTTCGTGGAACGCCCCCTGATTCACCGCTCCATCGCCCAAATAACAAACCGTTACCTCCCCCGTTCCATTGTATTTTTGCGCAAAGGCAATCCCCGCCGCCAATGGGGTCTGACCCCCCACAATTCCGTGCCCACCGTGAAAATGCTTCTCCTTACTAAAGAAATGCATCGACCCACCCTTCCCCCTCGAGCAACCCGTGATCTTCCCGAAAAGTTCCGCCATGCACTCCCGCGAACTCATCCCCCGCGCCAATGCATGCCCGTGATCCCGATACGCCGTAATCACCGCATCCGTCGGATGTAATGTGGAAATCGATCCTACCGCCACCGCCTCCTGCCCGATATACAAGTGACAAAAACCGCGGATCTTTGCCTGCATGAAAGCCTGTGCCGCCTTCTGCTCAAACCTTCGGATCAATACCATCTTGCGCAGAAGATCCACCCTCTCCGAAGGGGTCAGGGTAGGCAACATCGCGGGCGAGTTGCCCGGCTTCTCCTTCGAACGAACCTTTTTTGCTCCTGATGATGCCATGCTGTTTTGGCTCCTTTTTTTGATCCAACCTGTCGTGGTCGGAATCTGAATCAGATCACTATGCCATGCTTCTCCAGCTTTTCAATTCCTACTTCAAAACTTCCTCACCCCCTCACCTACAAAGAGTTCGGGCATCAGTTCCCTGCCCCACCGCCAACTGTTCGGCATCGCCTGATACCCAATATGACCCTGCGCTACCTCCCGATAGTGTGTTCCACCCCATCCCTCCGCCAACCTCCGCAACTTCATCGGCGGCGCCACCGAATCATAGGTTCCCCCCACAATCAAAACCCGATTCGCCGCCAGCCGAAGTTTCCCATGCGAAGGACAGACCAGCGGGAAAAGTCGTTCCGCTCGCTCCCGATCAAATCCCCTCTGCTCCATCTGCCTTCGTAAAACCCAACCACCCTCCGAATCCCAAATCGCCGTCGCCACATCCGGAATCGGTTGCACCAACCAACCACAAGCCAACTCTGGTTCATGACACAACACCAACCCGCCTACCCACCCGCCCAAACTCATCCCCCACAGCCCCACTTCCGGTGCCCCCGCCGCTTTCAGCATCCTCGTCACCATCCGCACCTCAGTGACCGATTGCCGAATCGCTTCAGCACTCCGAATCAAATTCCCTCCAAAAACCAGCTCCCCGCTCCATGTCCCTTTTGGACGCCTCCGAAAATGGTACGGCAAATCATAAAAAACCGCCGTCCACCCTAAGCGATTTAAAACACCCGCCCAGTGGGCATACCCCACGTCGCTTGCGGAAAAGAGGGAGTGCAACATAACCATCGCAGGAGATTTCATTCCTTTCGGACCAGGCCATACCCTCAAATGGAATCGATTGTTCTCCTCCCGATCAGTCACCACGGGCGAAGAAAAATCCACCCGCCCCTCCCTCAACCCAAGAGGAAGATTTTCCGGAACTCGGTAAAACTCCTCCCCACCCTTCCCAAGCCACTCCTCCACGTACCTATCCCACTCCTTCACCCCGTGCCGACCCGCCCGCCCCAGCAACTGCCAAAGCCCAATCCCAAAGAACGTCCCCATATCCACCGCCCGCGATTGAGCCGCGTGAAAACTCCTCATCATCTACCGTCCCTCCACCGTTCCTGTGGCGTTTTGGGTAAGACCACCGTTTCCAAAGCATACCTTTTTTTGACATCCACGTACAAAGCCCGCATCGCTTCAGCCAACTTCTCCGCCCACTCCTTCCGATTCTCCCTGGCCAGCGGCGCAGGAATCGGCTCTCCCACCGCCACCACCACTCGGGGTCGACGGAACCAGTTTCTTGCCACATAAAGCTGATCGCTTCCCACCAGCACCACCGGCCGGACCGCACAACCCGATCTCATTGCCAAAAGTGAAAACCCCTCGGTTAACCCTGCCCCCTCCAGCACCGAGGTTTTTCCTGCACGCAATCCTCCCTCAGGAAATATCCCAACAATTCGCCCTGCCTTCAGCCGAAGAAGGGCGATCTTAAACGCCTTCGTGTCTACCCGCTCTCGAGAAATCGGAATCACGTGACATTTTTCCATTAGGAACCCAAACCAAGCAGGCTGGAAAAGCTCCCGCATCGCCAAAAAATCAATCGGTCGTGCAAAAGCGCTCGCCAAAAGTGGCGGATCAAAGTGACTCAAATGATTGCTCGCTAAAATCCAAGGACCCGCAGGGACCTCCCGCGTCCCACTCACCTCAATCCGACAGACCAAGGAAAGAATCCCACGCAAAAAATCTACCACCGCCCAGTAAGCCAGATCTCCCATTCCCTCTTTCTATCTCATCCCAAAGAGAAACCCGAGCAATACTCCACCTTCAACCCACTAAAAACAAAAACCCCCAGGACCCATTGCAGATGTGCGAAGCACATAATCTAACCTACCCGGAGGGGTAACCGCAAAGGCCAGGGGCGGGTGTGCGGGAGCTAATTCCGTCGCGTAAGCGAAAATATTTACCAAGCCAGAGGCGTGAATCGAATGGGCCAGGGGCGTGTGTGCGGGGGCCAACTCACTAAAAACAAAAACCCCCGGGACCCAATCACTGGTCCCAGGGGTTTTGTTTAAGAGTCTTGCTCTAAATAATCTTTAGAAGCTATAGACAACTTCAGCACCAGCGTAGTGGCAAGGTCCACCACCTCCGCCACCACCGGGAGTAACATAGCTCTCGGAATTAGCATTGATGTTGCTGCCCCAATCCAGACGGTACTCGGCACGGAGCAGGAGGTTGTCGATCACGTTGAAACCAGCCGTGAGGGTATACTCCCACCAGTTGGAGCCAGTAACGTGTTTAGGAACTCTTCCACCAACCGTGGAAGAAGATCCTTGCGCACCGAACTTTCCCGAATTGTTCGAACCGATGTACTCACCGCGGCTGGCCAGTGAGAACCAGTCGTTAAACTGATACTTCGCATAGACACCAGCACCATACCATGTGTTGTTAACGGGGAACGCGCCCGCCCCAGTAGAAGTTTGTAGATTGCCACTTCCAGTGATGCTTCCCAAAACCCCTTGGAAAGCGAGTAACAGCTTGTCATCGGCAAACTTCGGAGCCCAATTACCCCAAGAGTTATACACAATCAGGTTGCCTGATATATTGACCGTCCCGCCATCGGCACTAGTCCCACCGTAGTTTTGCGGATTCGACGAATCAAAAACACCCGTAGCCGTATTATTATCGGCACTAGTGCTATACTGGAAGTTGTTGCTCCAGTTCGCGTTACCGCCAGGAGCGGTGATGTTCAACGCTGCGAGAAGCGCACAACCGTCACCCACATTGGGATTAAGAGTCGTGTTGTTATCACTGTTCGAACCGTTGACCACACCCAACTTCCCGTCAACGTAATCGTCAAAGCGGTAGGATGAGAGCACACCAGTGTAGTAGAGGGGCATCTGTTGGAACAGCAACCCGAAGGTCGTGTTCATGTTGGCGGGCCGCTCCATCACCTCGTAACCGAGGATCGAAACGAACTTTCCAACTTTGAAGTCCCAACCGTTACCCACAGGGGCGCGGATCGAAACATAGGCTTGTTCCAAGAACAGGCTGTTCGAGTTGCTATCTGTGTTGGTAGGACCACCGTTTCCGCCGACCGAACCCGTACCACCGTTGAGTTCGTTGTTGGGGAGGGAACGATCGATGAAGTAGTTCGCATCTTCACCAATCATCACATCGGCGCGGAACCCGGCCTGAGCTTTGTTTTCCGAGGTCATCGCCTTTTCCAGCGCGATTTTCACAGCATAGAGCTGGAAATCACCTTTTTGGGCGGTATCGGAACCGAAACGGGAATCAACCACAGACTGATTTCCCGTGCCGGTGAAGTTGTAGCTGTAACCAGCATCAACGTATCCGCTGAGCTTGACGCCCTTCTGGGCGGTCTCAACAAAGTTATTTTGAACCATCTTTTTCGTATCCTGGGCAGATGCTTCTGGCGCGCTGTCCGCGAGGGACAAGCTGGCCACGGTAACAAGCACGCTAAGAATCCGTGCAATATTCTTGATCATTTCATTTTCTCCTTATTGTTTGTTCCCACTGAACCAAAAAGGGTTACTCGCCCTCAGATGGCCAATGGGGCGGAAATTAAATCAAACCTACTAACAGCAATCAACATTTTATTCACACAAAACGCCAAAACGATTATTATTTCATAAGTTACTGTTTATTAAAATTTTAGCCTTCTCAAAAAGGCGGTAACTGATTTATTCAACTCGATCAGAGGCCCACTCAGATCGTAACCACTAACAATATATTATCTTCCAAACCTCCGCGCCTTTTCCTTGCGACGCGCCTCCACGTGGCGTTTCCGATCCACCAACTTCGTCTTCCGCTTCCGTAACTCGCTGCTTAATTTTTCCTCCGCCTTATCAATGGCTGCATAAAGATCCGCCTCCCCTGCTTCCGCAAAAATATCCGGTCCGGGAACGGCCAAGTGGACTTTCACCCGATACTTCTGTTTGGGTGGCGCACTACGATCATGCCAAAGAACAACGTGGGCACCTAGAATCCGACTTTCGAAATGATCCAAATGGGAAAGTTTGTTGTGCACGTACATATCGATCCCATCCGTTAAGGGAAGATGCCGAGGAGTAATATGGATATTCATGGATATACCCTATTCCTCTTTTTTCCACTTGTCCATCGCCCGTCCTGCGAAGAACTTTTGCGAAAACCGTTGGCGTTCGCCCCTTCCTTGGACATTCTCTACCCATGTTGCGCGTTGGCTTTGGTTATGATGTTCATCCTCTGGTCGCGGGGCGTCCCCTCGTGCTTGGTGCCGTCACCATTCCCTACGAACGTGGCCTCGAAGGTCACTCCGACGCAGATGTTCTTCTTCACGCTCTGACCGATGCCGTCCTCGGTGCCCTCGGCGCAGGAGATATCGGAGCCCACTTTCCCAACACCGACCCAAAATGGAAAAATGTCGCCAGCACTCTTTTCTTGGCCGAATCCGCCCGCCTCGCCAAAGAAAAAAAGGCCACCATTCTTAATGTCGATGCCACTCTACTCGCCGAGGCCCCAAAACTTCTCCCCCACTTTCCCGCCATGTGCGTGAAAATTGCCGCCGCCCTCGGGCTGTCTGTCGATCGAGTTAACATCAAAGCCACCACCAACGAAAAGCTTGGCTTCATTGGTCGGGGAGATGGCATTGCCGCCCTCGCCGTCGCCGCCCTCGACGTTCCCGAATGACCTCCCCAGGTCGTTTCATTACTTTCGAAGGGTGCGAAGGGTGCGGCAAAAGCACCCAAATAGCCTCCACCCTCACTTGGCTTCGCGCCACCAACCTCACCATTCACGAAGTCCGTGAACCCGGTGGCACCCCAGTCGGCGAATCCATCCGCCATCTCCTGAAACACGATCCAGTTGGACAGTCCATGACCGCCGAAACCGAACTCCTCCTTTTTGCCGCGAGCCGAGCCGAACTCGTGCGCCAACTCATTCATCCCGCCCTCACCAGAGGAGAATGGATCATTGCCGACCGCTTTCACGACTCCACCACCGTCTTCCAAGGCAATGCCCGCGGACTCCCCATTGAAGCAGTTAACTTTATCAACCATTTCGCCATCGCCCACCGCGAACCGGATCTCACCTTGGTTCTCGATCTCGATCCCGCCGAAGCCCGCAGCCGTGCTCTCCGCCGCCCTCGCCCCACCGGCCAAAAAGATCGGATCGAAGACCTCGACCTTGGTTTCTACAAAAAAGTTGCCGACGGTTATCGCGCCCTCGCCCAGCGGGAACCCCAACGAGTCAAACTCATCGATGCTTCTGGATCCCGAGAGGAAACCTTTGCCCGCATCCAAAAGGAGCTGCGCCATGCCTTTTCCACCCTCCCGCGTTGAAGAGGTTTTTCAGGCCGCCTCCAAAGAAGGCCGCCTCGCTCACGCCCACCTTCTCACGGGCGCACCGCCCGCCGAACTCGAATCCCTTGCCCGTGGACTCGCCGCTAATCTTCTCGATGCTGATCTCGAGGACCACCCCGATTTTTTTATCCTCCGCCCTGAATCAAAATCGCGTCGCGTCTCCATCGCCCAAGTCCGCCAGCTTGAACACTCTCTATCTCGTCGCCCCCATCGTGCCCCCCTCAAAGTCGCTCTCATTCTTGAGGCAGAGCGCATGTGCATTCCACCAGCGGAGGCGGCCAACGCTTTCCTTAAAACACTCGAGGAACCGCCTGACCACACCCTTCTTATTCTTACCTCCGATCGTCCCGAACAACTTTTATCTACCGTCCGTTCCCGCTGCCTAACTTTCCCAGTCATTCCCAGCCAGCATCCAGATCCCATTCCGGGACTGGAAGAGTTAGCTGGCCGTTGGACCCAAACCGGTCAGCCCAACGCTCTTGATGCTTATCGCCGCGCATCCCTCCTCCAATCGTTCCTTCTTGCCACCCGCGATCGTCTTAGCGCCGAAGCTTCTGAATTGAACGATGAAGCAGGCGATGAAAATGAGTTAGCCCATACTGCCTCGACTGCGGGTCAACTCGTCCGTGTTCGGGAAGATGTCATCGCCCATCTCATCCGCGGGGCTTGGGCCCGAGCAGAGTCCACCCTCCAACCTGATATCGTCCGGGAAGTGGACGCCCTAGAAAAACTCCGCTCAGCCCTGTCTCGCAACGTAGATCAAACCCTCGCCATCGAAGTCTCCTGTCTCCGCATCGCCGGCCTCCTCTAACCCCCCCTCCCCACCACCCCGTGCTCGCAGCATGCTGCGAG
>CAJBOM010000020.1 GCA_903956835.1 uncultured Verrucomicrobiota bacterium
AAATATTTTTTGAGCCCAAAAATTTCTAACCATCAAAAAGGGCTGTTTTTAGTCGGTGAGTTTTATGGCAGACTAGGCCTACGCCCCGCCTTTACCACCGCAGAATCACCATTTTGCCCTGACAAAAAATTAATCTTCCGCTCCCCACCCGTTCGGAGCCACAATAGCCCTCGTGCCCTCCCCTCGCCCCTCCAAAAAAACCAAGAAAAACAAATCGAAAGTTTCCCTACCCTCCCCCTCTACTTCTTCCGTTCCCCTACGTAGCCCCAGCGATGGCGCTCGACCTCTCGACGACGACTACTCTCCCGCTCACCAGCACAATACCCGCCGCCTCCTCCTCAAACTTTCTGGCGAGACGCTAGCCGAATCTGGAAATCATCTCTCCACAGTCGTTACTCGCCGCCTCGCTCATCAGATCCGCGATATCCTCTCCCCCTCTCTTCAACTGGCCATCGTCATTGGTGGCGGCAATATCTGGCGGGGTGCCCCTGCCAGTGGTGAAGGTCGCATGGATCGCAATACCGCCGACTACATGGGCATGCTCGCCACCGTAATTAACGCCCTCGCCCTGCAAGACGCCCTCGAACATGCAGGCGTTGAAACCCGCGTCATGACCGCGATCGAAATGAATAATGTGGCCGAACCCTTTATCCGACGACGAGCCCTCCGCCATCTGGAAAAAGGTCGTGTGGTCATCTTCGCCGCTGGCACAGGCCACCCCTTCTTCTCCACCGACACCACCGCCGCCCTTCGTGCCAGCGAGATCGGGGCCGATGCCCTCCTCAAGGCCACCAAGGTAGACGGAATCTACGATTCCGATCCCAAAACCAACCCCCGCGCTCAACGCTTTCAAACCATCACCTACGGGGACGCCCTACGCCGCCGCCTACAAATCATGGATTCCACCGCTTTCTCCCTCTGCATGGATAATAAAATCCCCATCGTAGTGTTCGATGTCTTCCGAGAGGGAAATCTGCGGGCCGCCGCTCAAGGTCGCCCCGTCGGAACCCGCGTCATCGTCGGCGATTAAATCACTCAACGCAGGCGACCTCGGAGATGTCTCCCCTACCTAAGGCTTGAGCGCGGGATTCTCACATTCTAACATTCTGACTTTCGCACATTCCTACCCACTCTTTCTTTCTTCCGAATTGCTTTCTTTCTTCCTACTCTTTCGAGCATATGTCGGCGCCCAAAATCAATATTTCTGATGTCGCCTCTCTGGCCCGCCTCACCCTCACCCCCGAGGAAACGGCAAAGTTCTCCGCTCAACTCACCCAAATCCTCGGCCATATGGAAACCCTAAGCCAAATCGCCACGGGCGCTATCCCCGAGGTCACCCCCCCCGCCCAACCCGCCCTCCGCCAAGACATCCCCACCCCCAGCCTCTCCATCGAAGCCGCCCTCTCCAACGCTCCCGCCCAAGCCAACGACCTAATCCTCGTCCCCAGAATTCTCGAATGAGCCTAGCCTACGAAACCATTGCCACCCTCCGGCGTCGCCTGCTCTCCAAGGAGATTCATCCGCGCGATAGTCTCAAATATCTCTTCACCCAGATCGATGCCCGCGAAAATACTCTCCACGCCTACACCTATCTCCATCGCGAGAGCGCTCTCGCCGCCGCTGAAAAAGCCGATCTCTCTCTTCCCCTCGGTGGCATTCCCATCGCCCTCAAAGATAATCTCAATGCCCTCGGCGATCCCTGCACCTGCGCTTCCAAAATTCTCGAGGGATACAAAGCTCCCTACGATGCCACCGCCGTCTCCCTCCTCCGCCAAGCGGGTTCCATTCTACTCGGGCGCACCAATATGGACGAATTTGCCATGGGCTCCTCCACTGAAAACTCCGCCCTCGGCCTCACCCGCAATCCCTGGGATCCCACTCGCATTCCAGGTGGCTCCTCAGGAGGTTCTGCCGCCGCCGTCGCAGGACGTATCGCCCTCGCCGCCCTCGGTTCCGACACAGGCGGCTCCATCCGCCAACCCGCCGCCCTCTGCGGTTGTGTTGGACTGAAACCCACCTACGGCCGCATCTCCCGCTACGGCCTCGTCGCCTTCGCCTCTTCCCTCGATCAGATCGGCCCGCTCACCCGCACGGTCGAGGATTCCGCTCTCCTCCTCTCCGTCCTCGCCGGCCACGACCCTCGCGATAACACCACCGATCTCCGACCCCCCGAAAAATTTCTCACCCAAAAAAATGGCTCAGTCCAAGGATTACGCGTCGGACTGCCCAAAGAATATTTTCTCCCAGGAATGGATTCAGAAACCGAATCCGCTATCCGCTCCGCCGCCGATTGGTTCAAGAAAAACGGCGCCACTCTCGTCGACGTCTCCCTCCCCCACACTCCCACTGCCATCGCCGTCTACTACATCCTCGCCACGGCCGAGGCCTCCGCCAATCTC
>CAJBOM010000021.1 GCA_903956835.1 uncultured Verrucomicrobiota bacterium
CACCAACCCTACGCCATTCACTTTGCCTCCTTCCTCAAAGACAAATCCTCCTCGATCGCCGTCCCCTCCCTCCTTCTTCTCGCCATCATTCTTTCTCTTTGGGGCGCCCTGATCGAAAAACTCCTCAACTCGTGGTTCTCCCCCAAGCCCCCCTCCTCGCCGTCCACCGGTAGGGCGCATCATCCGTGATGCGCCGATTGAAACATTCGTGGCTTAAAGCTCTAAACCTAGGTAGCGGCGACATCTCCGAGGTCGCCTGCGCTCAACACCCATCTCCCCTTAACCCCAATCCCCCACAACCAATCTTCCTTCGCGTCCTGCGCGGCCTTTGCGAGAGCAATTATCGCAACCCCTCCACCCTGCCAATCCAACATCCAATCGAACCATCGGTTGAAATCGACCCCTCAAATCGCTAGAAATTATCTCTGATGCAGATCACCCTCAGACGGAAATTTGACTTCGAAGCCGCTCAACACCTCCCCTCCTTCCCCGAGGGACACAAGTGTCGGCGCCTCCACGGGCACAGCTTTGCCCTCGAAGTTTGTGTTGCCGGCTCCGTCGACCCCAAATCAGGCCTCCTTTACGACCACGCGAAAATCGCCTCCGTCGTCCGCCCCATTCTAGAAAAACTCGACCACACCTCCCTCAACGACACCCCCGGCCTCGAAAACCCAACCCTCGAACTCATCTGCCAATGGTTCTGGAAACAACTCAGCCCTGAACTCCCCGGCCTTTCGGAAATCACCCTTCACGAAACCCCCCGCGCCTCCTGCACCTTACGCGCAGATTAACTATGGCCAGTCGCTCCTTTGTCACCATCGGCTTGGTCGGTCCAGACCGTAGCGGCGCCATCGCCGCCGTTACCCAACATCTTTTCCGCATGGGCGCCAATATCGAATCGCTCGAAGAACAGGTCGCCCGCGGAAAGTTTCGCATGACTCTTCTCGCCTCTTGGCCTGTTTCAAAACTCGACGCCCGCCAAATTCGCGCCGACCTCGGCTCCTTGGCCCAAGACCTCAGAATGAAACTTACTCTGCGTATGTCCGACGGCACACGCACCCGCCGCCGCCTCGCCATTCTCGTCTCCAAAGAAACCCATGCCGCCGAGGCCATCCTTCGCGCTTGGAAATCCCATCGCCTCGCCGCCCAACCCGTTCTCCTCGCTGGGAATCATCCCCAACTTCGCTCTCTCGCCCGCCGCTACCGCCTTCCTTTCGCCTCAATCGACTACCGCGACCGCCAGAAAGCTGAAACCTCCCTTCAATCCAATCTAGAAAAGGCGGACGTCGAACTTGTCGTTCTCGCCCGCTTTATGAAAATTCTTTCCCCCGACTTCGTTTGGCACTGGAAGAATCGTATCCTCAATATTCATCCCTCGCTCCTCCCTTCGTTCCCAGGCGCCTCTGCCTACCGCCAAGCCTACGACAAGGGAGTAAAAATTGTTGGAGTCACCGCTCACTTCGTTACCCCAGATTTAGATCAAGGCCCAATTCTATGCCAAGACGCCTTGCGCCTCCGCCCCAACGAATCCCTCCCCAGCATCATCGCTCGAGGACAAAAATTAGAAGCCTCCTGCCTTCTTCGCGCCCTCAAACTTTGCCTCAGCCGCCAACTCGATATCCACTGGGGCAGAGTCCACGGAGTCTAAGGCTTTACTGCCTCCTCTGTTTTATCCCCGTCCGACACGGGCCCTTCCCCTGCGGGCACCTCGGCAGGTGTCGTCACTTTCGGCGCCGCCTCAGAAACCACTCGAACAAACCTCACTGGCCCCTTTCGCCCAAGCGAGTTTTTCCAAGTCCCCTCTAAAGTTTTTCCATCCGCCGCAATCCCTAAATCCAACTCCACCTTCGCATCAAATCCAGGCTTCGGCAGTTTTGTGTAATTTAACGGCAACTTCACCCGCGCCCCCTCAATCCTCCCCTTACCGTGCCACACCCCAACTCCACCCCCCGCCCACACTCCATATCCCGCCACATGCAAATCCGCCCCCTCCTGCGAAACAATAATCACCGACTGACCTATCCCCATTGCGGTATTTTTCCAAAGACCCGCTACGTCCGCCTCCGCCGCCCACCCGCAAGTCACCGCCCAACCAACTAACACCACAACCCGCATCAAGGATTTCATCTGACCGAGAGTGCTCCTCGTCTTTTTTTCAGCAAGCCAGAAACTTTTCGCAGTCGCTCGGTTGCCAACATCACTTTTCCGCCCGACTCCCTCAACGCCCGCTCCGCCTCCTCCAGGCCAACTTGGGTTAACGTCCGGATCAATCGTATCGCCCGTGCCTTCAGTTTTTCATTCGAGGGAACCACATGCACCATCAGGTTGTCGTACACTTTTCCCATTCGAATCATCGCCACAGAGCTGAGGATATTGCAGACCATCTTTGTCACGGTCCCCGCCTTCAGACGCGTCGAGCCAGCAATAATCTCTGGACCAACATCCAACCGCACCACCCCATCAGGGCGGATCCCGCCCCTCTCGAACCTCCACTTCGGATGCGCCGTGATCAAAACCGTTTTAGCTCCTACTTTCTTTCCCTCCGCCAATGCCCCATGCACAAACGGAGTCCGCCCACTCGCCGTCAAACCGACCAGCACATCGCGGGAACCCACTCTCCGCTCCCTCACCGATCGCGCCCCCGCCTCCCCGTCATCCTCCGCCCCCTCCTGTGCCCGAAAAATCGCCTCAGGCCCCCCCGCTAAAATGGCCTGCACCAACTCTGGTGGCGTGTGGAACGTCGGAGGCATCTCACTCGCATCCAAAACACCCAGCCGCCCACTCGTTCCTGCCCCCACATAGAAAAGCCTTCCTCCACGTGTTAACGCCCGCGAAACAATCTCCGTCGCTCCCTTAATTTCTTTCTTCGCCCGACTCAAAGCCCGCACCGTAAAAGCCTCCTCCTCCACAAACAGCCGCACCAACTCTCCCACCGATTGACGATGCATCCCGCGTGACCGCGGATTCGCCATCTCCGTCGGCAAAGCCTCCACATCCACCAAATCTAATCCACTTTTCTTCTCCCCTTGCCCCGTCCAAATGGACGTAGAACCAACCACCATCCGCACCGCTCCCATCGCTCCAGAAGTTTTGCACGGCTCACTCTTGGCCCGCGGACATGTCCTCCGCAAAGCCTTCACAAAAGCTTCAGCATAAAAGCGGTTTTCAAATAATCCGCCCGTTTGCGCGATCCTCGGTCGTGCGACCTTCATCCTCTTGGCCAACTCCGCTATCCTGGTCGCAAGTTCTTCCACCCCATCTCGCACCGCTTGCCCTGCGATTGCGTCCCCTTTTTCTGCTGCCCGCAGAACCACGGGGGCAAACGAAGCCAGCCACTCTTTCCCCTGAGCCAGATAGACCGCACGCAAAAAACGATCCATATCTGCCGCCCCCGCATGCGCCAAGAGCGCCGCCACTAATTTTGGTGCTTTCCCATCCCGATCTCTCGCTCGAAAAATCGCCTCCACTGCCCTCTGTGCGATGTCGTAGCCACTCCCCGCATCCCCTAATAAATGGCCGTGCCCACCCGCACTCAACCGAACACTCCCTTTTCTCCCCACCACATTACTTCCCGTTCCCGCGATCACTAAAAATCCGTCCTCACTTCCCCACGCCGCCGCCAACGCCGAATCAGTATCCATCCCCACCACCACCCGATTCACCCTCGGCCAAACCGAACGCAACGCCCCCCGCACCTCCACAAGCTCAGCCTGACCCCGCGCTCCCGCAAATCCTCCCCCAATCGCCACCGGCTTTCCTGGAAGAGCCGCCGCAATCTGCCGAAACACCTTTTCTAACCCGACTCTCCCCGCCAACAGAACATTCGATGGCCCCGCCGTGCCTTGCGCCAGAATCCGACCTCCATCCCCCACGAAAATCCATGAGGTCTTTGTGCCTCCCCCTTCGATCCCTAAAATCGGAACCCATTCTTTCAAGTTGCTCTGCTTCACTCTCTGTCCAAAATGCTCTTCTTATGCCCAATCTGCGATGGAAAAACTTACTCCCCCCCGTCCTCTACTTTCTTCTCATCCTCAGCGTCTCCGCCCTGCCCGCCAGCCGAATCAAAAAAATGGACGATTTTTTCCCTCTGCCCAATGACAAGGTCCTCCACCTCGCCGTCTATACAGGCTTCGGCTTCGTTCTCGGCGGACTTCCCTTCCCCTCCGTCCCCATCGGTATGGCAGGATCTCTCCTCGGCGGCCTCGACGAACAGTCCCAGCGCCTCGCCCCAGGCCGCGATGTCTCGATCCAAGATTGGTTAGCTGATATCCTCGGAATCGCTATCGGACTCACCCTTCGTCGTCGCCCCAGGTGAGCAACTCCTCCACTCAACACTACGCCCACCTCCTCAAACAGGTTCGGCACCACGACCTTCTTTACTACGTCCAAGCCCAACCCGAGATCTCCGACGCCGCTTACGACCGCCTCTACCGCGAACTTTCCGACTTCGAAAAAGCCCATCCTCAACTCATCGACGAAAATTCCCCCACCCGTAAAGTCGGCGGCGCCCCCCTCGACTCCTTTCGCACCGTCCCCCACACCGTCCGCATGCAGAGCCTCAACAATACCTACAGCGAAAATGAATTGACCGATTTTCTTACCCGCGTGACCAAAGGCCTAGCAGGACAGGAGGCCACCTTCGCCATCGAACCCAAGATCGACGGGCTCGCCGTCACCGTTCGCTTCCTCGACGGCCACCTTGTACAAGGCCTCACCCGCGGCGATGGGGACCGGGGTGACGACATCACCGAAAATCTAAAAACCATCCGTAACCTCCCCTTGTTTGTTCGCGGCCTGCCAAAAACTATTGAATTTCGTGGCGAGGTTTACTTGCCCGAGCCTGCTTTTGCCGCACTGAATCACGCCCGCCAGAAAAAAGGGGAAGCCCTCTTTGCCAACCCCCGCAATGCCGCCGCTGGCACCCTCAAACTGCTCGACTCCCGCGAAGTCGCTCAGCGCCCGCTTGCCGTTGTTTTTTACGGCCTCGCCCAGCCCGAGACCTCCTCCCTGACAACTCAGGACGCCCTCCACCAACAAATCCTTCAGTGGGGTCTTCCCGGGCACACCTGGTTCCGCCTCGCCGATGGACCAGGCAAAGTTCTCCAAGCCATTCACACCCTCGACCGCGACCGCACCAAGTTTCCCTTTGCCACCGATGGAGCCGTTATCAAGGTCAACCGCTTCGATCAACAACGCGTTCTTCTCTCCACCGAAAAAGCCCCTCGCTGGGCCATCGCTTACAAATACACCCCCGAACAGGCCGAAACCCGCCTCCACGCCATCACTTTTCAAGTTGGTCGCAGCGGGGTTATTACCCCCGTCGCCGAACTCGATCCCGTTCTCCTCAGCGGTTCCACCGTTTCTCGCGCCACCCTGCATAACTTCGAGGAGATCGCCCGCAAGGACATCCGTGTGGGAGATTACGTTAACATCGAAAAAGCAGGGGAAGTCATCCCCGCCGTCCTTTCCGTTAATCTCCAGAAGCGTCCCACTTCCTCCCGCCCCATCGCCGTTCCCCGCCATTGCCCTGTTTGCGGCGGCCCCCTCTCCAAAGAAGAAGTTTTTCTCCGCTGCACCTCTCGCGACTGCGTCGGCCAACTCAAGCGCCGCCTCCAACATTTTGCCAGCCGTGGTGCCATGGATATCGAGGGCATGGGCGAAGCCATGGTCGGTCAACTCGTCGATGCAGACCTAGTCCAGCACCTCGACCAACTCTACGCCGTAACCGAGGAACAGTTGACCCACCTTGATCGCATGGGAGAGAAGTCCGCCACCAATCTTCTGCAAGGAATCGCAGCAAGTAAAAGTCGTCCACTTTGGCGCCTAATTTTTGGCCTCGGCATTCCTCAAGTCGGTGCGGTGTCCTCAGAGTCCCTCGCCCGCCACTTTACCACCCTCGAAAAACTCTCCTCCGCCACCGTTGCCGAGCTCACTCAGGTGAACGATGTTGGGCCGAAAGTCGCCGAGGAAATTGTCTCTTTTTTCCAAGAACGCTCCACCCAGCGTCTTCTGCCTGCTCTGCGTAAAGCTGGGCTCAATTTCACTGCTCAAAAAGAGGAGCTCGCCATGCGCGGAGGGGTTCTCGCAGGAAAGAAGTTTGTCATTACCGGTACCCTCAGCCAGTCCCGCGAAGAGTTTGTCCGCCAAATCCAAACCCACGGCGGATCGGTCGTCGGTTCCGTCAGCCCAAAAACCGATTTCGTCCTCGCAGGGGAAGAGGCAGGCTCAAAACTGACCAAAGCTCGATCCCTTCAAGTTCGCGTCATCACCGAAAAAGAGTTTGTAAAGCTTGTCGGCACAGAGTCCCCAGAGTGATAATACCGCTATGCCAAGGCTTCTCCGCATCCTCCCCCTTCTTTTTTTAATCTCAGGCACTCCTCTCGTCGCTCAACCCTCGAACCCAGCCGCCGCCGAAGACGCGGAAATGGAGCGCCGCAAAATTCTTAAAGCCGCCGATCAAGTCGATCGCGTCGACGCTCAAGTGGACAAAATTCAAGCTCGCGTGAGTACCCTCGAAAAAATCCTTGATGAGGTTCGGCTCCAGTCTCAATCCCTCAAAGAATCGCTCGCCAACACTGCCGCCAAGGCGTCCCAAGATCGCACCGCCCTTCTGGAGGAAGTTTCAAAATTAGTTGCAGAGCGGAAAGAGCGGGAAAAAGAAAAGCCGGCGGAGAAACCTCTCCCCATTGCCAAACCTGCTGAACGCGATGGCTACGAGCATGTCGTGGCCAAGGGCGATACCCTCAGCTCCATCGCCCAAGCTTATAGCGAAGCCTATAAAACCAAAATCACCGTCGAGTCCATCCGCAAGGCCAACTCCCTCGCCAAAGATGCTTCCCTCAAAGTCGGCCAAAAACTCATTATCCCCACCCATTAATTTCCTTTGAGCACCCCCGCCTCCCTCTACCGCCTTCAGAAAGTCCAGACCGGCAGAGTCCTTGGCCCCATGGATCTCGATCATCTGAAAGCTCTCGCCAATCAGTCTCTCATCGCACCCGACGACCTCATCCAAACCGATGAAGCAGCCTGGGCCAAGGCACCCGAGGTCCCCGGTCTCGAAATGCACTGGTGGGTCGAGCCCCTCGACGGCCCCCGCTACGGCCCGACCACCGCAGGCACCATCGCGGAGTTTTTACAAAGCGGCCAACTAGGTGGCTCGGAACTTGTTTCTCACCTCCGCACAAAAGAAACCTACACCGTCACCGAGTTTCTTGAGGAAATTCGTCGGCGCCGTACCTCTCGTCTTAAAAGCCGCACCATTAAATTGGAGGACGCCACCGAGCCCGTCGAAGCCACCGAAGCCAGCCCAGCCTTCGACGCCGCCCTTCGCTTGCGGATCAAACAGCTGGAAACCGACCTCGCTCAAGCCCGCCAACTTCTCGATCAGCAGTCGCACGAATTAGCCCGCCTGCGCGCCAGCTTCGGACAGTCTGGCCCTTCAGCTTGACCCGTCCGCTCCTTCTTCGCTACTTTTTAAGGTCATTCTTCTTTTTATTTTATGCGCCATACCATATCTGTCGTCGTGCAAAACCGATTCGGGGTTCTAACCCGCATCGCAGGGCTTTTTAGCGGTCGCGGCTTCAATATCGATACCCTCAACGTCGGCCCGACCCAAAACGATAAAATATCGCGCATGACCATCGTTGTCGTCGGCAACGATCAGGTCTTGGAGCAGGTCGTCAAACAACTCAAAAAACTTGTC
Source organism: uncultured Verrucomicrobiota bacterium (assembly GCA_903956835.1). Classification (GTDB taxonomy): domain Bacteria; phylum Verrucomicrobiota; class Verrucomicrobiia; order Methylacidiphilales; family Verrucolacustridaceae; genus Verrucolacustris. The sequence continues at coordinate 7,703 of CAJBOM010000021.1, forward strand.
GATGTTCTCGAAGTGCACGACTTCAAAGATGGGGACGTCATCGACCGCGAACTTATTTTGCTTCGCGTCAAAGCCACCGCCGCCGCTCGGCCAGAGGTCATGCAAATCTGCGACATCTTTCGCGCCAAGATTGTCGACGTCCAATCCGCCAGCCTTTCCATTGAAGTCACCGGCGACGAAAGCAAAATCGGCAAGTTCCTCCAATTAATGAAATCCTTCGGCATCCTCGAACTCAGCCGAACCGGACGCATCGCCCTCGCCCGCCGTTAACCATTTACCCCATAGAAAACCACCAACCCGAACAGGAGATAACCATATGCCCGCCCGAATCTACCACGACCGTGACGCCAGCCTTACCCCCCTTCTTCGCAGAAAAGCCACCGTCATTGGCTTCGGCTCCCAAGGCCACGCCCACGCCCTTAACCTCAAAAATAGCGGCGTCAAAGTCACCATCGGTCTCTACAAAGGCAGCAAATCTATCGCCGTCGCCAAAAAACACGGCTTTAAAGTCCTGCCCACTGCTGAAGCCGTTCGCGGCGCCGATGTCATTTTCGTTGCTGTACCCGACCTGAAAATTCCCTCCGTCTACCAGAAGGACATCGCCCCCAATCTTCGCAAAGGTCAGTGCCTCCTCTTCAGCCACGGCTTCGCCATTCACTATAAGACCGTTAAGCCACCCAAAAATGTCGACGTCATCCTTGTCGCCCCCAAAGGCCCAGGACATATCGTTCGCCGCCAATATGTCGAGGGACGTGGCGTTCCTGCCCTCTTCGCGGTGCAGCAAAACCCCACCGGCCAAGCTCGCTCGATTGCCATGGCCTGGGCCCGAGGGATCGGCGCCACCCGCGCTGGCCTCCTCCAAACCACCTTCAAAGAAGAAACCGAGACCGATCTTTTTGGCGAGCAAGCCGTCCTCTGCGGAGGCACTTCCGCTCTCATCCAAGCAGGGTTCGAAGTTCTTGTGAAAGCGGGCTACCAACCCGAAGTTGCCTACTTCGAAGTCCTCCATGAATTGAAGCTCATCGTCGATCTGATCAACGAATCAGGTATCGCAGGAATGCGCTTTTCCATCTCCGAGACCGCCAAATACGGTGACGTCAGTCGCGGGCCCCGCGTCGTCGACGCCCGTACCAAAAAATCCATGGAGAAAGTCCTCCAAGAAATTCGGAACGGCAAATTTGCCCGCGAATGGATTCGCGAAAGTCACACCGGCATGAAGCGCTACCATCGCCTGCTCAAGGCGGGGGCCAAACACCCCATCGAAAAAACCGGTGCCCGCCTCCGTGGCCTCATGCCCTGGATCCGTTCGCGGAATCTTAAGGGCGCCCAAGCCGCCTACTAATCCATTCGCCCCACGGCCCTTGCGTGGTGGGTGTTCCGCATCCCGCAACCACGGGATCAGGCCCAGGCAGGGCTCATCATCCTTGATGAGCCGATTGAACCATTGGTGGTTTGGAACTCAAAACCTAGGTAGGGCGGTCTCTCCGAGAACGCCTAAGCTAAACACTTAAACCCGTCCACCGGTAGAGCTCATCATCCTTGATGAGCCGATTGAACCATTGGTAGTTTGAGCCACTCAATACCCCCTTAGCGCGCACCTCACGCCCCATTACTTCAAACTTAGGTAGCGGCGACATCTCCGAGGTCGCCTCGCTCAACACCGATCCCCCTTAAACCCTTCGACCCAATCCCCAATATCCAATAACCAATCTTCCTTTGCGACCTTTGCGTGAGCAATCTGCGTCCCGGGAATGCGGGACAGGAGCCATCGCCCGTCGCGGGGCAGAATGGAACTTAAAACCTCTTAAAATAAAACTCTTGTCTAGTCATCCCCAAATCTTCCATCACGTCCGCCATAATTCCTCTCGGCACATCCCCACCGTGCCACGCGAAGGTCACCAGTCGGTCAGGCCGGAAAGGATTGCTATAATGTCGGTGGCTGCCCGATGTTCGAATCAGCTCACATCCGATCTCTTTCAGTCGCCGCTCCAGTTGCCGGCAATTCCAAGACGGAAACTTGCCGGCCATTCAGGCGGCTAGAACAAACTGCTTGCGAAACGCAGGCGGAATTGGCCGACCCGATTCTAGCAAAGCCTCCAAATGCACCTTAGCCGCCTCTTGAAACCGAAGAATCGCCTCTCCTCGGTCTTTCCCATGAGCGTGACACCCTGGCAAAAACTCGGATTTTGCAATCCACACCCCATCCTCATCCTGCCGTGATTGTATTTTGCTTGTAGGAACGATCACGCTGTTAGTTTGAGGCGTTATTTCCAATCGTCAACCCCCCCCCGGCCCCCCCACTTCTCTTATCAGGTGCGCCTTTGGCTGTTTCGGGCTAAGCTCGTTCTATGTCCTCTGGCCCTCATATTCAGATCTTCGACACCACTCTTCGCGACGGGGAACAGTGCCCAGGCGCCGCCATGACGGGTCGCCAGAAACTCGAGGTCGCTCGCCAACTCGCTCGCCTCGGCGTCGATATCATCGAAGCGGGCTTCCCTATTGCCAGTCGGGGTGATTTCGATTCCGTCCAAGAAATTGCCCGGACCGTCCGTGGCCCCGTCATCTGCGGATTGGCCCGCTGTGTCAACGCCGACATTGATGCCGCCGGCGCCGCCGTGAAACCTGCTGGCAAAAAGGGCCGGATTCACGTTTTTCTTGGTACCAGCAAAATCCATCGCGATTTTAAACTCGGTAAAGCCCGCCACGAGATCCTCCGTCTCACCACCGACGGAGTTCGCCGCGCCCGCCGCTTTACCTCCAACGTCGAGTTCTCCCCTGAAGATGCTTCCCGCACTGAAATCGATTTCCTTGTCGAGGTCGTCGAAACCGCCATCTCCGCTGGTGCTACCACCATCAATCTTCCCGATACCACCGGCTACGCTGCACCCGAAGAATACAGCAACATGTTTGCTCAGGTCATCGCCCAAGCTCGTGGATCTGCCAATGCGGTTTTCAGCACCCACTGCCATAATGATCTTGGCCTCGCCGTGGCCAACTCCCTCGCCGCCGTCCAAGCGGGCGCACGCCAAGTGGAGTGCACCCTCAACGGGATCGGCGAACGCGCCGGCAACGCTGCCCTCGAAGAAGTAGTCATGGCCCTACACACTCGTGCCGATTATTTTGGGCGCGCCCACACCAATATCCGAACCCGTGAAATCGTTCGCACCTCACGCCTCGTCTCCGCCGCCTGTGGTTTTCCCATTCCACGCAACAAAGCTATCGTCGGGCTGAACGCCTTCGCCCACAGCTCGGGCATCCACCAGGATGGCATCCTTAAAAAAAGGGAAACCTACGAAATCATCGATCCAGAAATCGTCGGTTGGGGAAAAACCGAGCTCCCACTCACCAAACACAGCGGGCGGGCCGCCGTCTCTGCCCGCCTCAAACATCTAGGCTACACCCTCCGTCCCACCGAACTCCAAGCTGTCTTCATCCGGTTCAAGGAAATCGGCGATCGCAAAAAGTTTGTCCACGACGACGACCTCACTTCTCTGGTTGGGGCTCAAATCCATGTCGCTCGCGAAACCTACTCCTTAGAGAGTTTAACCTGCCAATCGGGTACGGGTCGTAAACCCGTTGCGACGATTACTCTGCGTCACGGCCGTAAAGTGCTCTCGGCCCAAGGTTCGGGAGATGGCGTCGTCGATTCCGTCATGAAAACTATCGATCGCATCACTGGCCTCAAGGGCCACCTTCTCGATTACTCGGTTCGCGCTGTCACCGAAGGAAAAGATGCCGTAGGAGAAGTTTCTCTCAATGTTCGCTTTGCCACAAAAGGGGAACCTACCAGCGGTCGCGCCGCCGCCACCGATGTCATCGAATCCAGTGGCCGCGCTTACTTGGCAGCCGTCAATCGTTGGCTCGCCGAAGGTGGCCGGGTCTCTTCCAAGACCCGGTCCACCTTGGCCAGTCCCTAAACTTTTTTCTTAGTCGTAACTAGGATTCCGCGGGCCGCGCTCGTAATCAAACTCGGAGGACCGTTCCGCCTGCTCACCATGAGGGGGTCGGCTGTCCCCCCGATCGTGATTGCGGGGACCGCCGCCCGTCCGCTCACCCTGGGATTTGGCACCGTTCACAATCAGCAACCGCCCCATGAAATCTGTATCATGAAGCTTCTTGGCCACCTCTTGCGCTCCTTCCAGCGTCAGCATCTCCGCAAAGCCGAACCCCTTCGAGTTCGACCCACTATCGCGCACCACTTCGACATTCTTCACCCCAGCCACTTTGCTCAGGTGATCAAAGATGTCGCTCTCCGAAGCGTCGTAGGAGAGGTTCCCTACATAAAGACGGGGTGTCAGCACCTCCATCGGAGGAATCGAACGAGCCCGCGGGTTACGCGGAGCATCTCCTCGCCCATTCCGCTGACGATGATCCGCGGATGGTGCGTGAGAGGGACGCGATGAAGCACCTCCCATTCCTAATAGTTTTTTGATGAATCCCCAGAAACCTCCGCTCGCGGGTTTACTTTCCCGGCGGGGTCCACCCCGGTTACTGCCATATCGGTCGTGGCGTCGGTTGCGTCGGTCGTGAGGTCCACCTCTTTGGTTGGAACCGTATCGTGAATCGTGACTCATGGGTTTGATGTGCGGCGGAAAGATATGGCCCGAGCGGACTGACCAGACGCTCAGCGTCCGATCGACGAAGGATGGATCATGCCTCGTTGGCTTGACCGCAATCGCTTCCGTGAGGTTCTTATCGTTCTCTTTAGGTCTGCGAGAAGGGTGAGGGCGCTTTCATGAATCCGAAATAGATCTTTGGTCGATCACGGACACCGGATCAGCACGCCCTTTGCGCAACTCCCCGCCGAACTCCTTTCAATCCACTTATCCTATTGTGAAATGAAAACGAATGCAAGCAAATGCAATTACCTCCACATCAAATATTTATGGAATAGTGTAGGGCTGGCCCCACCTGCCCGAGCACTCTGCCTTACTGCGCCGCAGAAGACTGCGCTTCAATCATCGCTGGCGCCTGCACTCCACCACCATTTAGGTAGTACCCAGCCCCAGCCTGCTGCGGAAGCAACATCATCGCCAGCGCCTCTTTCCAGGTGCCATCCACCCAGTACGGATTCCCTAAAAAATCTCCCGTCTGCCCAAACTCAGCAAAAAACCAGGTGTAGTTTTCTAACCCCTCCGCAAATCCCCCCGTCTGCGCCACCACCAATGTCTTCTTCCCATCCGACCCATCCTCCGCTTGGCAGATCAACTCCCCCCCATCCTGCAAAGTCCACCGCACATCCCAATAGGTCGTCTCCGCCTCCGTCCATGTCGAACCATGAGACCGCACCATTGTGCTCAACGCCCGGGCAAAACGATTCCAATCATCCGTTGCCCACTCGCTCGGTTGTAATATCTGCTGAACTCGCTGCAGTCGTGTCCGCCACTCCTGCGTGATCCGACGAAGCTCAACTCGACTAATCATCCAGTCCCTTAGCGAGCACGCCGATCGCCCGAATCCCCCTCCAACATTGAGAGACGCTGCCGCACCGTCGCCACCTCCTTCTCCTGTCGACTCAACTGCGCCTTCGCCTGCTCAAGCAGGGAAATTTGTTTTGCGAGCTGCGCCCCCGCAGCCTCCAACCCACTCGATAACTCCGCATCCCGCGCCTGCAGTGACGCAAACTCCTTGTTCAACCTCTGCTCCATCTGATCCACCGTCACACTCTGACGTTGAATCTGCTTCCACAAAACAAACCCCCCAAACCCCGAAAGCGCCGCACAACCCACAATGATCAAAAGCAAAGCCAACCCTACCCCCCCCAGAATAGAGGTTACCGCCTGCTGCTCTTTCCTTTGCCGATCAATACTTCTCTTCACATTCAGCGCTGCAGGATTCGTTGGATTATTCATAGTGGGTTCCTCTCGTTGGACTTTCGATGTCGCCGGCGGAGTGTATCCACTCGGCCGCGGGGGACCCTTGATCACCACCACCTCAGGATCCACTTCCGCTCCACTCCCCGAGGAGGGCGCAGACTCCGCCCCAAGACCAAATGCCAATTCAGGCTCCGGGGGGACAGGCGATGAGCTCAAGGTTTCTTTCATTCTTCCGTTCCTCACGGATTTGAGCGTCTAACTCACGCTTGGCGAGTGATTACTTTCCTCGCCCTCAATCCGCCTGCTTCTTCATTCCCACAACTACCCCGCCCCCCACTTCTCCCTCCTCAGGTGCCCGCAGACCCAACCCACGACGAATCAAACTCTGCGCGTTCAACTGTACCGCCTCATCTGGTCTCCTCCATACCGACTCCAAAACCAGACAAATCCCCTCCTCCCCTTTCCCCGCGTGGTCCATCGCCAATCTCAAGAAATCTGCCTCCTCGCGAATCGGATATAGCCCAGGACACTCCTTCGCCCGTGCCACCAGCTTGGCCAGTAATTCCATTCGGCGGACCGACGCCACCTCTTGCTTCTCGCTCATCTGCGTATCTTCCCCGCCCCAACCCTCCATTGTCCAGCAGGCTCACTAATATTTTAGCTCACCTCCACCAAAATTACTTGATTCTCACAGTTGCTCAACCCCTCCACTCAAGGCAAGATTCTCCTATGCAGATCGATCGGCGGTCCGTTTTAGCTGGCACCCTCTTCGGACTACTCACCGCCTTCGGGCCGTGGTTCCAAGGGCTATCCTTTACCGCCGCCGCACTTTTCTCACTTGGACTCCTTCTCACCTACGCCTCCATCGGACTCCTCGTCGCCGTTCTCCCCTCTTTTTCTCCTCAGTTTCTCTCCGGTGCTCTCTGGGGCTTCCTCTACAGCGTTCCAGGCGCATTTTTTACCGCTGTCCCCTATCCCCTCACCGCCGATGCGCCCGCCTACTATCGAGAATTTGTCGGCGGGGGCCCCCGTGCC
>CAJBOM010000022.1 GCA_903956835.1 uncultured Verrucomicrobiota bacterium
ATGAAGCTGGAGGTGATCTTTACCTCTCCTGAGGCGGCGGGAGTTGGTTATTCGGAAAGGGAGTGTCGTGAGAGGGGGTGGGAGGTCGTGACGGCAAGTTATCCTTTTGCCGACCATGGGAAGTCGATTGTGATGGGGGAGTTGAACGGCTTTGTGAAACTGATCGCATTAAAGCAAAGAGGCGAAATTGTTGGGGCGGAGGTGGTCGGGCCCCATGCTTCGGATCTGATTCATGAGCCGATGGCTGTGATGCGGTATCGGGGGACTGCCAAAGAGATGGCCGAGATGCCACACTATCACCCGACCTTATCTGAGATCTGGACCTATCCAGCAGAGGAGATCGCAGAAAAAATATTGGTTTAGGAGGCCAGCTCTTCGACCGTTGGGCAGGAGCAGACGAGGTTTCGGTCGCCGTGGACGGCGTCAACTCGGGAGACGGTTGGCCAGTATTTCCACGAGCGAGTCCAAGGGGCTGGATATGCTGCTTTTTCGCGCGAGTAGGGGCGATTCCAGCTGTCCGATGTGACATCGCCCGCAGGATGGGGGGCGAGTTTCAAGGGGTTACGATTACGATCCATTTTTCCTGACTCAATTTCAGCGATCTCTTCTCGGATTGAGATCATGGCATCGGCAAATCGATCCAGTTCCTCACGGGATTCAGATTCGGTAGGTTCAATCATTAGTGTTCCCCCCACGGGCCAAGACATCGTCGGGGCATGAAATCCATAGTCCATCAGTCGTTTGGCTACGTCTTCTACCTCGATTCCAGCGGAGGCTTTGAAGGGTCGGAAATCGAGGATGAACTCGTGGGCAACCCAGCCTCCTGCACCCAGATAAAGAATCGGGTAGTGGTTGGAGAGGCGTTTGGCGAGATAGTTGGCGTTTAAAATGGCGACTTCTGTGCAGCGAGCGAGGCCCTTACCACCAACCATTGCGAGAAACATCCAAGGAATGACCAGGATACTCGCACTGCCGTAAGGTGCAGAGGCGACTGGACCTACGTGGTCTTTTTTTAGAATCTGGTGCGGATGGGAGGGGAGGAAGGGGGCGAGATGGTCTGCCACAGCGATAGGGCCAACTCCCGGGCCGCCACCGCCGTGCGGAATGCAAAACGTTTTATGAAGATTGAGGTGGCAGGCATCGATGCCAAATTCGCCTGGGCGACAGATGCCGACTAAGGCATTGAGGTTGGCGCCATCCATATAAACTTGGCCGCCCGCTTGGTGAACTTTTTTGCATAGATCCCGGATGGCTGACTCGAAGACACCGTGGGTAGAGGGATAGGTGACCATGGCGGCGGCGACTCGCGGTCCGTGTTCTTTGAGTTTTGCGTCGAGGTCGGAAAGATCGACGTTCCCTTGCGAGTCGCATGCGACCGGAACGACCCGAAAACCGACGAGGACAGCACTGGCTGGATTGGTTCCGTGTGCGGAAACGGGAATGAGGCAGACATCACGTGTGGTGTCTCCTCGGGATTGATGCCAAGCGCGGATCGAAAGAAGGCCTGCGTACTCTCCTTGGGAGCCCGCGTTCGGCTGGAGGGAGACATGGGGCAGACCGGTGATTTCGCCTAGCCATGTTTCCAAATCGTGAATCATCTTGAGGTAGCCTGGGTTCTGATCGGCAGGGGCGTACGGGTGAGGTTCCCCGACGGTCGACCAACCGAGAGGGGTGAGTTCGGAGGCAGCGTTGAGTTTCATGGTGCAGGAACCGAGGGGAACCATGGATTGGGCAGGAGTGAGGTCTTTGGCTGCGAGACGGCGAATGTAGCGGAGGAGATCGTTTTCGTTTGCGTGAGAGGTGAAGATCGGATGGCGGAGAGCGGCGGTCCGTCGGGTGAGGGGAGTAGGGAGAATCGAAAAATCGGAGGAGGGAGGGGGAAGTTTTCCTGAGCCGAAAAAGGAGAGAAGTCGATCGACTTCGGCTTCGTCGGTCCGTTCGTCCAAAGTGATGCCAAGATCCCCGTTAGGGAACTGGCGGAAGTTTGTCTGGGCTTGGGAGGCTTTGGTGAATGCGGTTTTCAGTGTGGCGGGCGAACCTTGGATGTGGAGCGTGTCGAAATAGGTGGTGTGGGCGATTGAAAAACCGAGGGTTTTGAGTCCAGTGGCCAGCCGTTGGGTGTGTTGATGGATACGGAGAGCGATCTGGTGAAGGCCTTTGGGGCCGTGATGGATGGCATACATCGAGGCGAGAGTGGCGAGGAGGGCTTGGGCGGTGCAGATGTTGCTGGTGGCACGGTCCCTGCGGATATGTTGTTCGCGAGTTTGAAGAGATAGTCGGTAGGCGGTGCGGCCTGCGGAATCTTTAGAGACACCGATCAGGCGACCAGGGAGGAGTCGTTGATAGGCAAAGCGGGTGGCAAAATAGGCGGCGTGGGGTCCGCCGAAGCCGATCGGCACACCAAATCGTTGGGTGGAGCCAACGGCGACATCGGCGCCCAGTTCACCTGGGGGGGTAAAGAGAAAAAGGGAGAGAGGATCAGCCACGAGGATGGAGAGGGCGCCCGATGCTTTTAATTGGGTGATGGAAGGGCTGGGGTCGGCGAGACGACCGTTGCTTTCGGGATAAGCGAGAATCCCTGCAAAAAGATTGGAGGCGTCTTTATCTGGGAAAGTTTCCGAAATGAGGATTTTCCAGCCGAGAGCTGCTGCGCGGGTCGAGATAACGGAGGTGGTTGAGGGGTGGAGGCCTGGAGTCAACCAGAGGGTACGACGATTTTTGTCGGTCATGGTGGCATGAGCGAGGGAGGCGGCTTCGGCGGCAGCCGTGCCCTCGTCCAAAAGGGAGGCATTGGCGATCTCCATTCCGGTGAGTTCGAGAACCATGGTTTGGTAGTTGAGGAGGGCTTCCAGGCGGCCTTGAGAAATTTCGGGTTGGTAAGGGGTGTAAGAGCTGTACCAACCGGGATCCTCGAGGATGGCGCGACGGAGGACGGGTGGGGTGATGGTGCCGTGATAGCCCAATCCAATGAGGGAGCGGAAGGGCTGGTTTGTGGCTAGAATCTTCTCGAGATCGGCAAGAGCGCGGGTTTCAGAGCGGGCAGGGGGGAGGCGAGGGGGTTGAGCGGAGGCTAGGCCTGGAGGAAGGGTGGCTTGAACGAGGTCTTCCAGTGAGGAGAGACCGAGTTCGGCGAGCATCTGCTTCTGGGTGGAGAGAGTCGGACCGATATGGCGGGAGAGGAAAGAGAGGTCGCCGTGATTCTGAGGTAGGGAGGTGGCAGGGGCCTTGGTGGGAAGGGTGGCGGTTTTTTTGGTCTTGGTAGAAGTGGCTACGGGCACCGACTCAAAGTAGTGGAGAGCGAGGGGTGCGCAAGTCGTGGAGTAAAGTTGGTCAGAAGGGGATGGGAATAGTTAGTATATAGAGATGCATCAGTATGCCGCTAAAAATTGCTGTGGGAGCAACGCCTGTGGGTTGGATGTGCTGGCTCATCAGCTGGCCGATTCTGGGGAGTTGCGGGGAGTTTCGGTTTCCTTTCACGAAGGGCGGATTGATTATGCGACGGCTGGCGAAGAGCGGGGGGAGAGGGAAGTTGTCGGGTTGGCCGATGCGGTGCGCGCTTTGGGTGGGGGGAGTATCTGTCGTTGGTCGCCCCCCGATTCGCGCTGTGGGAAGTGCGGGCGTCTTTTAGAGGGAAAATGGGAAGAGGGTGTTTTCATCCGGAGGGATGGGGATAAGATTATTTTAGAAAGAGAAAGTTGTCCGACGGCTCCGAAGTTTTGGTTGTGGAAGATATTAGGGGGAGTGAAGTTGGAGGTGAGACAACTTCCCTCCGTAGTGGGGGCGGGAAAAAAGTGGAAAGTTCCACTGGCCTTGGCGATGGTCTGTGGGGTGGCAGGTTTGTTGGGTTGGTGGGCGGAGGGATGGATTGGGAAACTCTTTTTTCTGGTGGCCTATTTAGCGGGGGGTTGGAAGACGGGGGAGGAGGTGGCGCAACGACTCAAGACGGGGGTTTTAGATATTCATTTTCTGATGCTGGCGGTAGCGGCGGGCGCGGCGGCGGTGGGACATTTGCAGGAAGGAGTGTTGCTGCTCTTTTTATTTTCGTTGAGCGGGGCTTTGGAGGAGTTGGCGGCGTATCGAACGGAAAAGGAGTTAGCAGGGTTATTTAAGGCGGCGCCACGTGAAGCAGTTCGAATTTTGGAAGACGGTACGGAAGAGAATGTGGCGGTGGAGACACTCCAAGCGGGAATGAAGGTGCGGGTACGCCCTGGGGATGCTTTCCCTGTGGATGCGGAGGTAGTGGAGGGTCGGACAAGTGCGGATGAATCGAGTCTGACGGGAGAATCTGTTGCGGTAGAGAAGGAGGTGGGATCGATGGTTTTGGCGGGAACTTTAAATCTATGGGGTCGAGTAGATTTACAGGTACTGAGACCCGCTAAAGAAAGTGCTTTGGAAGGAATCTTGCGATTGATCCGAGATGCGCAAGAGCAGAAGGCACCCGCCCAGCGTTTTACGGATCGGTTTGGGACTCGTTATACCCAAGCTATTCTGACTCTAAGTTTAGTTATGTTTCTGGTTTGGTGGGGATTGGCGGGATGGGCCCGAGGTGAGGCGGGGACGGCCTTTTATAAAACGATGACCCTACTGGTGGTGGCATCGCCGTGCGCGTTGGTCCTTTCGATTCCTTCAGCGGTATTGGCAGGGATTGCGGCTGGGGCGAGGCGCGGGATTTTATTTCGGGGGGGAAGTCCGATTGAGCGATTGGGATCGATTCAGCGGGTAGCGTTGGACAAGACGGGTACTTTAACGACGGGCGAGATGAAAGTGCGTGGGATCGAGGTCGAAGCGGGATGTACCGAAGAGCAGGTTTTGCGGGGAGCGGCTGCGCTAGGTATGCAGTCTCTTCATCCTGTATCGGTGGCCATTGTTCGGGAAGCGAAGCGACGTGGGTTTCCAGGGCTGACGCTGGAGGAGTTTTCCTCGGCTACGGGCGGAGGATTACGGGGGAGAGTGAGGGGTGGGGTGGAGGCTCGGTTAGGGCGGAGAAGTTTCTTGGAGAAGGCCGAATGGGTGGCGGCCAAAGCGGCGCCGCTCGCTGGGTTAACCGAAGTTCTTTATGAAGCGGGTCTGGTGCGGGGTCGGATATTATTGGAAGATGAGATTCGCACTAGTAGCCGACCTTTGCTTCATTGGCTGGAAAAGCAGGGGCTCAAGGTAACCATGTTGACGGGTGACCGGGAGGCGGCGGCTCGGTTGGTAGCGGAGCAGGTGGGCTTGAAAGATTTCCGCTATGGGTTGCACCCAGAAGAAAAAGTGGCGGCGATTCGGGAGTGGAATGAGCAGGGGGAGAAGGTAGCGATGGTGGGGGATGGGGTGAACGATGCACCGAGTTTGGCGATGGCAGAGATTGGGGTGGCGATGGGAGCGCGGGGGACGGGGGCGGCTTTGGCGGAGTCGGATATTATTTTAATGCGGGATCGATTGGAGAGTTTTGCGGAGGCTTTTGATTTAAGTCGACGAACCCGAAGAATCATTACGCAAAACTTAGTGATTTCTTTAGGAACCGTAGCGGTTTTGGTGGTGGCGGCACTGGGTGCGGCGATCCCATTGACCGTAGGGGTAGCGGGTCATGAGGGGAGCACAGTGATCGTAGTTTTGAATAGCCTAAGGTTGTTGGCACCGCGCCGTGTATTTGTCGGATTGCGTGGGTTGGGGGAGTAGGTGTAGGAAGGATGGATGCGCTGGCGTGCCATTCTTCTCTTTGGGGCTCCTGGTTCTGGGAAAGGAACACAAGGTAAGGTCTTAGGAACGATTCCTGGGTTCTGTCACATTTCGTGCGGAGATGTTTTTCGTGGGATGGATTTAAGGACTAAGGTGGGGCAAGCCTTTCTGAAGTACTCGAGCGCAGGTGATCTGGTGCCGGATGATGTCACGGTGGATTTGTGGCGGCAGCATATGGATCATTTGGTGACCTTGGGAAAATTTAAGCCTGAAATTGATCATTTAGTCCTCGATGGGATTCCAAGGAACGATGCCCAAGCGAAGCTCCTGAAAAATGACCTCAAGGTAGAGGCCCTCTTTCACTTAGTTTGCCACGACCGATCTAAATTAGAAGAACGGCTCAAGCGAAGGGCTTTGAAGGATAACCGACTGGACGATGCCAGCGACAAAGTGATTCATGATCGGTTGACCACGTACGAAAATGAAACTAAGCCAGTATTGGAATTCTATGGTGAAAAGGTGGTACATCAGATTGATGCGGAGCAGTTCCCCTATGAGGTGGCGCGTGATATTTTGAGTCAGATTGGAACTTCGAAAAAGAAAACCTCCTCCCAGAATCCTACTGCGGCTACTGTTTAGTCCCGTGCGTGTTATCTTTGCTGGCACAGGGGAGTTTGGAGTCCCTTGTTTGGAAGCGTTGGTCGCTTCAGATGAGCACTTTGTTTTGTCGGTTATCACGCAACCTGACCGTCCAGCCGGGCGCCAACAGAAGTTGCTTCCATCCCCGATCAAGGAGTGTGCCTTACGCCATCATTTAAAGGTATTCCAACCTGAAGATATTAACGCGGCTACGGCACTCAGCCAGATTCGCTATCAGAAGCCTGATTTAATGATCGTGGTGGCCTATGGACAAATCCTGAAGAAGTCGCTTTTGGAGTTACCCGAGAAGGGTTGTTGGAATGTGCATGGTTCGCTTTTGCCGAAGTATCGAGGGGCATCTCCAATTGCGGCGGCGATCCGCGATCGTCAAAAGCGGACAGGGGTCACGATCATGCAGATGAATGAGGGATTAGACACAGGGGACATCTTGGGAAAAGTGGCAACACGGATCCGCCCAGGAGAGACAACAGGGATGTTGCATGATCGTTTGGCAGGGAAGGCTGGGCCCCTACTTTTGAAGTTGCTGGTGCAAGCGAGGAAAGGAAAGTTGCGGAACACGAGGCAAATTGCAGGGGAAGCGTCTTTGGCGCCTAAGATGACGAAGGAGAATGGAAAGATAGACTGGGAAAAGAATCCTGAAGATATTGAGGCCCATATACGTGCGATGCAGCCTTGGCCGGGGGCTTATACTTGGATCCCCGATGGGACGGATCAGAAGATGTTAAAGATTTTCTCGGTGATACTTTCAAAACGGGCCAAGGGAAAGCCTGGGGAGATTGTAGAGGTTAATTCGCATGGGATTTTGGTGGCAGCGAAGAAAGGTGGGGTTTTAGTGCGCGAGGTTCAATTGGAGGGTCGCAAGCGGATGGCAGCGGTGGAGTATGCACGCGGTGCCGGCTTGGCATCTGGGCTCGTGCTTAGCTAAAGAGAAGAGACGCGGGTGGAGATGAGTGTAGCGCTGGCACTGGCGATAAGGTTTTGGACGAGACTATAGAGGATCATAGGGATAAGAATTTTAGGTTGATTTGCAAAAGCGAGTGAAGCGAGGACAAGGGCGGTGCCATTGTTGTTCATCCCCACGCCGAACATAAGAGCGAGGCACTGACCCGTTTTGGCGCGTAGGAGCTTGGCTAGCCACCAACCGGCCATGAAATCGATGCTGCAAAGAAGAACGACGAAGGTGAAGGCACTGGCCAAAAACCCCCACTCGGGTGAAGCGAAGGCTTGGGGTAGGGCGAGGGAGGCATTGGTATAATTTAAAAGAAGAAGGCAGATGGAGTTGATCAGTTTGAGAGTTGGCTTGGCAGATTCAATTCGCTGGGCACCGAGAAGTGGTCGCAGGGCAAGGCCAAGAAGGGAAGGGAGCAAGACTGAAAGAAGAAGGACGAGAGTGGGCGCGCCGCCTTTCAGTTGAGAGAGGGCGGCGGTGTAGTCGCCGACTGCAGCCCAATTAATGAAGTCTAAAGAGATGGGCATGAGCCAAGGACTCAAAAAGATGGAAATCAAAACGAGGCCTACGGCGAGAGGAACGTCTCCGTCGGAATTCTGGGTGTAGGCGGTGGCGGCACCTGCGACCGGGACGGTCGAAAGAAGAGCGAGAGCCACGATAATGGATTGCACATGCTCGGGAGCACTGGTGAAAGACATGATGAGGGAGGCAAAATAGAGGACGACAACTGGAAGGCCTACATTGGCGACGAGGCCCGCGAGAAGAAGTTGGGGGGAGCGAATGAGGTCCTGAATCTTTTCAAGGGAAAGAGATGCATTGAGCAGCAGAATGCCCAGCAAAATCATGGTAACAGACAAGGAGGTCATCTCGCCGAGGCCTGAAACATGACCCAGCGAAATGGAGCGGAGCCATTCCCCAAAACGGGGAAAGAAACCCGCAAGAATGTACGAACCGAGGAGAAAGCCGATAAAGTATCGATGCAACAGGTGGGAGAGGCTCGGCAGGAGTCCAAGTTGGGGGTGAGGAAAGTTCATAAGAAAGAAAGAGGAGGATTTGATCGGATTGGGGAGTATCGGAGAGGATGGGTGACAGTGGTGGGGACGCTGGGGCTATTACTTTTTTATCCACCGCTCTTTTTGCATGGCGAGCTTGCGTTTCGCTGATTCGAGGGGATTGGGATTCTTGCCTGAAGCATAGAGATCGGCGCGGTGGAGGATTGAGCGGATGTAGGATTTTGTCGTAGGGAAATCCATGGCGAGGAGAAAGTCTTCGGCGCGAAGGTTGGGATTGTCTCGAGCCCAGCGGCGGGCGTGGGTGATGCCTGCGTTGTACTCTGCTAAGGCAAAGACCTCGGGACGGTCGGCATTGGACCAGCGTTTCATAGCGCGGGAAAGGTACCAAGTTCCGGCGGCGAGATTGGTTCGAGGATCGAAAAGATCGGTTTCGTGGAAGGAGCGGATGCGATTGGCCTGGGCCCAATCTTGGCCTGCGCCTGGGGTGACTTGCATGAGGCCTCTTTCGCCTGAGGTCCCAGTGGCGCGAACTTCGAAATCGCTCTCACGCCAAACTACTGCGCGGACAAGGGAGACGGGGAGTTGGTGGCGGGAGGCGGCCTCGGCAATGAGTGGATCAAGTTCGGTGGAGCGATGAATTTCGCCGATCCAGGAAAAGGCGATCATGGCCAACGGAGTTACAATCACGGCCAAGGCGGCCAGAATGCGGGGTCGAGCGAGAAGCATAGTATTACAAAGATAAACGACAAAGGTGGTGGAGGGGAAGCGGGGGAAACTTGCCTCGCGACTAAAAATGGCGCAGAGCCAATGGGTGAATTCTTACGAATTTGTAAGGGTAGCGCCTGAATTGGGCCTGGATCGTCTGTTTGACTACCGGATTCCCGAGCGATTACGGGGTCAAGTTGGGCTAGGGCAGAGGCTACGGGTGCCATGGGGGCGGCGGAGTATTATGGCTTATGCGGTAGAGTTTCCTGATCAACCTGAGGTGGAAGCAGAAAAAGTGCGTGAGGTGGAGGAGGTTGCGGGCGAGCGCCCCCTTATTCCTGCGGCTTTGTGCCAGTTAGCCCGCTGGATGGCTGATTATTATGCCTGCGATCTTGGAGCCGCCTTGCGAACGATTTTGCCTGGGCCGGTGCGCTCCCATGAGGGAGGTGGGAAAATGGCTTGGTGGATCAGCCCAGTACCAGGGAGGGAAGCGGTAGCCGAGACAGTGTTGAAGGGGTCTAAAGCGCAACGCAAAGCTTGGGAGCATCTGCTGAAGAGCGGCGGGGGTTGGTTGATGTTGCTGGCTCGGGATACGGGAATAGGGACGGCGGTTTGGCGGGCATTGGTGGATCGGGGGTTAGCGGAAAGAACGGAGAGGAGATTTGTGCAGGCGGAGGCGCTGGCGGAAGCGGGGTGGCCCGACGCAGAGAAGCGGCCCGAGCTGGGCGTAGAGCAATCGCAGGCGATGGAAGCATGGCAGGAAGAGAGGAAAAAGGAGGGTGCAGGGCGGGCGATTTTATTGGAAGGGGTGACGGGGAGTGGAAAGACGGAGATTTATCTGCGGGCGATGGAGGCGGTTTTGGCGGAGGGAAAAAACGCAATTATTCTTGTGCCCGAAATATCGCTTACGCCCCAAACGGTGGCACGGTTCCGCGGTCGGTTGGTGGGTCAAAAGATTCGCTTATGTGTTCTGCATAGTGGTCAGACGGTGGCGGAGCGGAGGGAATCGTGGCATGAGATTCGGGAGGGTCGGGCACGAGTGGTGATTGGCGCGAGGTCGGCTCTTTTCGCTCCTTTAGAAAATCTCGGTTTGATTGTGGTCGATGAGGAGCACGATGGTGGATACAAGCAGGCGGAATCGCCACGATATCACGCAAGAGATCTGGCGGTGGTGCGAGGTAGAATTGAAGGCGCGCCCGTGCTTCTGGGTAGCGCGACACCATCGCTGGAGAGTGGTTTTAATGCGGATCGGGATAAGTACCGGCGGGTGCTGCTGACTCATCGAGTGGATGGGGCCAAGTTGCCCAAGGTACACGTGGTGGATTTACGAAAAGAGGACAAGCCGAAGGGAGGTGGGCCGATTCTTTTATCGGCTGATCTGACGAAAGCCTTAGAGGATCGTCGAAAAAAGGGAGAGCAAAGTCTCGTTTTACTAAATCGGCGGGGATACGCGCCGAGCGTCCAGTGCCCGCACTGTGGTCGAGTGGAGGAGTGTGAGCGGTGCGCCGTGCCGATGACCTATCATCGTGGTGAGGAGAAGCTTCGTTGCCACTTTTGCGATGCGGAGAAAGCGGCCCCTCGTCAATGCACGGAGTGTTCTTCTCCTGTTTTAAAATTCACCGGTGCAGGAACGGAACGACTTGAAGAATCTGTGGCCGAAGCCCTCCCTGGGGTGCGGTGGACGCGAATGGACTCGGATAGTATGAAAGCGCGTGGATCGCATGCTAAGGCGCTGGCGGCTTTCCGGGAGGGACGCACGGAGATTTTATTGGGAACACAGATGATCGCCAAAGGTCTGCACTTTCCTCGAGTGACATGTGTGGGGGTGGTGGGAGTCGATGGAGCGTTAAACTTGCCAGATTTTCGTGCCTCGGAACGTGTTTTTCAGCTTTTGGTGCAGGTGGCGGGTCGGGCTGGGCGGGGTGAGATCCCTGGGGAAGTTTTTGTGCAAACTTACACTCCTTTTCATCCTGCGATTCAGTTTGCCCGTCATCACGATGTCACTGGGTTCCGAGAGCAGGAGCTGGAGTTCCGTAAGGCGCATGGGTATCCGCCCTTCCGCCGGGCGATTCTTCTTTCGTTTTCGGGACCGAGTGAGTCGCAGGCCCTCGCGGCGGCGGAGCATGCGGTCAAGAGGTTGCGGGAAATTTGGAAGGATAAGGTGGAGGTGCCCGATGCTGGGCCAGCTCCGATTGCAAGAGTGGAGGGGAGGTTTCGCTTCCAGGTATTTCTTCTGGTGGACAAAGTCGGGGAAGTGATTGGGGATTTGAAGCGCGAGGTCTTGGCGCCGAAATGGCCTAGCGGCTTACGGACCTCGGTGGATGTGGATGCACAGGATCTTCTTTAGATCGAATTCTTATCGGTGAACTGCTAGGATGGTCAGGAGTTTATGGAGAATCTTTTCTTAACGACCGCGATTGACTACGCCAACGCCAAGCCACACTTGGGCCACGCATATGAAAAGGTGCTGACTGATACTTTGGCTCGTTTTGCCAGGCGACGGGCTCAATCCGTCCGTTTTCTGAGCGGGTTGGACGAGCACGGCCAAAAGGTTCAGCAAAGTGCGATGAAGGCGGGGAAGAGCCCGCAAGAATTTGTCGACGGAATTAGTCAGTTCTTTCTCAAGCTATGGAAGCAATTGCGCGTGGAGCCGGATGATTTCTTAAGAACGACAGAGGCAAGGCATCGCAAGATTGTGCAGGAGGTTTTAACTCGATTGCATAGCCAAGGGGATATTGTGAAGGGAACCTTTAAGGGTTTTTACAGTGTGCGGGCCGAGCAGTTTTTAACGGAAAAGGAGAGGCAGGCAGATGGCTTATGGCCCGAGATCTTTGGCGAGGTGGTGGAGTTAACTGAGGAGAACTACTTTTTCAAACTTTCGAAGCATCAGGATTGGTTGAAGGAGTTGTATCAGAAGCAACCGAGCCTGATTTTTCCTGAGTTTCGAACGAAGGAGGTTTTAGGAGCTTTGGAGAAGCCTCTGCCCGATTTATGCATCTCGCGTCCGAAATCGCGTTTGGCGTGGGGAATTCCTCTACCTTTCGATGAGAATCAGGTGACCTATGTTTGGTTTGATGCGCTTTTGAATTATGTGACGGGGGCAGGAACGGGGAAGGGTGAGTTGGCGGATTGGACTCCCGCGGTCCATGTGATTGGAAAGGACATATTGGTCCCTGCCCACGGGATTTATTGGCCCTGTATGTTGCATGCTTTGGGATTGCCGATGTTTGCCAAACTTCTGGTGCACGGTTTTTGGACGCGTAAAAGTGAGAAGTTAAGTAAGTCGACGGGAAATATTGTGGATCCAGAGGAGTTAGCGCTGAAATACGGCTCGGACTCCTTTCGGTACTATGTTTTGCGGGAGATGGCGCTGGGTCACGATGCCGACTTTGATGAGGAGTCCTTGGCGGCCCGGCGGAAAGGGGAGTTGGCGCATGAGTTAGGCAACTTGCTTCAAAGGGCGGGGTCGATGGTGGGCCGATATCGGGAAGGGAAAATTCCTAGCGCCCCAACTCCTGCGGATTCGATGTCGCAGAACTTTCAGACGACCGTACTTGGGGCCCTACGGAAATGGGATGAGTTAATGAGGGCGGATCAGATGCATCTTGCTTTGGGTGAGTTATGGAAAGGGGTTCAAGCGGGAAATCAGATGATCGAGTCGCGTGCTCCGTGGAAGTTGGCTAAGGATCCAGCGAAGGCGGGAGAGTTAGATGCGACCTTAGCGGATGCCATGGGGGTGCTGGAGCTGGTTTTTGAAGAGGTGGCGTGTGTTTTGCCGACAACGGCGGCGGCTGGCTTGGGTCAGTTGGGATTGAGCGGTGCGATCGGGGTGCGAGGGGCGGATTGGCCTCAGTGGCCACATGCGCAGGCGGGGCGAGTTCTCGGAAAGATCGAACCTCTTTTTCCTTTGATCGAAGATGAGAAAGAGAAAGGGAAGGTATGACACGGCGAGCGGTTGCATGCCGTTACTAGGTGAGGCATTTTAAAAGTTCAAGGAACCGCTAAATTATGAGTACAAAACCTTACGCCCATCCGGAAGCTTTAGTCGAAACCGACTGGCTGGCTCAACATCTGACAGATGGGAATATTCGTGTGGTCGAAAGTAACGAGGACGTTCTTCTTTACGATACGGGTCACATCCCGGGTGCGGTCCATATCGATTGGCGTCGAGATTTACAGGATTCGCTGGTGCGGGATTATGTGACCCCACAAGCTTTCGCGGAGCTCTGTGCGCGGAATGGGATTACGCCTGAGACCACGGTGGTGTTCTATGGGGATAAATCGAACTGGTGGGCGTGTTATGCTTTATGGGCTTTCCGTCTATTTGGGCACAGTAAGGTAAGGATTTTGAATGGGGGTAGGGACAAATGGGTAGCGGAAAAACGCGCGCTGACTCGGGACAAAGTCAAAGTGGCTGGAACAACTTACCCTGTTCCGCCGCGTAGGTTGGATTCCGAAATTCGGGCGTTTTACGAGGATGCTTTGGCTTGGAGCCAAAAGAAGTTGCCTTTAATCGATGTGCGTTCCCCAGGAGAGTTTAAAGGTGAGGTGACCCACATGCCCGAATATCCGCAGGAGGGTGTCTTGCGTGGCGGGCATATTCCTGGGGCCAAGAGTGTCCCTTGGAAGACCGCGGTGAAGGAGGATGGGACCTTCAAGTCGGCTGAGGATCTCGAGAAGATTTACGGTGAGGGATGTGGAGTGGGACCAGAGACTGAAGTTATCGCCTACTGTCGGATTGGGGAGCGATCAAGTCACACCTGGTTTGTCTTGAGTTACCTGCTTGGGCGGAAAAAGGTGCGGAACTACGATGGCTCGTGGACGGAGTGGGGTAACCGAGTCCGAGCGCCGATCGAGCGCTCAGAGTAAAAAAATCAGTTCGCGGAAGCAGGGGGAGGAGTCGTGGAGTCGGTTGGGGGGAGTTTGCCAGGAATGATTTGATAGTCGTTCATCGTGCTGGTTTGTTTCTGCTCCATGCGGTAGCCCATGATATTGAGTACGAAATTCATCGCGAAATCGGACGGCACAGGGATCTGAATAGCGGCGAGCTCAGAAGTTTGATAGTCGAAATCTAGTCCCTTCATTGAGGCGAGGAACCAGGCTACTTCCACTTCTTCAGTGAGACTGCCTTTCGTGCGGATAATACTGAAGTCCTTTTGATCGATCCAGATAGTGCCGCCGACTTTATTAATGACTTTTTCTTCGCGTGAGGCGAAGGGCTGATCCTTCTTGGGAGTGAACTTAATGACGTAGCAGGAGCGGTCGCGGATCATTTCGTTGCCCGTCTTGGCATAGTTAAAACGCGGAGCGATTTTACCCATATCGAGCATGGCATTCACTTTGCGAGCGTCTTCCACGTCTTTGTTCGAGGAGCCAGAGTCGCCGTCGGAGCTTGAGCTTTTGCCTGTTGAACGGAGGCCGCGACCTGAGGCGGCTCCCGCGTAGGTTGTTTTGTTGCCGGAGGGCTTTGCGTCGCCTGAGGCTGGTTTGGAATCGTCGTTAAAATCAGCGCTAAAAGTGATGTCCTTGCTGGGTTTAATTTTAGCGGTGACTGTTTTTGTTTTATCGGGAATGACCTTTTCGTCCTCATCGAGCTGCTGGGTAACTAGCTTAAGTTGGTAGCTAAAGCCTTCGCGGAGATCCCGCAGTTCTTCGTCGCGGCGGATGGCGTTTTGGATGATTTGATCTGCGGTTAGATTTTCAGCCGGGGCGGGTGCGGGAATTACGACGGGGGTAGCCACGGGTGTGGGGACAGGGACACTAGCGGAAGGGGTGCTGGGTGTTTGTTTTTTGGACGACGAATCTTGTTCTTCATCATCCGCCGTGGTTTGGAAGTCTGGGCTGTTGGCGGGGTTCCTGGAGTTGACTTGGGCGGAGAGGGGGAGAATGAACAGGCAACTAGGGAGTGCGAAAAGGATAAGTTTGCGAAAATTCATAGTTCCTCTATCTACCCTAAACATGGCACACATCAAATTATATATCCCTGGACCGGTCGAAATCGCACCTTCAGTTTTGCAAGCCTTTGCTGGCTCGATGATTGGGCACCGAGGAAAGGGGTTTCAAGACTTGTACTCGCGGGTGCAGCCTGGGTTGCGGCAACTGTTTCAAACGTCTCAACCGGTATTTTTGGGAACGGGCTCGGCGTGGTCAGTGATGGAGGCGGCGATTCGTAACTTAGTCCAGAAAAAGGTGTTGGTTTGTATGAACGGGGCTTTTTCCGATAAGTGGTTTGATGTGGCGCTGAAGTGCGGGAAGGAAGCGGGTAAGGTGCAGGTGGAGTGGGGGCAGGCGATTAAGCCTGAGATGATTGAAAAGGAACTTTCTAAGGGAGGGTATGATGCGTTGACCCTGATTCATCATGAGACTTCCACAGGTGTTTTGAGCCCGCTGGCGGAGATTGCTAAGCTAGTCCGATCGAAATTTCCAGATGTGATGCTGATTACCGACACCGTGTCGTCATTTAGCGTGATGCCGATTCCTTTTGATGATTGGGGTTTGGATGTGATGCTTTGTGGGACGCAGAAGGCTCTAGCCCTACCTCCCGGGGCATCCTTGTTTTCGGTGAGTGAGCGCGCCTATGCCCGGTCAGAGAGGGTTAAAGACCGCGGGTACTACTACGACTTCCACGAGTTCCGAAAGCAGGCGGAGAGCAATATGACCCCCTGTACCCCTTCCATTTCCCATCTCTATGCGTTGGAGGTTAAGTTGGCGGAGATTGCGAAAGAGGGAATCGTCCAAAGGCATGAGCGCCATCGGAAGAATGCGGATCGGGGTCGTGCGTGGCTGGCGGCGAACGGATTCGAGGTATTTCCTGAGAAAGGATATGAGTCGCTCAGCCTGACCTGTGGAAAAAATACCCGTGGGGTGGATGTGGCCAAGTGGATTGCGTGGCTCAAGGAAACCCACGGGGCGATTTTCGACGGAGGATACGGCAAGATGAAGGGGCTCAACTTCCGCGTTTCCCACATGGGAGATGAGACGGAGAAGGGGATGGAAGAGTTGTGGGGCCGGCTTGCGGAGGGGTTGAAGAAAATTGGTTAAAGGTCGGCTCCTTGCCATGCTGGGTAGGGAATAATATCTGCCGCCACATGAAAATCTTGCACGAGGATAGGGTTGTTAAACACCTTCCAAAACATTCATGGTGTATTGATTGAACGATTCTGGCTGGCCAGGTTAGATCGGTTGACGATTCGCCTTGGCCAGCAATCACGTCGTCTTTTGAGCACAAACCAATAGATATATAGATAAATGATTAAGAATATTAAATGGATTCTCGGCGTGCTTGTGGCCGTGGCCAGCTTGTCCCTCGCGGACAGCGCCCCGGAAGCATCCGCTCAAGATACTAAAAAGATGGTTCAGAATAACTTCGTCGAAACAGCTCACGAGGGGGTCAAGCTCTCCGGC
>CAJBOM010000023.1 GCA_903956835.1 uncultured Verrucomicrobiota bacterium
CTCCAGCCCCAGATCCATGCAGACCAGGCGGCGATCCCGCGACGGATGCCCATTCCACATGCCATAGATACCAAGAATGACATTGCCTCGATTCGACATGGCTGCTCCCAGATGGACTTCCTTCTCATGATTTACGTTGGCGGAGGTAGAGGGACCCGTTTGGTCCCCTGCCCGATTCATTCCCAAAGCCGAAATCGGCGACCAGTGGTCAAAATCGGAGGAAACGAAAGTACAGAGGGCACGAGCCATGACCTTGCTGTGGGGCCATGAAGGCTGCTGCCCGTTGAGATAGTACATTCCCCGATGTTTTATGAGACCTGACATCTCCAAGCTGTGACCCAACGGATTTTTGGGGGAGAGCGTCCATCGAAGTCCGTCGGAACTGAACGCCGCGCCCCAGTATACATTGCTCCCCAGCCTCTTGCGGATTTCTGGATCCGGCGTGACCGCTTCAAAGATCATTTTAAACCGACGGGCAGGATCAGTTTCTTCGGGATCGTGAAGAATCGCATTCGCGCAAATGTGCTCATCCATCGCAGGAAATTCCACAATGTTGTTCTTTTTGGATCCATTGAACTCCACTAAGCCGAGAACCGGTTTTTCCCAATGGAACCCGTCTCGACTCGTGGCATAGGACATTCGCCAGACCTTGCGCTCATGGCCGGCCCAATTGGTTCGCGGGCCACTGTTGCCCATGTACCACATGTGAAAGACGTCACCAATCTTGAGAGTGCATCCATAGCAAACCGCCAGCTCATCGTGCGAACCGGGAGGGCCGGCTGGTACCACGATACTCGAGGCTCGGCTATTTGAGAGGCGGACTTCGGCATAGGCACGAAAAGGGAAAGCGCGATCATCGAACGCAAAAAGGACCGCTTCGGAAAGGGCCTCGGGGTCAGGTAGCGCTGGAAGCAGAATATTGGCAGGCATCGAACGCATCGCTACTTAAGTAAAGGGTCTGCCCCTTAGCTTACGAGTTCGATCCCTCTCTGGTGAATTCAAGGTGAATGAGCCACTTCGATCGCGGTTTGGGTGCCTTGTTTGATTTCGACCAGCCTGACGATTAATTTCAGGTAATGTCAAATTCTACTCCCTCGCTCCCCTATTCCGATCTTTTGAAGCTCAAACGATGGAACACCCCAACAATTTATAATGGCTGGGAACAGATCACTAGGCATGACGCCGGGCACCAGGGATTTAACTTAGAAGAAACTAAGGATTTTATGCCCCAAATGGGCCCAATGGTCGGTAGGGCTGTGACCGTGGTCATCGAACCTGGGAATGCTGCCCACACGAAAACCAATCCTCACTCGACCCGAGAGTATCGGGAATATGTAGCCTCGATCCCCGGTCCGAAAATCGTCGTCGTTCAGGATTTGGACAAACCCAATACCTATGGTGCTTTCTGGGGAGAAGTGAATAGTAGCGCCCATCGCGCTCTGGGATGCGTCGGGACGATCACCGACGGAGCCATCCGAGATTTGGACGAAATGTGCAACGCGGGTTTTAAGGCTCTTGCTCGCCGACTTTGCGTGGGCCATGCCTACGGCGTCCCAGTGCGATGGAATTGCGAGGTGGAGGTTTTTGGCACGCGCGTTAAGCCAGGCCAGGTGATCCATGCCGACAAACATGGCTTCCTCGCCATCCCCGATGAGGATCTGGGAAAACTCGTCGAGGCTGCCTCTTTCATGGATGCCAATGAGTGCCAGACGGTCATACCAGCATCGAAAGATACCTGCGGAAAAACCAATTCAGAAATTCTGCAGTCGCTCGATATTGCCGGCAAAGCCTTCAGCGCAGCGGCCACGGCAAAGTTCGGACGCAAAGGAGAATGGTAGCATTACGACACCCAGCAATCTGACCGACGCCGACGAGTGTCGCTTACTCACCTCCAAGTATCGCGACACCCTTCTCAACGATGTCATTCCTTTCTGGTTGAGGCACGGTCTGGACCACAAACACGGCGGAATGATGACGTGTCTGGATCGGGATGGGTCCGTCGTGGATACCGACAAGAGCATCTGGTTTCAAGGGCGGGCGGGATGGATATTCGGGACCCTTTACAATACCGTGGCGAAGCGTCCCGAGTGGCTGGAAGCGGCCAAGAGTTGCGTGGATTTCAGCCGTAAACATGCCTACGCAGACGATGGGAAAATGTATTTCAGCGTGACGCGCGAAGGTCAACCCCTCCGTATGAGGCGCTATGTTTTTAGCGAGGCATTCGCCGCAATCTCGTATGCCGCGTATGCCAAGGCTACAGGCGATGCCCGCTCGGCGGAGGATGCGACGAACTGCTTTAAAACTTTCGTTCGTTATAGTTTCACGCCTGGTGTGATGCAGCCGAAGTTCGAGCCGACTCGCCCGATGAAAGGCCTCGCCTCTCTCATGATCGGCATCGTCACGGCACAGGAACTGCGAACGAACTTGGGTGATCTCCAGATCTCAGACCGAACCTTCAGCGAATGGATCGATCACTGGATCATCGAGGTGGAACGCGATTTCTTTAAGCCCGATCACGGCGCGTTAATGGAATGCGTGGCTCCGGACGGCGGGATTCTCGACCATCACGACGGGCGTACCCTGAACCCAGGTCATGCCATCGAATGCGCATGGTTCATCATGCATGAGGGGCGCCACCGCAGCGATGCACGCCTCATCGCGCTGGGCGCACGGATTCTCGATGGTATGTGGGCACGCGGTTGGGATTCTGAACATGGTGGCCTTCTTTACTTTACGGATTTAAAGGGCCTTCCGGTGCAAGAATACTGGCACGATATGAAATTCTGGTGGCCGCACAACGAGGCGATCATCGCTACGCTCCTTGCCTGGAAACTGACAGGTAATCCGCGCTACGCCGAGATGCACCGCCTCGTGCATGACTGGAGCTTCCAGCACTTTTCCGACACCGAACACGGCGAGTGGTTTGGATATCTTCACCGCGATGGCAGTCTCTCCTCACGGGCCAAGGGCACGATGTATAAAGGGCCGTTTCATCTACCTCGTATGTTGTGGTTTTGCTGGAGGGAACTGGATCCTGCCTTGGCCTTATGATGCCCGGCGGTGCGATTCCCTTATCGGATTGGGTGCGTTTGCCAGATCTGCCCAGCAAACTCGGCCTTGCCGGAGCCTTCGCCGGGGTTGCGGATGGCTGCCTCCTCGTCGCAGGGGGCGCGAACTTTCCTGATCAAATGCCATGGGATGGCGGCATCAAAAAATGGCATGACACCGTCTATGCACTCGAAAAGCCAGACGGCGCTTGGAGCACTGTGGGTCAATTACCCATGCCACTCGGATATGGAGTAAGCGTGACGACTACGGACGGAATCTTCTGCGTCGGAGGCAGCGATTCGCAGAGACATTACAGCAACGTCTTTCGCCTAACCTGGAAAAGGAACAAGCTCACGACTGAAAACCTGCATCCTCTGCCCATTGCATTAGCCAACCACTGTGGAGCCTTGGTTGGCACTACACTCTATATAGTTGGCGGGAACGAAAAACCTGGGGAGCTGGAGTGCGTGAACCGCGCCTTCACCCTCGACCTGAGCAATCCGACCGCTCGATGGATCGAGATCCCATCCCTCCCAGGAAAACCACGCTTCCTCAGTACTGCGGGCACGCATGACGGCACACTCTTTATTGTCGGCGGTACCAGCTTGGAATCGAATCCCAATGGAAAGATATCCCGGAACTACCTGAAAGAAATTTGGAGTTATCGCTCAGATCAAGGTTGGGTTCTGCGTGCGCCCATGCTCAAACCAGCGGTAGCCGCCCCCACTCCCGCTCCCGTACTTGCGGGCAGGCTCCTTATTCTGACCGGCGATGATGGCTCCCTCGCCCAGTTCCGACCGCTAGCCCAACATCCCGGCTTTCCTAGTGCCATCCAAAGCTACGATATTCCCACCGATTCATGGACCTTTTCTGGCGAACTACCCGCAGGTCGAGCTGTGCTCCCATGCGTGCAATGGCAGGGAAAAACCGTAATCATAAGTGGCGAACAGCGCCCAGGGGTCCGGACCCCAGAGATTCTGGCAGGAAAACTAAATTGATTTTTAATCAACAGAGATCCTGCCCCAATCAAAGATTTTCATGACGTTGCCCTGCCAACATTAGGGGCAAGCTAAACGAAAAATCGGGTGGGCTAGCCATTCCCCTCTGAATGGTTGTCCTAGGTCAGCACCCACCCTCCTTGTCTTTGTGCTATTTTTTCGCCCGAACGGTCTTGGAAGGAGTGGGTGACGAGGCGATGGAGGACGTGGAAAAAAGACGAAAGCTAGAACATACCCCCTTCATCGTAAAACGTATTTCCATCCTACCTTGGGCTTGCTTCACCAAATCGGCTCCTTCCACCCCAACCTCTTCCAGTTTACCCAAACCCAGTCGAACTGGATCGATCGATAGCAAAATAGGGGCAAAAGCATAGATATCTGCCCGGCCATCAATCCAGCGGCTGGCATCGTAGAGTTGATTTAAAATCCAGATATGAACGTCCTTAGAACGGCGTGTCACCACGACTTCCAAGCAATGGGGCCCAGAAATCTTCACGGCCTGTCCCACTAAAAGGCTGCGGACCAAATTGAGCGCCAGCTGCTTGGGCCACGGATTACGAAGTTCCCCCCCAATGGCATGAAAAAGTCGAAGCGCACCTGCGACTATGGAACCAGATCCCACCTTGCGCCGGATTAGACCCGGAGCCCAGTTCTTTTGAGATTTTAAAGCCGGAAAGTTCGGGGCGATTTGAATGTCGGTCAGACGCTCTTTACGGGCGAAGGGAGGAATTAAATCGGCCAGCACCTCAAACCCATCTACGGGAAGCTCCGTCGCCTGAGCTCCGCTGAAATAAACCGGCTCCTCGGAGAGAAGCCCATCGGCTAATTCGGCCGTCCTAGGCAGAAGGTAATAACAGTCCATCGAGTCGGCAGGGTACACCTGAATTTGCAAGAACTGGGCGATCGGGCTACGCGGGGAAATGGGGCCATCACAATAGACCTGACCTCCCTTCCGGAGAAAATCTTCTAACGCAGGAATTTGCTCCAAGGTGACATCATCGGATGCCATGAGAATTAGCCGCGCAGCTTTGAGACTTTGGATGTCGCGTCCATAGCTGTGCAGGATCTGGCCTTGGCTTAGAATGTCCCACCAACCCGTCCCCAACATCTCCTGAGAAATGCGGCTTCCAAGCATCACCCCCACCTCGAAAACGGGATGCGAATCCTTAACCTGCTCAGCCAGATGGCGACACGCATCCGCCCATGCGGGCAAGCGAGCTAAGTTTGAATCCTGTATGCGGCCATCCGGAGCGTGGTTAATCCCCAAAGTGTAAGTCCCCCCATGCAAGAGAGTGGTGGCAGCTTCGAGTTCAAGAAGCGAGGTGGTCTTCGAAACGTTATGGGACCAAACTAGCTCCGAACAACTCATCAGTTCGAAAGCATGCCCTTGGTTGGAGTAAAGTCGTGAGTATAGGCTTCGCGGTTCAGCATGATGAGCCTCTGAGGATAACCAATCCGAAAGCTCATCCACCCGATCATAGTATAAGTGTCTTTTTCTTCCTGCCCCATTAAAGGAAAGAGCGATCGGCCGTTTCAACCGGGCCAAGGCACGCTTTAAGGCGATCAAAAATCTCCGAAAGGTTTCAGCCCGGAACTCCTCATGCCTCGTCGTTCCGAGGGATTCGATCAGATGCTCTCCTTGATACCATTCGGAATAAGCCCGATGACATGAAGAACAGAAGCATGTTTCCTTGCCTTCGGTTCCGCGGTTTTGTGGAGGAAGGGGCGGCAGATAGAGAATGTCGAGCCAGACACTGTCTAAGTCGTATTTTTCGCAAAACTCGACCATTTGCTGAATTGCAAAAGAACCGAACCCACTATTCAGGCACATCCAGTGATAGTGAAAGAAATACCTGTGATCCGGGACAAGAACCCGGTCCTGTACATCGCGAATCCGCCACTCGGGATGTTCACTGCCTGCCAGACTATTGAGGCTCAAAGAATAATACGGAATAACGTGGATACCTCTGCGCCGACAACTTTCCACCTGCTCCCCGAAATAATCTCGGTCCGGTTGGCAACGCGTGAACTGCGATGGGTAAAGATAGTGGCCATCATGGTGCACGGTCAGCAAAGTGACTGAATCGAACCCGCATTTTTTCCATGCTTCGGCGTAGGCTTCTGGATCAAAGCGAGACTTGTCTATGGCCCAAGCAGGACTAATGAAATGAGGAATAGCTCGAAGACGATCCTGCCGGACCCACGGAAATAAACGATCTACCTCTTGGGGGGATCGGACCACATCCAAGGCGGGATCAGCCAGCAGTGGCACAAGTTTCCTTATAACCCTTCACACCGCCAACGAACAAATTCGTATTCGACAACCCCTTGGCCGGAGAGAGTTCCGAAATCACCGAATTCAATCCAATGCGCCCATCCACTTCCTTTCCCCACCGCAGGACTAACTAGAAGGGTAGCCAACGGCTTTTTCCCTTCATCAATAAATAGGTCTACCTTCCCATCAGCAAGAACCAGCTTATAGAGGTGAGACGCGGAACCCACGGAGTAGGGAATTTGAATCCGCTGCGCTCCTTGCAACTCGATACTAAACTGATTGATTCGTACCGAAGCCATCCCAGCCGCCCCTTTCCTTAGCTCAAGACCGAGAAGAAAGTCGTCTCCTGAAACAATCCGGGCCCTCATCTCAACCGTTATGCGCGTAGCAGCTTCAGGAAAGAATATCGAGTCAGTGCTCATTCGCCAGCCCAGACGACTCGTGTCCCCGATGACGACCCGCAAAGCTTTCCCCTTGTCCGTTTTAGCAATCTCTATTTGCGCGGCTCCATTATGAACATCCTCACTCCACGGAGGAAACGCCTGCAAAGGAAGAGCATCCCCCTTGTACTCCCCCGACCAAGGCTTATCCGCAGCCTCGAGAGGAAAGCTACTGCAAGCCAGAAGCCCGATAGAGAGAAATAATAGGATAGAAGGTTTTTTGCTCATGAATTCAAATTGAGGGATGTTTTCACTCGCTCGCAATCATGATTTATGCCCCGCCCCAACAGGTGAATGAGTCGCACCATGGAAACCTAGAAAACGGATTTACTGAACTCGATAAATGGTCTTCAAAAGGGTTGGTAAGATAAGACGCGCCAGCAGGTGATTCCCTTCCACCGACAGATGGACGCCGTCAGGATGAAGTAGATTGGACGTCGTTTTCCCAACTGCCTTGAGCCCGGCCGGAATATCGATCAGAGGACAACCCTCCTTACGTGCTAAGGAAATCATGGCTTTCCGGTACGCAGGGTAAACCGCCATGTGCTGAATCCGCGAAGCCTTCTCCGCTTTGAGGGTGGATTGTTTCGCTACACTAGGAGCGTAAAGGCAGAGAAAAATTCCCTCGCCACCCTCGGCACGAATCATTCGGAGAATTTCTGCAAGATTCCGCGAATACTCCTCCACACCAACTCTGGCCGTTTTGCGTCCGACACGTACGTTGGAATCATTCATGCCGAACGAGATGAGAACCCAAGCCGGAAGATGCGGCCGGATACTTACATCAAACCGGTCTAGAGCTTGTACCGTGGTATCTCCACTGACCCCACGATTATAGACAAGAATCCGACTTCCTTTATCTTGTAAACCTCGTTGCAGCCGAGCAGGCCAAGCGTCCTGATAGGAAAAAGCCCAGGCTTGGGTGATCGAGTCTCCAAAACAGACGAGTCGAGAAAGGTTCTTCACCATTTTTTAACCCTTGGGGCCATGCTGTTCGATTCGGTTAACCGTCTCCCCAGATATTAATTCGACAGGAATCAGGATCGGCGAGGAAGGCTTTAGTTTCCCCTCAATTTGATTAATCAAGGTTTCGGCAGCCGTATGCCCCATCAGCAGAGGATACTGGTTGATGGTAGTAATCTGCAGGGTTTGCTCTCCAGGGGCCAAATTACCTATGCCCGCAATGGAAATAGCATTCGGTACAGGATACCCCAAATGATTGAGAATACGGAATGCTTCTCCCGCCACATAAACTGAATCAAAGGCTATGCCTGTGATTCTATGATCGGCGCTAAGCATTCTCTGCAAAACGCTATGTAAATTACCGGCCTTTTTTGAAAAGGCTTGAAACCTCTGCAAGGAATCCGTTGCCTTCCCTTCCTCCAGAGCCTTGCGGAACCCTTCGGCACGCTGTTGAAGATCGTTCCGGCTATGATCTTGCGAGATAAATGCAATTTGCCGATGCCCCATTTTTAGGAAATATTTTCCCAAAAGATAACCAGCCTGAAAATCGTCGGTCTGAACCTGACTCACCAAAGAGTGCGGGACGGAAGTATTGAGATAGAGGTTTTCCATTCCTGCAAACGACTGGTGAAATGGCCGATTGATCACCATTCCCTTAACTCCCGCAGTCTCCAAGAAATGTCGGAATTTATTAGGATCGTGCTCCCCGACAGGGGGACTAAAAAATTGCACCCCATATCCCCGCTCAAAGGCTTCCTCTTGAATTCCAACTAATAGGTTGGAGAAAAAGGAACCTGCTCGTAAATTCATCAAAACTCCGATGCATGGTCTTTGCTGGCGAATGCTAGAATCCGACACAAACGTACCCGCCCCCCGCCTTCTTGTCAGATACCCCTCAGAGGCCAACATAGAAACAGCCTTATTGCAGGTAGTTTTGTTAGCGGAAAATCTTTTTGCCAAGGCATATTCAGAGGGTACCTTAGCTCCAGCAGAGAGTTGTCCGGACAAGACTCGTCCTAAAAGATAGTTCCGAATCGCGCTATGTTTGTGGTTTTCACCCGAACATCCACTCGATCCCATCTCACGCGATGAGGCTACCTTCTTCTTCAATGCGGTTCTAATCATGCCTGTGCCTAGGCAAACGAGTTTGAAGGTAATTGCCAATCCTCGTCTCGGATCAAAAACCGAAGGCGAATGATTCACCCTGCCACCATGCAATAGCACGCGGTTGACAATTTAGAGTAAGGGACAAAGTATCAACTTTATATTGTCCACTCTATCAGCAGAAATTTTCGAAAGTTTTTTCGGGTCAACCTGGTTGATCCATGGTTTTACTTCGCTAAACAAATTCACCCTTCGCACCTGCAAATTCTTAGGCTTCCGCTCTTTCCAACGAAAGGCGGAAACAGATTAAACCAACGGACGCCCACTCTATCGGGGGCCCCTGCCCCAGACGCGTCTACTGCTGATTCCAACCTACCGATGAAAATTAAAAAATGCTTTAGCCATGCCCTTCATGCTGTTAGTTTATTCAAGTACAGCTGACGCAATCGTAGACCATCAAGTCCCAACTTTCGTGCCTAAAATCCTTTTTTTGTGATGACGCTTGAAAAATTTTCCCTCGGACTGGGCGACCGCTTTGGAAAACAAGGCGTAGCCCAACTCGCAGCCCTGCAACAAGCCGCCTCCAAGGGCGTTGCCATCACCCCCGTTTGGAATAAATCCAACCGGGAACACAATCTGATCGGCACTGGACCCGCCGATACCCAGCTTGCCGCTCTAAAGGCGGTGCAGAACGCGGGATGGACCCGCCCTTATCACCTCGATGCAGACCATATAGGGCTCAAGACGGTGGACCGCTTCCTACCCCACTGCGATTTTTACACGATCGACGTTGCCGATTTTATCCGGCAACCAGCGACTCCCGAGGATACGAATGCCGTGCGAACCTCTCTTCAATCCATCGTAGGCCGGAAGATTCCCGAATTGGGGAAGACAGACCCGATCCCCCAGGGCGAGATCGATACTTTCCTTTCGGTTTACGCTTCCGCCATTCGCGAGGCCGGCCGTATCTACCTCCACATCGCTAAGTCCAAAGGAGAAAATAGCTTCATCGCGGAAGTTTCCACAGATGAAGCGGAGACTCCTCAATCTCCGTTCGATCTTTACCTCATCCTCGGAGCCCTTGCCGGAGAAGGCGTACGCCTTCAGACCATCGCTCCGAAATTCAGCGGCCGCTTCAATAAAGGAGTGGATTATGTGGGGAACGTTGATCAGTTCACTCGCGAATTTGCGCAGGACCTCAGCGCCATCCGCATGGCCGTGGCCGAGTTCGGGTTGCCCTCCAATCTAAAAATCAGTGTGCACTCTGGAAGCGATAAGTTCTCGCTCTACCGTCCAATCCATACTCTTTTGGCCAAACACGACGCGGGTCTCCATTTAAAAACGGCGGGAACGACTTGGTTGGAGGAGTTGATTGGTCTTTCTCTAGCGGGTAGGGATGGCCTCTCTGTGGCCCGGGAAATTTACATCCAAGCTCTGGCTCGAATCGATGAACTCAGCCAACCCTATGCGACGGTCATTGATATCGATCGCTCGAAACTCCCCCAGCCAGCAAAGGTCAACCAATGGGATGGCCAGACTTTCGCCGACACCCTCGCCCACGATTCATCCCAACCGCGATTTAACCCCTCTTTCCGCCAACTTCTCCACGTCAGCTTTAAAGTGGCGGCCGAAATGGGAGATCGTTACCAGAACGCATTGGATCAAGCTCAAACTAAGATTTCCGCCTGCGTCACCACCAATCTTTTTCAGCGACATATCCAACCCCTGTTTTTCGGGCAATGAAATCCTGTCTTTTCGATATTCAGGTCAATGGGTTTGCGGGGGTCGATTTTCAACAGCCGGGCTTGACCGCCACGGATGTTACTCGCGCGGTCGAGGGGCTGGCCTCCCACGAAACCCAGCGTTTTTTTCTCACCCTAATTACAGACTCCATCCCCTCTTTATGCAGTAAGTTGGAAAATTTTGAATCCATCCGAGCCAAGAACCCGATCCTTTCCGCAGCGATCTGCGGCTATCACATTGAGGGCCCATGGCTTTCTCCAGAACCCGGATATAGCGGTGCCCACGATCCCCGCTTCATGGGTCCTCCTAATTTGGCAGATTTGGAACGACTTCAGAAGGCAGCTCATGGCCACATCAAGCTCATCACTTTGGCGCCAGAGTGGCCAAAAAGTGCCTCCTTCATCCAGCTGGCTCGTGCGCAAGGCATCCATATCTCTTTGGGACACACCAACGCATCGGAAAATGATATCGATGCAGCAGTCTCCGCTGGCGCACTTTTTTGCACCCACTTGGGAAACGGTACTCCCGCAGATCTACCGCGCCACGACAACATTATCCAGCGCCTACTCTGTCGGGATGAATTGACCGCTTTTTTTATTCCCGACGGTATTCATATTCGGCCCGCAACCTTGCAGAGTTATTTCCGAGCCAAACCCCATGGACAAGCCTTGTTCACGACCGACTGCATGGCAGCAGCAGGAGCGCCTCATGGCCGCTTTCGCATTGCCCACCATGAAGTGGAAGTAGGCCCAGATCGGGTCGTCCGCTCTCCCATTACGGGCACCTTGGCAGGTTCTGCCCTAGCCCCAGACGAGGGCGTCCAAAATATTTCTACCTGGCTTCACTTGAGCGAAGCGGAAGCGCGGTCACTTTTCTCCACTAAGATAGCTCAGGCTTTCGGAATCCATCTTCCAACCACTACCCCTTGACCCCATCCGATCGAACCTGAAAACTCTTTCCTACGGAAACAACCCAGAGATCCAAACCTCACGCAATCCGAACCGCGACGCACTCGATTTCATAATGTAAACTTGGAGGTAGGCACATAGAGATGGTGGTCCGAGCTGGGTAAGGATGCTTGAAATATTCCGCGTAAAGTCGCTGATACTCCGCCCCATGAGCTGGATCTCTCAGATAATTTCGCGTGCTCAGCACATGAGACAAATCACTGCCTGCATCGTGCAGCACCTGAATTAGATTCTCCATGGAACGCCGAAACTCCTCCTCAAAAGTGCCTGAGA
Organism: uncultured Verrucomicrobiota bacterium; assembly: GCA_903956835.1. Lineage (GTDB taxonomy): Bacteria > Verrucomicrobiota > Verrucomicrobiia > Methylacidiphilales > Verrucolacustridaceae > Verrucolacustris. The sequence goes on from CAJBOM010000023.1 coordinate 11,813, forward strand.
TGATTTTTCCTGTCCGATCTACCGAGGCTTGCCCAGAAACAAAAATGAGATCCCCATACCGAACAGCCGGGCTAAAGGGCAGATGGGAAACTGGGGTTTGCGGAGTGCGCGGATACTCGATAGGTAGATTCATAGACTAAGCATCCAAGGGGAAACTCGGTCGACGCACAAGCTGGTAGGACAAGGAGGTAAGATCACTACTTGAGGGACCTGGTGTCCGGACTGTGTAGCTAGCCTGAACAATCGGATTGTATGCTCTCCGGTGGGCGACTGCCGCCTTGATCCCAAGGAAGTTAAATTTCTCTGGATCACAACCTTGGCTCCGCCACTGTCCTAAATCCATCGGCGCAGTCGGTCGACTCGTGAGTAAGATACTTATTCCCTCTGCTTCGACCAAAGCACAAGGGCCCATGGCCACCTCTACGCCTCCCATCGAGGCTTGATGGCTCTGCCGATCCTCCAATCTAAAGTTGCCATCCGTTCGGCTGACCAGACGTACCCGCAGGCGAAGCGGTCCAGGGCACGCAGGAAGAGACCTCCCACCGATCGTCACTTCTTGCTCACTGCCCAGTGCACAGCTCAAAAGCTGGACAACCGCGGCGGGGGAATTTAGCACGACCCCTGCACTCCGAATTCCATGACGGAGCAACGCCCGAAGTACGCTGGTATCGTCCCCAGGGGATCCGCCTCCGATATTATCGGCGGGTTCCACTAGACAGACTGGAAACTTCTTCTTTTCCAACGCGTCCACAATTGCTTCTTCCAGATCCCACTCTTCGGGAAGCCCTTCTTTTTTCGACTGTTCCGCTAGGGCTCTCAATTGCTCTGCAGCCGAGTCAAGTTGGCTGGAGGTAATTTTATGAGGGTCGTAAAGAATCGAAAAAGAAACCCCTGTGTCTGGAGTGTCCGCGTGGGCGAATCCAGCAAAGACGTTGACCGCGTCAAAACCCATCTTCTCCTCTAAATGACGGGCGAGCCTTTCCAATCCTTTCATAGGTTCATCGCTTGTTCCCGTCCCCGTCGGTGGCCAAAGAATATTTGTAGGCACAAAGCGAGTGAGACGCTGGTTTCCGTCTTTCAGTGCTCGGTGGAGAAGTTGGGCTGCACGACGAGCGGTTTCCGCCGCATCGGTGTGGGGATTCTCTCGGTAGGTCAGGAGTCCGTTAGAATATTGCGCCATGCGCTGGGTAAAGTTCGCATGCAGATCCAACGTCCCATAGATGGGTAGCGTAGCTAAGGAGGGGATATTCCGTAGTTGTGCTAAGACCTCCCCCTCCGCATCCGACCATCTCTCCGTACACATGGCGCCATGAAGAACGAGGAAAAGTGCATCCCCTCTTACAGATCCCGCTGAATCCAAGCTTTTCCGACACTCCTCGAGAAAGAATTCCACCACCCTGTCTTCTACCATTGGACCAGGGGAATGGACGACTTGCACCAGTGGCACCACTTCCCACTGAAGTCGTTTTGCTTCCTCCAAGAAAGTTCCCAAAGGCGAACCATTACCACAACTCTCCATCATCTGCTCACCCTTCAAGACTCGGAAATCGCCCAAGGTGAGTCGCCCCGGAGCAAAGGTATTCGTCTCGTGATAAAGCCCCGCGAGAAAGATTCTTTTATTTTTCAAATACTTTTCCACTCACCTTTGTGTCGCTTCATCGCACGATCGATCCGGACCACCGCTTCCTCCAAGTCGACGGTCCGATGCGCCAGGCTAAGGAACCAAAGTCCACGCTCCACCACGCGGATTCCCTCCTCCAAAAGACACCGCCGCAGGTGCGCCCAACGCGGTGCATCATGCCGAAGCATATAATCCCGGTGATCGCGGGCGTCTCCTTCTGGGGCCCCTGCCTTCAACATCAAGGTATGGAAAACCTGCCCTGGGCCTTGAGGCCGAAGTGGAATCTGGTAACGATCTGCCATTTGGCGAAGATTCCGCATCAACTGTCGTCCCTGCTCCTGCAACTCTTTGGGGTGCGACGTCCCGAGTGCGCGAATATGATCGAGGCACCAAGCAGAGGCCGCCAAGCAAAGAGGATTGGCATTCAGAGTCCCCGCATGAATCACGCGACCACTTTCAATCTTGGCCATCGCGGCCCGCCGCCCGCCCAGAACCGCAAAAGGTACGCCTCCGCCGACCGCTTTTCCGAGGATCGTCAGATCGGGAGAAAATCCGTAGTAGCCCTGAGCACAGGATGCCCCGAAACGAAAACCAGTGATCGTCTCATCGGCGATCATCAGCATTCCCTCCTCGTCGCAACATTCCCGGATGGCTTCGATCATCCCTGGAACTGCCTCCACACAGCTGGTATTGCAAAGAACGGGCTCGAAAGCCACGGCCGCGAGTTGCCCATGATACTTCTTAACTAGTCGACGAAAATGATCAGGATCATTCCATCGCGCCACGACAAATTGATTCAGCACCTCAGAAATCACCCCCTCGCTGGGATGGAACCGCGCAGGTTCATCTTCAGGTCCCCATTGAGTCGGAGAAGCCCCAAATCCTACCAATCCCTCATCTCCCCAACCGTGATAATGTCCCTCAAACTTAAGAATCAAGGAGCGTCCACTATGCCCGCGAGCCAAGCGGAAGGCCGCCCCAGCAGCTTCCGTAGCAGAGTTATTCATGCGAACGGCTTCGACCGAAGGAATCATTTCACAAAGGCGCTCCGCCACCTCAATTTCCAAGCGTGTCTGAGCCGCAAAGTGGGTTCCCTTCGTGGCTTGCCTTGCAATCGCCTCCGCTAATCCC
>CAJBOM010000024.1 GCA_903956835.1 uncultured Verrucomicrobiota bacterium
AGGGGCGAGGACGCTGGGATCACTAAGGAACAATTCGTTAAACTCCTCCCCGTTCATGAGGTGAAGGCGGGTAGGTTCAAGGGCGCGGGCGGAAGCGGAGCGGGGTTTATCATCGAGGAGGGCCATTTCGCCAAAGATATCCCCAGGAAGAAGATGACCGAGGGGGGCATCACCCTGGCCATCGATGTGAATGGAGATTTCGATACGGCCTTCTAGAATCCGAAAGGCCTCGGCGCCTGATTCTCCTTCGCGGAAGATGATCTCGCCTTGGGCAAAAGACTTTTCACGCATACGAGTGTCATCTTTAAACTGAGCCGCGGAGGGGGTCAAGAGAGACGCGATAGGGGAAAGAATAGATTAGAGTTGGCCAATCTTTTTGTTCGAGGAACGCGAGGGAGGGTGGCAAGATGGAGGGATGGTTGAGGGAGGAGATCGTGGTTTTTTATTCCGGACAACGGGTCTGGCTTTGCTTGCTTTGGCGGGCTGGAGGCTAGGGGAGGTTGGGGGCCTGCTAGCGGCAAAGGACCAACTTCTGGCGAATCGGGAGGGGATGACTCAGCTAGCTCCTTTGGTTTTACTGGGTCTTTTTTTTCTACGCGGTCCGCTGCCTGCACGAAAAAGTATCGTCCGGGTGGCGGGTTTTCAGTTTTTGAATCTTGGATTTCTCGTGGCGGCGGCGGTGTATGGATTGGCTTCGGTTCCGCTTGGAAAAGAATTTGCGATGGAAAAGGGATCGGAGTTGGAGGGAGAAAAGGTCTGGGCGGTGCGCGATCGTTTGCGGGGGGTTGAGGGGAGGATGGCCCAAATTGAAAGGGAGATGGCCGGGAGCTCTGAAATATCCGAAGGGATGACCGACTCGCGCCGGCGCGAGCTGGAAAATAAAAAGCAGGAACGGACCCGCCATTTGGCAGAGTGTCGTGAGGAGCGGAGTCAGCTCATAGAGGAGATCGAGCGGCGCGAAAAAGCATGGGAAGAGGAAAAAGGAAAGGAGCAGTCCGCCTTACAGGCGAGGCTTGGGCAAGCGCAGCGGGGCTCTAGTTTGGCGGCTTTGATTTTTGTTTTTCTGGGGCTACACGGACTTTTCGTAGGATTTATAGGAAGAGGCGGGGCTGGAATGGGTGGTTTTCCCGTTGTATCGACCAGCGTAGGCAAGGTGGAAAACTCAGTGCCTGGGGCGCTTCGGCCAAAGCGCAGTGTTAATTAAGCTAGAGCCTGGGCTTATTTAGGAGAAAAAATAGGGCGGAGTTGGGGAAACGAATAGGTGTCTTCGTGGCTGGGTTGGCCCGGGGCGGTAGCTCCGTCGAGGTGAACATACACTAGGCGTGATCCTAAGGCGGGGAGAGAGAGGCGCGAAGCGGTGGCGAGTGGGCCAGTAGCCATGATGGCGAGACGCATGTGGGAGTGGGTGAGCAAGGGTTCGGCCAATGCGCGGAGATCGCGACGATGACGAGCGAGACCGACAATTTTGTACAAAGAGGCACGCGTTTTTCGGAACTGGCTGAGGAGCCGGCGGAGTCGCAGGGGTGTAAGTTTTCTTCTCAGCGAGTGGGAAGAGACGATCAGATCCCGCTTGGATAGGCGGACGGCACGCAAAACACGGGGGAGGCGAGGCAGATTGGTTAATTCTAAATCCACGGCATCGACGAAGCGAATGAAGGCCATAAAAAAGAGAACGCGTTGGCGAGAGCGCCAGTTAAAGGCGCCTCCCTCGTCGCGAGTACGGAGAGTTAACAGAGCGGGGACAGAACGTTGGGCGAGGGCCTGTTGAATTACCTTTGGAGCCACGCCGTTGGCAAGAAGGAGATCAAGGCGGACTTCAACCAGATCAATCCCTTGGGGGGCTTCGATCAGATAGGAGAGACCAGCGTTTGTGGAAATGGTGCCGACAATCAGGGGAGAGTGTTTCCATGCTATCAATCTACGGGCGGGGGCGGATACATTTTCCGAAACATCCGCAGAGGTGGGGGTCATTGCCATTGAATTAGCTTGAGAGGGCTGACATGTTATACTTTTGGTAAATATTATAAGGCAAAGAAGTTTTAGATGCAAACTCTATCATTTTGTTTCTCAAATAATTATTATTTAGCAGAAAAATTAAAAATTTTATTGGGAAAATTGTCGTAAACTGTATTTTGTGCATCATTCACCATTTAAGTATCTGCTAGGCAGTTATTTTCATGAATGATAGAGACCCGCCAGTTGGCTTGGATATCGAGCTATTGTCTCTCCCTTATACAATAAAGTGCTTAAAAATACCCATTAAGGGATATATATACGTCTAAAAAAGATGCGTGTCAAACAGATGGCAAAATATTCTTTGTAAGTTGTTCAATGGGAGAGAAGATCAAGCAGGAGGCGGAGGCGTTTGGTGAGGGACACTTCCTCTAAAAGCTTTTGGCGTTGAAGCGGATCGCGAATAAAGCAGCCGGATAGTAAGTCAACAAAGGAGTGGAGATCGTCGAGGTGTTGTAGAAAACTTTTTACTTCTTGGAGGGAGGGGAGCGCGGGATCGTTAAATTTCTCAACTTTTTCCAGAATTTTAGCATGAAGAGCTTCACGAATAACGGTGGTGGTGGCACTAGTCTTCTCTGGATCGTCGAGGGGTTCGGGGGTGGCGATGAGATAGGGTTGAGTTTGCACGAGGTGATCGAGGCGAACACGGGCGATTCCCTGTAAAACTAAGTTGGAGGTGCCGTCTGCTTGGAGAACGCAGGAACGGATTAGACCGAGGCTTCCAACTCGTGTGGTGCGGGTGTGGGGATCGGTTTTTTGGGGATTCATGGCGATGGCAAACATCCGCGGGCCCTCAAGGGCACTTTGCAGCATGGTACGGTAGCGGGGTTCGAAAATGTGAAGGGGCAGAAGGTGGTGGGGAAAAAAGACGGTTTGGGGTAGAACCATGATCCCCACCTGCTCTGGCAAATCCATGCTGGAGTGTACACTGGAAGGGAGAAAAGGGTAGGGGGAGGAGGAGTTTTGCGTATTGACGGGAAGAGAAAGTAGGTGGAGATTAGTTTTTACTTATTTATGTTGAGTAAGCTCTTTCCCTTTTTGGAGAACGATATGGGCGTGGACTTGGGCACGGCCAATACGCTGGTCTATGTCCGTGGTAAGGGGGTGGTTCTACGTGAGCCCTCGGTGGTTGCGATGGATCAGGCCACGCGGCGGGTTTTAGCGGTGGGTGATGAGGCGAAGCGGATGTTGGGGAGAACCCCTGGTTCGATTATTGCGGTGCGACCCCTGAAGGACGGGGTGATTAGTGATTTTGAGGTTACCGAGGCGATGTTGAAATGTTTTATTGAAAAAGCGTCCAAATCGCAAAATCGGTGGCGCCCTCGTCCTCGTTTAGTCATTGCCGTTCCCTCGGGGATTACAGAGGTGGAGAGGCGTGCGGTTTGTGAATCGGCCGCCCATGCGGGTGCGCGTAGTGTGCGTTTAATTGAGGAGCCCTTGGCCGCGGCGATTGGGGTAGGGCTGCCAGTGCAAGATGCCTCGGGCAACATGATTATCGATATCGGCGGGGGCACGACCGAGATGGCGATTATTTCCCTCGGGGGAATCGTCTTTAGTCGGAGTGTGCGCGTGGCGGGCGATGAGTTAGACGAGGCGATTATCAATTATTTGAAGCGGGCCTATAATCTCATGATTGGGGAGCGGACGGCGGAGGATATTAAGATCAAAATTGGTTCGGTCTATCCTTTGGAAAAAGAGATCACTATGGAAGTGCGCGGGCGGGATTTAGTGGCTGGCTTGCCCAAGACGCTAACCCTGACTTCGCAGGAAGTGCGTGAGGCCCTGCTCGAGCCGGTGCAGATTATTTTGGAAAGTGTCCGACTTACTTTAGAACGATGCCCGCCTGAACTCTCCAGCGATCTGGTGGAGCGTGGGGTCGTATTGGCTGGAGGCGGAGCCCTCTTGCGAGGTTTTGATCGGCTGCTTAGTGAGGAAACGGGTCTGCCCATTCATGTGGCGGAGGACCCCCTCAGCGCGGTAGTCGAAGGCACAGGTAAAGTGCTCGATGAACTGGAGTTTTTGACGAAGTTGACGATGGCCAACGGCCGCGGATAAGCCGCGGCGGACTCTGTCCAGCCTGACCTCCTCTTTCCAAAATAGTAAACATGTCGCGACCGTGGGTTTTTGCGAGTGCTGGCGTTGCCTTGGCCCTTGCTGTTCTAGTGATTTTCTTTGCGCCGGCCACCAGTCGATGGACGGAGCGTGTAACTCTTGAAACAATCTCGCCTTTGGCTCGAGTTTGGGGCGGTGTAAAAAATCGTTGGACCGAATTTCGATCGAGCTTGCGACAGTTCGATGTCCTTGAGGAAGAAAACCGAAATCTGCGGGCAGAGAATGTTCGTTTGCAGACAGAAATTCGGCAGATGGATTATCTGCGCACCGAGAACGACCGCTTTCGAGAAATGCTCGCCTTCCGCGATCAGCAGGCGTTCCGTCTACTCGCGTGTCGGGTGATCGAGCGAGATGCATCCAACTGGTGGAACTCTGTCTTAGTTGACCGAGGCTGGAATGATGATCCTAATCTGGCACAGGATCAACCCGTCGTAACCCCTCGTGGCGTGGTGGGCAAAACAGGGACGGTCGGACGATCGACGACTCGAGTCATGCTTCTTTCCGATGAGAATTGCAAGGTGAGCGTGCTGACAGAAAGTGCGGGGGCACGAGGAATTTTATTAGGGGACACCCCACTAAATGGGGGAAGTCCACTTTGTCGGATGACCTTTGTCACTCGCGAATCGAAATTTTCCGTGGGCGAGAGGGTCCTGACTACTGGATTAGGTGGTACTTTTCCGCCCAATCTTTTGGTGGGCACGGTGACGGAGGCTCCCTCGCTAACTTCGGAAAAAAACTCGGGACTTTATCGTGAGGGCAAGGTGACGCCGGCAGCAGAGCTTAATGATTTGCGAGAAATGTTTATTCTTACGGGCGGAGCTCCCGCTAAGAAATGAACAAGAACATTGGCAGGCTGATTCTGTTGGCGGTGGGAGCGTGGTCTATCCGTGCAGTCGGGCCAGAAGCCACCGGGCTGTGGGCGCTGACGACAAATCTTCTAGCGGCGGTCACGATCCAGGCGGGTCTAATTTTATCGCCTTGGGTCTTGGTAGTTTGGGCGTTGGGCATGGGTCTTTTTTGGGATGTGACCACTTTTTCTGCGTTGGGACATCATGTGCTTTTGATTGGGGGCATGACCACTTTGGTTTACACCCAACGGGGTTGGTGGGTGGGTGCTTCCGCAGCGGAGCAGGTGGTCGGATCGATTCTCGCCGCAGTTACCTACTTTGTTGCCGATCGAGTCTTGCACGGACTGGAAGTCCGGCAATGGAGCTGGCCGTTTGCTCTAAGTATTTCTTTGGTGCTGGCCAGTTTCGTTAATGGCCTTGCTTCTGTCGCACTAGGTTGGTGTTTGGAAACGGGCGCTCGCCCTACCCACGTGCGGATGGTCGGGAGGGGGCGCTAATGCTTCTGGTCCGACCCAAAGCGAACGTCCCAGTGAGAATGGGCGTGGCCATGATCTTTGTAGTCTTAGCAGCCTGCGTTCTGCTTCAGCGACTTTTCGTAGTCCAGGTTCTTGAGGGTGAAAAGCACGCGCAAACGCTACTTAACCAAACCACCATTCCGATCCTGCTTCCGCCTCCTCGGGGTCTTATCCTAGATCGAAACGGAGTTCCCCTTGCGGAAAACCGGGCTCGTTATGATGTCGATCTCTACGTGCGCGAACTGACCGGAAACTATGCCCGAGCCCATCGGGGTCGTTTACCAATGAAAAGCGTGGAAGTGGGGTTGGGAGAAAAGAAGCGCCGACAAAAACAGGTCGACATTGAAAAGATCATTGAGGAGACCGCTTTGGAGCCTCTGCGCAATCTTGGGATTCAGTCGAATTATGTTCCGGAGGAACTGCGAAGGCATGCTCAGCAGAGACCGAACACTCCCTTCCAGTTGGCCACCCAGATTGATTTTGCCACCCTCTCGCGGATGGCGGAGAGGGATCCACGTATCCCTGGGGTCCAAGAAGCGGCGCGACCGGTCCGCTGGTATCCCTATGGAGCATTGGCGGCGCACGTCTTGGGATTTATTGGAGCCCCCGAAGAGCAGACTTTGGAAACTTTCCAGCCTGAAGTGGTGGGCAAGGATGGTGTGGAAAAAGCTTTTGATGTGGATCTTGAGGGAAAGCCAGGCGGAAAGATTCTGAAAAAAAATAATCTCGGGTTCATCCTAGAGGAGCAGGGATTTCAAGCTCCTGTTCCTGGGCAAAATGTATACCTAACGATCGACGCTCGGGCGCAGACGATCGTCGAGGGAGTTATGCGTCGCGTGGGTCGTGGGGCCTGTGTGGTGATGGATCCAAATTCGGGGGATATCTTGGCGATGGCCTCGGTCCCGAATTTCGACCCCAATAGTTTTGTTCCAGGAGGGACAGGAAAGTCGACCGATTGGAAACGGCTGATGAGCGACGAGACCAAGCCGATGCTCAATCGAGCTTTGGGGGCCTATGCTCCTGGATCGACATTTAAGACTCTTACCTCCTTGGCGGCGCTGGAGAATCCAAAAGCAAATTTCACCCCGCAGACGATTATTCACAGCCCAGGTGCCATCGAAATGGCAGGGAGAACTTGGCACGACTGGAATCCAGACGGCCAAGGAGATATTTCTTTGAAGCGTGGACTGGCGATGTCTTGTAACACTTTCTTTTATCAACTCGGCGTTCGCACGGGCATCGAATCGATGAGTGAGATGGGGCGACGGATTGGGTTTGGGCAGCGGATGCTGGTGGATGCGGAAGAAAAACCTATTTTGGCGGGGGAAGATCCTGGAACGATGCCTGGGCGGGAGTGGATGGAGAATCGGATGGCCGAGCGAAAAAAAAGTTATAAAACGAAGATTGAAGCGTGGGTGGCTGCGGGAAGACCCAGCCCCCGTCCCACGCCCCCTGCGGTGGAAAAGTGGAGCGATGGACACACAGCCAACACTTCCATCGGTCAGGGATTTGTTCGAGTGACGCCTTTGCAAATGGCGGGAATGGTTTCTGCTGTGGCGAATGGCGGCACGGTGTATCGGCCTCGGTTGGTTCAAGGCATCGGCAAAACAACGGAGCAAGGAACACAAGCCACTAAGGAATTTGCAGTTGCGAGCAAGCGAGGTGATCTAGGAGTAAAACCAGAAAACCTCGCGGCCGTTCGTGAGGGATTACGTGCGGTCGTCACGGAAGGCACGGGAAAAAATGCTGCGGTCAAAGATGTGGAAGTTGCAGGAAAAACGGGTTCAGCCCAATTCGTCACTCAGATTGGAGGGAGCACCGTCAAAGACACACGAACTTGGTTCACTGGCTTTGCCCCGCTGAAGGCACCCCAGTACGTGGTCATCGTGATGGTTGAGGGTGGAGTTTCTGGAGGATCGACCTGTGCTCCATTGGCATCGGAAATCTTAGCTAAACTTTTTGATATGGAAAAAGGAGTGCTCCCACAAATGGTCTACCAAGCTCCGGTCATGGGTCATTTTCACGGGGTGACGGCCTCGGATGGGTCCTACGCTCCTCCTGGTAGCACTGATGATGATAATAGCGGAGGATTGGGAGGCTTATTTAACTGGCTGGACGAAGGCTTCGGGGGCGGAGCGGGTCGTGGATTAAGGAGGCGATGATGGCCCAAAATCGAAGATGGAGAGGCTTGCACTGGCCCAGTTTATTTTTAATGACGGGGTTGTGCGCGTTTGGGGTAATGGTCATCTATAGCGCGACACACACCAGCGAGTCGGCAGATCTGCGCAATGCCGCCATTCAACAGGCGGCATGGGTGGGACTAGGCCTGGTTTGTTTTTTTCTGCTCTCTTTTTCTGATTATCACCGTTGGGTAGCTCAAGGGTGGTTTTGGTTTGCGGCAGGTCTGTTTCTCTTACTCTTGGTTCTAGCCTTCGGGCGAGAGGTAAATGGTGCGAAGAGTTGGATTCGATTGGGTCCAGTTGGGTTTCAGCCTGCCGAAGTGATGAAATTGGCTTTTCTCGCAGGAGCATGTGCGCTCTTAGTTTCACTCCGGGAGCGGATGGAGCAGTTTCGTACTGTTCTAGCTCTTGTCGGGCTAGCCCTGATTCCAGTGATTCTTATTCTGCGACAACCTGATTTGGGTTCGGCCGCGGTTTTTATGCCGATGTGTTTCGGTCTCCTTTTTGCGGGGGGCACCCGATTGCGATACCTCCTGATTCCTGCGGGCGTTGGCTTGGCGGCGGTCTTAGCAATTTATATTTATGTGGGTCAGATGGGCAAAGAGCTGCCTTTCCTGAAGACTTATCAAAATAATCGGATACGAACCTTTTTTGATCCGAACTTGGATCCCTTGGGTGCGGGTTGGACGATTCGCCAATCGATCATTGCCATTGGCTCGGGGGGAGTCAGTGGGAAAGGATATTTACGGGGCGATCAGAACCTCTACGGATTCTTGCCTAAAAATATTGCCTACAATGATTTTATTTTTTCCGTACTGGGCGAAGAGTGGGGCTTTTTCGGGGGGGCGGCTCTCATTCTGGGGCAGGCAGGATTGCTTCTTTGTATCGCGTGGATCGGATGGCATGCAGCGGACTTCCCGGGGAGGCTTCTGGCGGGCGGGATTTTGGGAATGCTTTTCACGCACTTTTTCATTAATGTGGGAATGACAATTAAGGTGGTACCGATCACCGGCATTCCCCTTCCTTTCGTAAGTTACGGGGGAACCTTCTTGGCTGTGTGTATGGCCGCGATGGGATTGATGCAAAGCATCTGGAGGCAGCGGCAGTTGGGTTGAAACTCAAACGCGCCCCCAGGAAAGGAAACATAACTATGATATTGGAAACCATTAAACGAATCTTCGGCGTAAAAGCAAGGGAGGAGCGGCGTAGTCTGCTTCTTTCGGTCGAACCTTTAGAAAAACGTGTCGCGCTCCTTGAGGGAGGAGTGGTGGAAGAGTTCTCCATAGAGCGCGATGGGGATCGGAGCATATCGGGGAGCATCTACAAAGCTCGCGTGCACAACGTAGAGCCTTCGCTCAAAGCTCTCTTTGTCGATATTGGCCTGGAGAAGAACGGCTTCCTGCACTTCTGGGATGCGGTGCCAGCGGCGATGGATGAGCAGATTGAAGCGGTTGAACGTCGAGGCAGTCGCGGTCGGAAACCAAGAATTACGAGTAACGATATTCCGCGACTTTACCCCGCTGGTGCGGAAGTCATTGTTCAGGTGAATAAAGGTCCGATTGGCACGAAGGGAGCACGCGTCACGACCAATCTTAGTTTACCCGGACGTTATCTCGTGCTGATGCCATTTGGAGAAATGAGCGGAGTCTCGAGGAAGATTGAGGATCCTGCTGAGCGTTCCCGACTACGGAAAATCTTGCAAGAGCTGGACGTTCCCGAAGGAATGGGGGTGATTCTGCGAACCAATGGAGAGGGACTTCAGGCCCGCTACTTTGTTCGCGATCTAGCCCTTCTCTTGGAGCAGTGGCGCAAGGTGGAGGAGGGCATGAAAACTAAAAACGCCCCTGCGGTTCTTTTGGAAGAGCCTGATTTGGTTGAGCGGGCGGTGCGTGATTTTCTTACAGAAGAAGTCGACGAAGTGCTCGTGGATAATGAGGACGCCGAAAAGCGCGTCCGTGAAATTGTCGGTGCGATTTCGAAGCGCTCCCTGCGCAAAGTGAAAAGGCATCTGGCTCCAGAGCCATTGTTCGAGGCGTACGGTGTAAATCGGCAAATTGAAAATGCCTTCCGTCGACAGATTTGGCTGAAATCTGGCGCCTACTTAGTGGTGGATGAAACGGAAGCTCTGGTCTCGATCGACGTGAATACTGGCAAGTCGCGCGGGGGCAAGGATCACGACGATACTATCCTGCGCACGAACCTAGAAGCGGCTGAGGAAGCGGCCCGGCAGTTAAGGTTGAGAAACTTAGGCGGCATTATCGTGGTCGACTTCATTGATATGCGTGCCCGCCGAGATCAGATTGCTGTCTACGAAAAGTTCAAGCAGTGCTTGCGACGGGATCGGGCACGGACGAACACCTTGCCCATTTCTCAATTGGGCTTGCTCGAGATGACGCGGCAACGAGTTCAGGAAAGTATCCGAAAAGCGGTCACGATGGAGTGCCCTTGTTGCCGTGGGAAGGGAATGGTCAAGTCGCTTGAGACGATGAGTGTTGAAATTCAGCGTGAGATTAGTCGAATTTTCCGCATGCATCCTGATGTGCCTGAAATTCGGGTGGTAGTGAATCCTAATGTGCTGAACCGCTTACGTACGGAGGACGATGAGCTTTTGGCTCAGTTGCAGCGTCGCTCGACGGGTCAGTTCAGCTTCAAGGCAGACCCGAACGCAAATGTCGAAGACTACAAAATCTTCAATTCCGCGACGGAACAGCTCCTGGAGTGACCTCGGATTTGAGCTCCGATTCAGCCCTGCCCTCTCTTGCAGAAAATAAGCAGAGTGGGAAGGGTGGGCTTCCCAGACAGGGAGAAATGGGTCCGGTCCGCCAAGAATTGCAGGAAGCGGAGAAGCGACTGGCGGAGAAATCCCATGCAGGCGCGTCCGGATTGGTTTTAGCTCACGAGAGGGCAGCGATGCTCTCCGCGGTGCTTGTCCGCCTTTGGGAATGCGGGGGGGGTGCAGATTGTGGCGACGGGCTGGTTCTGGGAGCTGTGGGCGGTTTTGGTCGTGAGGAGATGAGTCCAGCGAGCGATATTGATCTCGTTTTCATCCGGGAAGGAACATCCAACCGGGCTGCGGAGGAAGTGGTCAAGCGGGTGCTCTATGGGCTTTGGGATATGGGATGCAAAGTTGGGCACGCTTGCCGAACCATATCCGAAACAATCGACCGTGCGGAGGCGGAGCCAATGATAAAGACGGCATTGATCGATGCACGATATTTAGTGGGGTCCATTACTCTTTGGGAAAAAAGCCAAGCAGAATACCTGCGGCGTAGCCTTAGGCATAATGTAGAGGGTTACTTGGCGTGGCGGTTGCAAAATCAAAGTGCGCGTCATGAGAAAGAGGGAGGAACTCTTTTCATGCAAGAACCCAATTTAAAATCCGGGGTGGGTGGGCTGAGAGATTTTCATAATCTTCGTTGGGTGGGGAGGGTGACCGAAGAGGGGGCTACGCTTGAAGAACTCGGGAAGAAAGGTTGGTTGGGATCAGCGGAAGTTGTTCAAGCTGAGAAAGCGTTCGAATTTCTTATGACCCTGCGAGATTGGCTGCACCAGCTCCAAGGCGGACCTGGAGATATTCTCACCCTTCGGTATCAGGGGGAATTAGCTGAAGCGATGGGTTACCCGCAGCCTAATATTTTACGAAAAAGTGAGGCGTTGATGCGAGAGGTTTACGGCCACATGCGAGCGATTCATCTGATTTGTAACTCAACCTCAACTCGTCTCTGCCAGCAGCGCATGGGCAAACCCCGAGGTCTTTGGTCCTTCTTTGCGGGATGGCAGGGGACTCGTCGGGCGGTGGACGGTTTTGTTCTTGTCGGGGCAGAGTTAGGTGCGGAAAACCCGCAAGTCTTCGTGCAAGACCCAACCCGACTGATTCGAATATTCCGTATTCTGCAAGACCAAGGATCCGTCCCAAGTAGCGAACTGAGTTCACTTCTGCGGGCCAACATTGGCCTGATCACGGCAGAGCTAACCCAAGAAAAGGAGGTGCAGGAAACCTTTTTGCATATTCTTCGTCAGAAAGGGAAAGTTGCCAGGATTCTTCGACTGATGCATGAACACGGAGTTCTTGGTCTAATGATTCCAGAATTTGCACCTTTGACCTGTCTTGTGCAGCACGAATTCTTTCACCGCTACACTGCGGACGAACACACTTTAGTTTGTCTGGAACAACTGGATGCGATGCTTGGCTCGACAGAGCCTGATCTACGAAAATACGCAGATCTTTACGCCAAGGTGGAATCCCCCGAGATTCTCGCCTTGGCGGTTTTGCTTCACGATACGGGCAAGGCTGAGCTAAGCCGAAACCACGAAGAAGCAGGCGCAGCCAACGCAGCTTTGGTGGCGCGCCGATTTCATTTCTGGGGGCGCGAACTGAAACTGATGACCTTTCTTGTCGATCACCATATGACCTTGGGTGCATTTGCGCGAAAAAATCTGGATGAGCCAGAAACGATTCGAGCTTTAGCACGGATTGTGCAAGACGAGGAAAAACTTTCTCTACTCATGCTGATTTCGGCTGCCGATGTACGTGCAGTCGCGGGTCGAAACAACTGGTCGAGCTGGAGGGAGCTTTTGGTCTGGGATCTTTATCGGCGGACCCAACGTATGCTGGGAGGAGAGGAAGAGTTTCTTTTGGCAGAGGAGAAAAAGCGTCTCGGTCGAATGGAGCAGGTGAAGACAATCTTGGCGGATCAGTTCTCACAAGAGGAAGGTCAGAAACATCTCGAGCAGATGGGACCGTCCTATCTTCGGCAGTGCCCTGCGGAATTGGTGGCACGACATATTCAGGCGATTCATAACTTTCTTGCCCAGCGGGTTTCAGGGCAAGATGCCCTCGTTCCATTGGTAGAGTGGACGGATCGTCCCGAAGAAGGTCATACCGAGGTTTTGGTGGTTACCTGGAATCGAGAAAAACTTTTCAGCAAGATCGCTGGCAGTTTTGCGGTGGCTGGGCTGAATATTCTGAGCGCGAATATCTTTACGCGGCAGGATGATGTGGTCATCGATACCTTCCGAGTCTGCAGCGATCGCATGGAACCAGTCAGTCATCGTGTGGATCGAGATGCTTTCGAAAGAGTTCTGACAGAGTCCTTGCGGAAAACGGAAGACGATCTCGCCATGCGTTTGGCAGGGCACGGCCCTACTCTTTGGCAGAAAGCATTAGGAGAAGCGGAGTTTCCCACAAGTCTGCGCTGGGATCTAGAAAGTGAGCCAGGACGGACGTTGATGCACGTTGAGGCTCCAGATCGTGTTGGTTTACTTCACACTCTGACCAACGTGATCTCGGACGAAGGAATGCATATTTCAGGAGCGCGAATCACCACTGAAAAAGGGGCCGCCTTGGACACATTTATCCTGGTGGATGGAGAGGGCCATCCAATTACTGATCCCGCTCGGCAGTCCCGTTTGTTGCAACGATTGAAAGAAGGGGTGAGTCGATGAGGGGTGGCCCTCATTCACTGGGGATTTGCCCAAAAGATTTAAAGGACCCTGGAAAACTGGCGAATCGAATTCTAGCCTGCCTGAAAAAGAAATTTAAAGTTGAGAGAGCGGCTCTTTACATTCTGAATCCCACTCATGGAGACTTGGAAATTGAGGTCGCGGTGGGGGTAGCTGTGGCCGTCAGGAAAAAACGACTGCGCCTAGGAGAGGGAGTTGTCGGATGGGTCGCCAGTCGCGGGACCGCTGCCCGAGCTGATTTGCAGAAAATACCAGGCGGGTTAGGTCGGGGCGGTAGTGAGATGGCCGCTCCAATGAGCGAAGGAGATAATCTTCTCGGGGTGTTGGTCGTGGGAACTCGCAAGAAAAAGTATTTTCAAGTAGGACAAGAAAGCATCTTGGCGGCATTTGCTCAGGAGGCGGCGGGTTGGCTCAGTTTGGCATGGCGGGTGGCCGGGACACGTGAAGAGAGCCAACGAGCCGCAGTACTGGCGGAGGTTGGCGCTGCCATTGGGGCAGAGGAGACCGCGGCGGCCATTCTTCGGCGAGTGACGCAGGAGTCGGCGCGTCTCTGCGGAGCAAATTTAGCCTCCCTCTTTTTATTGGAATCCGCCTCGCAAGAGTTAAGGCTGGAATTATCCCATGGCGGATCGCGTCGTTACCAGGCGCAACCTGCTCTTTCGACTTTTGAAACAGTCTTAGGATATGTCGTGCGTCGGCGCCGACCTTTCACGGTCAGCACAGTTGCGGAGAGCCCACAAGATCCGCACATGGAACTGATTCGACAGGAAGGAATCACCTCCTTTTTGGCTGTTCCTTTGGCTGAAAAAAACCAAGCGGTCGGTGTTCTTTGTGTTGGAACAAAAGCATCGCGGCGATTTTCCGATGCGGAAATTCGTCTTATCGAAGGCCTGGCGGGATTGGCAGCGGCAGCCCTCAAGCGGGCCAAGCTCGCCGCGCGCCTCGATCAGACGGAAGAAGAACTGCGGGGCCGTGAGAGGCTTTCTTCCTTGGGGATGCTCGCGGCTGAGGTAGCTCATGAGGTTCGCAATCCTTTGGCGGTGATCCGAATGCTTTGGCATACCGCAATTCGCGGACTCCAACCCAGTCCAGAACAAGTGAAGGATTTGAGTCTGATTGAAATCAAGCTTGGGCAAATGAATAGCATTCTTGATCGGATCCTTAATTTCGCTCGCTCAGCAGATCCGCTGATTGGGGCGGTCAACGCGGCGGAAATTATAAGTGAGGTCGCCCTTTTGACTCGGAGTAAGCTTTCCTTGGGTGGGATTCGTTTACTCTTAAAACTTCCATCTGCGGGTCCAGTTGAGATTCGAGGTGATCGCTCGCAACTTGAACAAGCAGTTCTCAATCTTGTGCTCAACGCCTTGGAATCGATGAGCCCAGGCGGGACTTTGACGCTGCAGGTTCTCGTGCGGCAGGAGGAAGTGGCGCTGCTTGTGCAAGACACGGGTCGGGGAATGGGAAAAGAGGTTACCGCCCGACTCTTTGAGCCTTTTCTTTCGCGGCGTCCTGGGGGTACGGGATTGGGGATGGCCTTAGTTCGTCGTACGGTTGAAGCCCATGGTGGCACGGTGCGGGTAGAATCGAAGCTTGGCCAAGGAACGAAAGTGGAACTGCGATTACCCAGCTGGGTAAATCCAAAAACTTAGTTCAGCAATTTTTCGAGCTCAGGATCTTTTGGCACCCCGAGCTCCAAGGCTCGATTGTAGTGTCTCTTCGCCAGCTCCTTCGTCGGAGGGGTCTTGGTCGCGTAAATCACCGCGAGATTGAAGTGAGCATCCCCATAGCCTTCATCGAGTTCAATGGCCTTGGTGCACTCCTGCTCGGCCGCCTCTTGCAGGCCTCTACGAGACGAGGAAATTCCCAGATAATTGCGGGTTTTTGCATCGTTGGGATCGAGGGCCACTGCCCGGCTTAGGACTTGGATGGCATCGTCATACTTCTCTTGCTGGACTAGAGAGATACCCAGAACCGAGTGGGAGAAGGCATCATTCGGGGCTACGCGAATGGCTTCCCGCAGTGCTTTTTCGGCCTCGGGATATTTCTGCTGTTGGAAACGAACTACCCCTAGATTGGAGAGCGCGTAAATCGACTGTGGATATTTTACTAAAATCTGCTCATAGGCCGCGGCCGACTCGTCGAACTTCTTTTCATTGTAAAGGGCGGTGGCTTTAGCTGCCGTCTCTTTAAATTCCTCGGGAATTCTCGGCTTCTCAGAAAAACTTTCTGGGCTGGCGGGTTTTTCCGCTGGGCTGGCCAGCGTGGCGGTTCCCGCAGTAGCTGCGGCCAGAGGGGCGGCGGGCTCGGCTGCCACTAGGGAGGGGGCGGAAACTTTTAGCATGCTCTCTTCATCGTTGGTCAACGCCACTAAGGGCGAGCTCAAGACTTCCATTTGCGTTTTGAGGGCTTCTGTAGAAACAGCTAGATTCTTAAACTCGTCGAGCACCAAGCGGCGAGCGGCTTCCCGCCGTGCCTGCTCTTTGAGTTGCCGATCCAAAATCCCGCGGAGCATGGTGTTTTCCTTGGCCAAGGCACCATCTGATTTACCCGCCGCGCCATTCTGCTGGAGTTGGGCGGTTAAGCTCGATATCTGCTTCTTGTAATCTTCGTTGGCGCGGGTCAGCTCAGCAGATTTGCCATTGGCCTCGGCGAGTTTCTTTTCCAGAGCATCGACTTGTCCTCGCAAGGAAGACATTTCGCCGGCAATTTCGCCCCCCGCTGCCTTTTTCAAGCTGTCCTCTGCGCTGGTCAGTTTTGTGCGCAGAGCGCTGTTTTCATCCTGCAGCTTTGTCATATTAGCGTCTGCCGAAGGCGCGGCCGGTACAGCGGAAAGTTTTTCCTGAAGTTGTTTTTTATCGGAGACGGCCAAATCGAGATCGCTTTTGGCTTGGCGCAACTCGGTGCGGGCCGATTCGAGTTCTCCCGATAAGCTGATGATTTTTTGGCGAAGAGCCGATGGATCATCGCTGGCCACGGGAGCGGCTGCCGCCTTTGGGGCGGTTGCAGGCAAAGATTCTGAGGATGGAGGAGCGGCAGCGCTTTTTTCCGCAGGGGCAGTGGGGGGTGCGGACTTGGCGGCAGGGGCAACTGCGGGAGCAGAATCCTTGCTCGCTTTCATTGCTTCCAGTTTCTCATTCAAATATTTGATCCGATATTTTACGATGGTCGGTTCCCACTCAGGATTCTCGTTCTTCAGTTTTTCGAGCCGGCTTAAAGCAGTTTCAAACTTTTCGCGCCCTTGGGAGTTTTGTCCTGCGGTGGCCAACCTGTCCCCATCTTGGATCATGACGTAAATTTGGAGGTAATCATCTTGAGGGGAGGCTGCGGTGTGACCCAAAACCGGAACCCACCAAGCGGCGCAGACCAGTAAAACGATCCATGGGGATATCTTCATGAACAAGGGGATGAATTAGGCGATGAATCGGGGAGCGGATCAAGAGAAAATCACCCTCGTTGACGATAACTTTCTATCGTCTAAACAAGAATCTATGGAGATGGCCATCCCTCAAGGGGTCCTTGTGTTAAACCGCTTCTGGCAAGCGGTGCACATCTGTTCCGTGCGGCGGGCCTTTAGCCTGCTCTATATGGGGCATGCCCAAGTGGTGGAAGGAAATGGGCAAGGGGACGATTTCAGCACCTTCGACTTTAATCGCTGGCGGGATCTCAGCCAAGATTACGAGGGGGAAGACTCCCTTCACACCATCAACTTTCGCATCCGAATCCCGCGGGTCATCGTCCTGATGCTTTTTGATCGGATTCCGAAAAAGGAGGTGAAATTAACCCGCCAAAACATTTTCGAAAGGGATTCTTATACCTGTCAGTATTGCGGAGAGAAAAAGGACAAGCGGGATCTTAACTTGGATCATGTAGTTCCTCGGCATCATGGAGGCACCACCACGTGGGAGAACGTGGTCTGTTCCTGCATTCCTTGCAATACCCGCAAAGGCAACCGTCGCCCGCCGGAGGCTTCAATGAAATTAGTGCGCAAGCCTAAGCGCCCGAAATTGCGTACCTTCCTCAATGTGCAGATATCTCGTAATGGACCAGACACCTGGCGCCACTTTCTCGATCTTGCCTACTGGAATGTGGAGCTGAGCGACTGAAGAAGGGAAACGGGTCGCGCCTCGCCGCCGTACTGGCCGATCCTAAGGAGCGCGCTCGGCTTTTCCCCGTCACCCGTCAGGGAATCTTTTTGGCTCATGCCGCGGTCGCGCCCATCAGCGGACCTGCTGTACAGGCGATGGCTTACTGGTCTGAGGAGGCTGGGCAGGGGCGGCAAGAAAGTGAGGCCGTTTGGCTGAGGATTCGGCGAACTCGCGAAATCGTGGCCCGATTTCTCGGTTGTGCTTGGGAGGAGGTTTCTTTGCTCGGGCCGACCGCTTTAGGGCTCAATTTAGTGGCCCAAGGGCTGGCATGGAAGGGTGGCGATGAAGTGATCTACGATCCTCTCGATTATCCTGCGAATGTTTATCCGTGGATGGATCTGGCGCGGCGTGGAGTGCGCCCTGTTCCTTTGCAACGGAAAGAAGCAGAACCGATCCGGTGGGAAACGATCCGGCCCCTAGTCACTGCCAGAACAAAACTGGTAACCTTAGCCACGGCGCACTACCTCAGCGGACTTCAACCTGATCTGGCAGAGATTGGACCCGAATTAAAAACCCGTGGAATCCTCCTTTGCCTCGATGCCATTCAAACCCTCGGGGTGCTCCCGACCGCATGGGAGGAAGCCGATTTTCTTTCTGCCGATGCCCATAAATGGATGCTTGGACCTGCCGGCGCGGGCGTTTTCATGGTGCGACGCCGTGTCTGGGAGAAACTACACCCGCCCTTATTGGGATCTTGGAATGTCGTCAGCCCAGAATTTCTCGCACAACCTACGATTGTCCTGGAGGAAGAAGGAAGAAGGTACGAGCCCGGCAGCCTCAATCTTCCAGGGATTGAGGGGATGAGGGCCTCTCTTGAGCTTTTAGAAAGTTTCGGCCAGCCCGAGGTTTCGGCCTACGTCCTAGACCTTGCCCAGCGGGTGAGGGAAGGAGCCCAGCACAAGGGATTCGCAGTCTATGGAGGAGGAAAAGACGCCAATCGGGCGATTACCAGCCTGCTGGAGCCTGCGGCAGGATGGGAAAAAATCCGCGGGCGCATGGAGCAGGAGGGTATTCGGGTGTCGTGGCGCAAAGAGCACTCAGGGAAAACTCTTCTGCGGGTTTCTCCGCATATCTCCAATACGGTAAGCGAGATCGAAACCTTCTTGCGGTT
Organism: uncultured Verrucomicrobiota bacterium; assembly: GCA_903956835.1. Lineage (GTDB taxonomy): Bacteria > Verrucomicrobiota > Verrucomicrobiia > Methylacidiphilales > Verrucolacustridaceae > Verrucolacustris. The sequence goes on from CAJBOM010000024.1 coordinate 18,388, forward strand.
GCTTGGGCATTAGGATCGGACTCTTCTGGGGCAGTGGAAAAATTCCGCCTCACCCGCCTTGCATCGAACGCATTGACTCCGCCCCCTTTTCTCGGCACGATTTTGCCCTTCTTAAGCATTCGTAATGAAACCGACCTACAACCCATCCAAGCGCACGCGTAAACGCCAATTCGGCTTTCGCGCCCGCATGAAAACAAAGGGAGGGCGAGCCCTGATTGCGCGTCGTCGTGCGCGTGGTCGTCGTCGCCTTCTGCCCAAAGGTGTGGAGCGCCACTACGCCCGCCACACCGGGGCGTGACCGTCGCCTTCCGCGGGCGCGCATTCTCCGGCGCCGGCCGGAATTCTTAGCCATTCGCCGTGAGGGAGGAACCGAAAGTGGCATCCCGCTCAAACTCAACTGGCGCTGTTTTCCTCGTGCCGCTCGGCGTGTGGCCGTGGTTGTCCCCAAAGCTTGTGGCAATGCGGTCATGAGAAATCGAATTAAGCGTTGGGTGCGTGAAACTTGGCGCAATCTCCAGGCCGATCTTACTCCTGGCCTCGATTCCGTCTGGATTGCCCGCCCTCCCGCTGGCCGAGCGGGTTACGCGGCCATTCAAAAAGAAATGCTCCGCCTTTATCAACGTGCGGGCCTTTGTCCCGCCTCCGCAAAATTATGAAATCCTTTTTCCTTTTTCTCATTCGGGCCCAACGAGTCTGCGCCCCTGCCTGGCGCACTCTCTTGGCTAGTCCTGGGCCTTGCTGCCGATATCACCCCACTTGCTCGGTTTACGCGGAGGAGGCGATCGCACGCCACGGTATCACCCACGGTTTCGTCCTCGCCTTTCGTCGCCTCTCTCGATGCCACCCTTGGGGTGGTGCCGGTTGGGATCCCCTCCAGGAAAAGATATGAAAAAGGGAGGAATGGATCGTAACGCTTGGCTCGCCGCAGGTGCTTGCCTTCTCCTTCTCGTTCTTTATCCCAAGATCGTTGCCCATTATTATCCTCCCGCTCCCGCCAAAGTCCCCGCGACCCAAGCGTTGTCTTCTTCTTCCTCAATTCCAGTTCCGTCGGCACCCGCCGTCGCCCCAAGTTTAACCTCCAAGGAGACCCTTGCCCCAGGATCCATCCACCGCTCAGGCACGGAACAAACCGCTTTCTTAGAAAACAGCACTCTCCGCGTGATTTTCACCACTTGGGGCGGTGGGATTCAAGAAATCGAATTAGTTGGTCATGCGGGCGATCCAGGAGAAAAAATTCATCTCAACCGCGGATCCCCTGATGCGATTTTTGATCTTCGTGGCTGGACTCCCGCCGGCGAAGGCCTGATCTGGACTCTGGAAAAATCAGACCCCCAAGAGGTCGTCTTCACTGCGCCTACCCAGACGGGGGGAGACGTTCATATCCGCCGCACCTTTCGTCTCACGGGTGACTACGGTCTTGCCCTCACCCAAGAAGTGGAAAATCGCGGCACCCTCCCGCTCGCTCTACCCGCCTACGCTCTCTCTGCTGGGGTGGGCGCTCCTATCCATCTTCGGGAAGATGAGAGTGCCTACGTCGGCACAGGTTGGTTTACCACCGATGCCACCTACACCACTCACAAACTTCCTGAATTTCTATCCTCTAAGTTTCTTTTTCTTTTTCCCAGCGCTGGCAAGGATCTAGTCAGCAGCCGAGAAGATCGCCAAGTCAAATGGGTCGCCGCCAAAAGCCAGTTTTTCGCTATGGTACTCACCGCTCAGGATTCGCCCGCCGCAGGGGCTGAGGCACGCAAAGTCGATCTTTCTGGGGAAAGCATGCGGGACGGTTCTGGAAAAGTGCATGCGGTGGAGACATGGATGAAGTTTGCAGGATTTGACCTCGGAATTGGCGCAAAGAATGTTCGAAAATTCGGACTCTATGCAGGGCCGAAAGAAGATTGGCGCCTGCGGAGTCTCGCCCAAGGAGAGGATCAGGTGATGGAGTTCGGCTGGATGGGTATAGTGAGTCGCCCCCTCCTCGTGGTCATGAACACCATCCACAAGTGGGTCGGTAGTTACGGCTGGTCGATCGTCATCCTAACTATCCTTCTTAAGGCCATCCTTTGGATTCCCCAAGCGAAGGCGAATCGCAGCATGAAAAAAATGCAGATTCTCGCTCCCAAACTGAAAGAGCTGCAAACCAGGCTGAAAGATGATCCTGCAAAGCTGAACACCGAAATGATGAAACTCTACCGCGATTACGGGGTGAACCCCATCGGCGGCTGTCTCCCGATGCTCATCCAGATGCCCGTCTTCCTCGGCTTCTACTACATGCTGCTCAGCTCCGTCGAACTCCGAGGCCAAGCTTTCCTTTGGATTCATGATCTTTCTCGACCCGATACTATCGGCTATCTCCCAGGCCTAGGCATTCCAATCAATCCTATGCCCCTAATTATGACGGCCGCCATGGTCTGGAGCATGCACATCACTCCGCAACCGCAAGGGGTGGATAATCCAGGAGCGAAGATGATGAAACTCATGCCCGTCATCATGTTGGTGTTTTGCTATAACTTTAGTTCTGCGCTATCCCTGTATTGGACCGTGCAAAACTTCCTCTCCATCGGACAGCTGATGTACAACTTGCGCCAGCCTATGCCAAAATTAGAAAAAGTGGCCAAGCCTACCGACCTGGTTAAACGCGGTCGCTGGAAGGGCGGAATGTGGGGACGACGATGAGCGCAGCACCATCCTCTCTCGGTGCTCGTGAACTTCTCGAGAACATGCTCGGGCACCTCGGATTTGCCTTTACCCTTGAAGATGAGAAACGTGGAGACGATGCAGTCCTCCACGTCCGCATGCAAAATCCGGCCCGCCTCATCGGCCGAGACGGCGAAACCATCGACGACCTGCAGTTTCTTCTGAATCGGATGTTGGCCCGTGGAGACGAACCCGCCGCCCGCGTCATCGTCGATGTGGAGAATTATCGACGAGAGCAGGAAGCGGAACTTCTCAGCGAGATTAGGGAGATGGTCGAACGAGTCCGCACTGCGGGGGAAACCATCGAACTTTCTCCGATGAACGCCTACGAACGTCGGATCATCCACCAAGCGTTCCGAGATGATCCCCAAGTGGAGACGGTTAGTCCGGAAGGCCCAGCCCGGCTCAAGCGGATTCGGGTTCGTCCGCGACGGCCGGCCCAAGCCTGAATCCATCCGCTCTTTCCTCCGGGGAGCCGAGTTCCGGCTCTCGTCTCTTTTTTCTCAATCAAGTTTGCGCGGGTTTGTCCTGGACGCTGCTTCTCTTTCTCCTTACCGCCAGCGGACTTTATCTGGGCGGGGCACGGCAGGTTGTCGCAGGTCCCGCCTTTTTAGCTGGGGCGGGCCTCTGGCTTCTCTTGGGCGTTAGAGCCATCGAAGGGCTGCGCTCGGGCAAAAGGGTGATGGGGCTTCTCGATCTGCCTATTTTTCTTTTTCTCGGCTACGCCGCCTGGGCTGTCCTCCGAGCGCCCTGCGAATACTTCGGCCGAGTGGAATGGCTTTGGGCCGCCGTCTATGGAGCAGTCTTTCTTACCGCTCGGCATCAACTTCCCGGCCGGCTGATGATCCCTTGGCTTCTGGGCTGGTTTATCCTCGTCGCCGTGATAACCACTGGCTTTGGATTTCTCCACTTTCGCATCGGAGTCTATCCGATCGGACCTGTCCCATGGCTGGATTGGCCCGTGCAGATGCGGCCGAACTATGCGGAGCGCATGTCGGGTACCTTTGGTTGCCCAAATCATTTTGGCAACTATCTGGTTCAAGCCAGCCTCGCCGCACTGACCCTCGTCATCTGGCCCGATCTCGCTTGGCCCTTGCGCGCCTTTGCGGGATGGGCCGCCGCCGCCTGCGCGGGCGGAGTCTTTTTCTCCATTTCACGAGGGAGCTGGATCGCTTGGATCGCGGGGCATGGCGTCTGGCTTCTGCGCTGGCTTCGCCGCGGCCCGCTCAACTGGCTGGGAAGGGGACTGGTCGTTCTTTTTGCCGCCGCCTTGGTGGGAGGAGGATTCTTGGCCGCACGAGGCGATGCCGCTATTGCCAAACGGTGGCAGGTAATATTTGGCAAAGGAGTAGGATGGGAGCGAATTTTCAACGGGGAAGGAGACTTTCGTTTTACCTTGGCCAAGGATGGCCTCGCTATCTGGCAGAAGGCCCCATGGTTCGGCCACGGTCCCGCCAGCTTCGATCTGCAACATCTACGGGTCAGCACCTGGATCTACGGATCTAGAGCCCTTTTCACTCACAACGACTACGTTAATACCCTTTGCGATTATGGAGCGGTCGGGGCATCTCTCGTCGCCCTCTTTTGGATTTTTTTGGCGGTTTTTCTTTGGCGTCGGGCTCGGACGCGAGGAAAGGAGTCCAAAGCAGATGTCTGCACAGGATTGGGTTGGGCGCTGATGGCGGCCATGCTCACTCACGCTTTTGTTGATTTTAATTATCACATTCCCGCCCCCGCCATCTCCTGCTTTTTTCTGCTCGGCCTCGCCACCACCGTCTCCTGGCCCGAACGACGGGAATCATGGGCGCGGTGGGTCAATCCTCTCCTGCTTGTTTTCTCTCTGAGCATCGGTGGTCTCACTGGTTGGCAGGGATGGCAAACTTGGGCGGGCTGGCGATCCCTACCTGAAAAGCCCCAAGAAGCGGCTAAACTATCTGATTCTGAATTAGAGTCCTGTGCCCAGCAAGCAGAGCGTTGGGATCCCCGCTCCCCGAACCTCGCCAGTATTCTGGGCGACGCCTATCGACTGAAACTGCTGGAAGTCTATTTCGCGCCCCCCTCTGGATCGCCCTCCGCCCGTGCCCTTAGGAAAAAAGACGAAACGCGTCTCGCGGAGGAGGCCCTCCGATGGTACCGCGCAGCCGCACAACGGAGTCCCCAGGATGATACCTTCGGCGTACGCCAAGCCAGTATCCTTGATCTCCAAGGAAAATACGCTGAGGCGGAGGTTCTTTATCGGCAAGGCCTCCAGCAACGTCCACATGCCACTTTTTTTCATCTCAGTTATGGAAATCATCTTTGGCGGAAAGGCGATTTGACAGGAGCGAAGGTGGAACTGGAGAAGGCGGTTTCGCTGGGGGATGGGGGAACTCGCCCAGGGGACGAGAAGGACTCAGGAACGGAGGCTCGAGAAATGCTTGCGCAACTGAAAGAGCAGATTGCGAAAGGGCCGGCGATTCGGCAGGGTAAGAAGTTCAACCCACAAGAGGATTAAAAATTATGTCGAACCCTGAGATCACCTTAATACTTGTCAAACCCGATGCCGTGGCCGAGGGCATGACGGGGGAAGTTTTGCACCGCCTGGAAAAGGAAGGTCTAAAGATTCTGAATTGTCGGATGCTTCGCCTCGATGCTGCCCTGCTCAAGGAGCACTACGTTCATCTGGCGCACCTGCCTTTTTTTCCAGAGATTGAGAAGTTTATGTCGTCGGGTCCCGTCGTGGCGGTTGCTCTTGAGGGAAACAATGCCATCGAAAGGGTGAGGGAACTGCTCGGACCGACCGACAGCACTAAGGCCCCCAAGGGCACCATTCGGGGTGATCTGGGGAAAGATAAGATGCATAATGTCCTCCACGCGTCCGACACCCAAGAAAATGCCAAAGCGGAGATCATCCGGTTCTTCGGCAAGGCCGATCCGCGCGTCTAAGCCAGACCTTCAACCGCTTCAGCTAAAAATACTTTAGTGAGGGTTTGACTGCTCGGCACCCAGAACTAGGTCGGCGAAATCGGCTAAATTAAGCTGTCCAACAAGTATTTACGCAAAAAACGCAGGCTTTGGCGGCCTGCGTTTCTTGACGAACACCTATAGAGATACTCGTAACGTAAGCCATTCGGACAGGTGGATGTGAAAAACGTTCAAAATATTTATTGACGGGTCTGGCAGGTCTGATACGTTTAACCAGTTCAAGAGGTGCTTTGGCAACAATCACGGTGCCTCGTGAACACAACCAAACAACAAACAAACCTAAGGAGATAGTAAATAAAATGATCAAGAATATTACAGCCCTTCTTGGCGTGCTTGCGGCCGTGGCCAGCTTGTCCCTCGCGGACAGCGCCCCGGAAGCATCCGCTCAAGATACTAAAAAGATGGTTCAGAATAACTTCGTTGAGACCGCCCAAAAGGGTGTGAAGCTCAGCGGCTACATCGATTCCGGTTATAGCTATAACTTCACCGGATCGGGCAGCCAATCGCAGGTCAACGGCCGTTTCGGCAGCGACACCGCTCAGCGTGGGGATTTCAATCTCTATGCAGCGAAAATCGCCATCGAGAAGGCTCTCACTTCTGAGAACAAGGCGCAGGCGGGTTTCCGCACCGACATCATGCTCGGTGAAGATGCCTCCTACTTCTTGAATCGTACCGCTGGTGCGACCGGCAACACGGACAACAACTCTAACTCCCTCTTCCTCGAGCAGGCTTATGTCGAGATCCGCGCCCCTGTGGGTAACGGTTGGGACTTCAAGGTTGGAAAGTTCGTCTCCATTCTCGGCTACGAAGTCATGGAGCGTCCCGCAAACATGAACACGACCTTTGGTTTGCTGTTCAATGTCATGCCCCTCTACTACACCGGCGTACTTTCGTCCTACAAGTTTGACGATTACCTCGATGGAAAATTGGGCGTAGTAAACGGTTCCAACAGCGATAACAACACCACCACCAACCCGAACGGTTCGGACGGCGTGGCCTTGCTCGCAGCGTTGAACGTGACCGCCCCTGGTGGTAATGCGAACTGGAGCAACAACTTCCAGTACAGCACTGGTAACGACAACAACACCTCGGTAAGCACGACAGACACAAGCTTGAACACATCGACCGCGACGACCACGGCCAATGTTTCTGCTTACACTTTGATCTATAACACCTGGGGTAACTGGGCACCGAAGTTCGCCAATGACAAACTGCTCTTGGCCTTCAACGCCCTTCTCGGCAATACGTCAGGTACCGCAGGCAACATCGACGGAACACCTAGCAGCGCGAATGTCAGCAGCACCTGGTATGGTGCTGGTGCGTATGCGAAGTATCAGTTTAATGACTGGTTCTCGCTCTGCAGCCGTGGTGAATACCTCGGTTCCAATAATTCCACTGCCTTCGGTAACCAAGGCTCAAACAACACAGCAGTTGATCACGTCACAGGAAACAACCTCTGGGAGTACACCCTCACAGCAGGGTTTAACGTGATTGATAATCTCCTCATCCGTGCAGAGTACCGCATGGATTGGGGCAGCAACATCTACAACACCGCTTCTGGCAACCAAAATGGTTCGCAGTCCGGTGGACCGGCTTACTACGCTGGTGCTGAAGTTGTCTACAGCTTCTAAAGATTATTTAGAACAAGACTCTTAAACAAAACCCCTCGGAGCCAGTGATTGGGCTTCGGGGGGTTTTTGTTTTCTGCGGGCGGCCGCTCTCGTGGGCGCCGATGGATTTGGTTTGGATGGCGGGCCCTGAAAAGGGTGCGGAGCAGGTCAGATGACCGTCCTACTTGTAATTTGCCCCATCGCTGAGACCAGTCACGTTTTTAAGACACTATAAAAGAGTCCCGCCAGTGCTAAAAAACACCAAAAAAAATCACGAATCGAAGAGAGTGGTTTATGCATAACAGCCCAAATGCATGTGTATCAGAGCTATGCAAATATATTGAAAAATTCTAAATAGTTGGCACAGATCGTGCTTTTAAGTAGATAGCTAGTTCACAATCCAGTATGGACTAGCCTGAAAGGGATGAGGAGATCTTGACGATTTCTTAACTTTCTATTAAAAACACTGGGCAAATAAGGCTAAGTTTTGGAGAAATTTACGGCTTGGCCTCAGTTCAAACACAAACAGGAGATAGAAAATAAAATGATCAAGAATATTACAGCCCTTCTTGGCGTGCTTGCGGCCGTGGCCAGTTTGTCCCTCGCGGACAGCGCCCCGGAAGCATCCGCTCAAGATACGAAAAAGATGGTTCAGAATAACTTCGTTGAGACCGCCCAAAAGGGCATCAAGCTCAGCGGATACGTCGATGCCGGTTACAGCTACAACTTCACAGGCGCCGCCAACGGCACCTCTGA
>CAJBOM010000025.1 GCA_903956835.1 uncultured Verrucomicrobiota bacterium
TCCTGCGCCTCTTTCTCCCATCGATCCCAATCTTGCTCCAACCCGCGGGACTTCATTTTATCTCGCAAAACCTCCAGGCAGTCCCGCCCTCGATCGGAACTCTTCATTTTTTTATCGATATAAAGACCATCATCATGTTCTCCGTGACCGCATAAACGCAACAGTCGGCCTACCACCAACTGCGGTCCCGCTCCCTCTCTCGCCCGCTGCACCGCTCGCCCTACCACTTCCCAGCACGCTTCAGGATCGGTCCCATCCACTCCATGACCTTCCACCCCATACCCTTTGGCCCGATCCAGTAAATCAGTACAGGCAAACTGCCGTTCATTCGGAGTCGAATACGCATACCCATTATCCGCCACCACCACCACCAGCGGAAGTTTCTCCACTGCCGCCACATTCAACCCCTCATGAAATGAGCCCGTGGAAGTCGCTCCATCTCCCGCCGATGTCAGCCCAACAAATCCCTTTTCCTTTTTCATCCGCTTCGCCAACAAAACTCCTGCCGTCGCAGAAACCATTGCCCCTAAATGACTGATCATTGGCAGAATCCCCCGCGAAAGATCGCCCCGATGAATATTCCCATCCCGCCCCTTCATCGGTCCTAACTTCGATCCCAAATAAGCCCGCACCGCATCCACCAGCGGCTCACCAAATCCTAATCGCCCTGCCATGTCCCGAATCAACGGGGCCAGCACATCCCCTTTTCGTAAAGCCACCCCACCCGCTGCACTCAACCCTTCCTGCCCCTTCCCCAAATAAACCCCGCCCACAATCCGCCCCGCCCGATACAAACTCGCCAGTTTATCCTCCAAAACACGCGCCCGCAGCATAGCCCTACTCATCCTTTCCATCGGATCCTGCTCTGCCTGCGAGGAAGACTTATTTAAATCCACAACCATCCTACGCGTCGCCATCCCTTAAATTACCCTTCTGCTTCTTCTGCTGCCGGCCAATCCACCACTCACCTACACCGCCCAACCGACATACATTTTTTCTAACGCTCTGTGCAGACTGCTCGCCGTGCGTGGTTCGCCCGAAACCCCCTGATACATCGGCAAACGCTCCAGTAATCGCACCAACCTCCGAGCGAGCGACTCCATCATCTGCCGCTGGAACTTCCCTCTCGCCCCACGACCCCCTGCCAAAAAGGATTTCACCCACGCCGCGGGCACAATCAGAGCCGTCACCTTGCCTTCCGCTACCACCGTCGCCGAGCGCCGCCGCCCTGTCAAAATCGAGAGCTCTCCAATAATTTCTCCTGCCCCCAAATGAGCCAGAACTAGTGGGTCTCTCCCCCGGATTCTTTTCTCTACCCGAGCTTTGCCCGACAAAATGACCAAGAGTTCCCGCGCCGATCCGCCCTCCGCCACCAGGACATCTTCTTTGCGAAAAAGCCTGCTCTTCATCTTCGGAAAAAGCCTTCTCCACGCTGCTGCACCCATTTTCATCTTTACCTTCTTACCTTACTTCCCCTTTGATCACCAGCCCCCACCCATGCTCCCCACCTCCTCTTCCTCTGCCGGAACTCGCGAACGTAGCCTCCAGTTTGCCCTCCTCTTTTGCCTAGTCGACCTCCTCCTCATGGGAAGCGTCGCCCTCAACTCCACTTCCATCACCATCTTAGGAGATCTTCTCAAAGAGTTCGGTGATAGTCTTTGTGTTCTCGCCTCCTTTCTCACTCTCCGCGCCGTTCGCCGCTCCCCCGATCACCGCTTCGCCTACGGCATTGGGAAGCTGGAAAATCTTGTCTCTCTTTTTCTTGGCTTCGTCATGATCGCCTCCGCCTTTTTCATCACCTTTCAAGCCGCTCACCATCTTCACGAACCTCGCATGGCACAAGGCACCCTCCCTGGCATTTTCCTTTTTGCTCTCTACACCGTCTTTGGCTACGCCATCTGGTTCCGCACCCGCAACTTTCATCGCCAACAACCCTCTGCCATTATGCACTCTCAATCTCGCCTCTGGTTTTCAAAAGCCAGTTTCGATGCCCTCATGGGTAGCGCCCTGCTCGTCGCCTATCTCTTTCGCTCCGAAACCTGGAGCTGGTACCTCGATCCCCTCGCCTCTCTGCTCGGAGTTCTCTTCATGGTCCACGCCGCTTGGTCCATGGCCTCTTCCTCAGTCGGCGACCTGCTCGATGCCACCGTCGAAGAAACCACCCAGCTCAGAATTTTACGTCAACTCGTCCTCCGACTCGATGACTACGAGCGCCTCCACAAAATCCGTGCACGTCGCTCCGGTCCCCGCCTCTATGTGGAAATTTTTCTCGAATTCGATCCTCTTCTTCTTATGGGCGAAGTCCAAAAACGTATCGACGCCATCCGCCAAGATCTCGAATCCAAAATTCCTGGCGCCGATGTCTCTATTCGGCCCTCCACTACCTCGCCCAACTAACCTCTACTTCTTGGCCTTGCCAGTCAACCGCCCCCGAGTCAACCAGCCCGACTTCTCATAGTCCGCCAGTCCCTGCTCCAAACTAAACTTCGGTCTTATTTTCAAATCCCGATCCGTCACCGACATATCCGCTTCCGTGTGGGGCTGATAAAAAGGATAGGGACACTCAAAATACTCTGGCTGCAACTTGGTTCCCAAAACTCCATTTAATCCATCCACCATCTCATTAAAACTTCGGGGTTGCCCCGATCCAGCATTCCAGACCCCACTCTTACCCGCTTTCATCGCCGCCAAGGTGAAAGCGACAATGTCCTTCACATAAACAAAATCCCGTTTCTGCTCCCCCGCCGTAAAAACTCGCGGCCGCTTCCCCATCAGCATCTGCCCCGCCAGATGCCACGCCATACTCGCCGGCACCCCCTTATGTCCCTCCCGTGGACCATAGACATTAAAATAACGTAGCCCCGCGATCTTCCAGGAAGGTTCCTCCTTATGCATCTTTTTTGCCAAATTCTCTAGCTGCACCTTGGAAAAAGCATAGGCATTGGCAGGAGCCAGCGGATCCCCTACCCGATTCACTCCTGCCCGAATTCCGTAAGTCGCCGCACTCGAAGCGTATACCACCGGCGTTTTTTCAGGCCTCAAATACTCCAAAAGCCGCCGAAAACTCTCCACGTTATCGTGGGTCTGAATCTTCTGATCCTGCAAGGTTGTGTCGGTGATCGACCCCAAATGGAACATCGCCTCAGGCCTCTCTCCCTTAAACTGCCCCTCCCAATCCAACCGAGACAGGTCCGCCGCCACGAAATCGCCACGGAATCCCTCCAAATTCAAGAAAGAACCACTACGTAAATCATCCATAACTGTCAGATCAGCAAGTGGATACTCCTCTTGCAACTGCATGACAAGATTCGAACCTATAAAACCAGCCCCGCCAGTAATCCATATCTTCTTCATAGTTTTTTAGTATATAACGATAAAAAGGACTTCCCAAACTAAAAATTCGGGTCTAAAAGAATTTCTGGATTCGTAAAATGCAAACCATCCATCACCTACCAGAGAACACCTTAGAGAAGGCCAAGAACCTCTTTCAAGCCTTTTGCTTGGCCGCTTTCCTCTCTTTTTTGCCTCTGACTTATGCAGAAACGGAAATCACTTCTGCCTCTAGCGCCCCATCGCCCAACTCTTCTTCGGCCTCATCTTCTCTCACTTCTTCCGACCCAATAACCTCGTCCCTCTTCGGAGAAGATATCGTCACTCTTTCTGCCGAAACCGCTGGCCTTTGCTCCATCAATAATCCCAACGATTATATTTATCTTCCCCAACTCATCACCATCGGATGGCAACTCGATGAGATCAGCAACGAAGGTTGGAACCGTGGTAATACCGAGTTCCTCTTTAGCGGCATGTTCGGGCCCGTTATTCAAGGACCCAATCCATGGTTCGCAGGCGCCCTCTTCGGCCCACGCTACAACTTTGTCCAAGAAGGCTGGCCCGCCGTTCCCTACCTCGAATCCCGCGTCGGCTTTATGTTCACCCACGCCACCGGCGCCTCCTACTCCCAAGGCCAAGACTTCTGCTTCAGCTTCACCATCGGAATCGGTGCCAGCTTCCCCATCATGGAAAAGTTCGCCATCAATCTCGGAGTGATGTACCAACACATCTCCAACGGAGGCCTCTCTGAACCAGGATCCCAAAACGTCGGCCTCGATGCCATCGGCCCAGTCCTCTCCGCCACCTACGCTTTCTGAGTATTTTCGGGCAGTCTCTTGCCTCCAATCGTAACTGGCTTACCCTGTCCCACTCCAGTAACTTGTTAACAGATGGGGGCAAATTCTCTAACCTCCTGATTAGAAATGGTATAAGGTTCTAATTCGAGTCTGATTCGTCCTTTCTCAACAAGTTATCCACAAATACAAAACCCACTCTTCCCATGCTAGAAACCCGTGATCTCCACAAATCGTATCAAGCCGGCGAAGCTCGGGTCGATGCACTCCGCGGGGTCACTCTCAAAATCTTCCCAGGAGAAATCGTCGCCATCACCGGTCCCAGCGGTTGCGGCAAAAGTACTCTTCTCCATCTTCTCGGCGCCCTCGATACCCCTACCTCAGGTCAAGTCTACCTAGAAGGTCATCCCCTTCACTCCCTCAACGATGACAAACTCACCTCCCTCCGCCGCTTAAAAATCGGCTTTGTTTTTCAATTCTTCCACCTCCTCCCCACTCTCACTGTCGAAGAAAACGTCCTTCTTCCCCTCCTCCTCTCAGGTCGGGTCAATCCCCTCGCCCGTGCCCGCGCCCGCGACCTCCTCACTTCCGTCCAGCTCGCCGATCGCTCCCACCACCGCCCCCACCAACTCTCCGGCGGACAACTTCAACGCGCCGCCATCGCCCGCGCCCTCATCCACCAACCCTCTATTCTTCTCGCCGATGAACCTACCGGCAATCTCGACTCCGCTTCCAGTAACGCCGTCATCGAACTCATCACTCGCCTCGCTCGCAAAGAGAAAACCACCGTCCTTCTCGTCACCCACAGCCAGTCGGTTGCCGCCACCGCCGATCGCCAGATCCAACTCGTCGATGGTCGCATCCAATCCTAACTCTTGAACTGGCTCCGCACTTTTCGCGTCTTTCTTGTCCACGGAGGCCGTGATTTTTTCCGCCATAAAACTCTCTCACTTCTCAATCTCACCGCCCTCGCCGTCGGCGTCGCCGCCATCGTCGCCATCCAAACCGTTAACGAAACCGCTCTCCGCTCCTTCCGCGCCTCCCTCGACCTCGTTGCCGGCCGCCCCGACTTCACCATCGAAGGCCAAGGCTTTCGTCTCCCCGAACAACTCATCTCCGTCCTCCGCCAAGATCCCGCCATCCGCGAAGTCACCCCCACACTCACCCTAATCGCTTCCCTCCCAACCCAGCCTGGCGAGTTCATTCAACTCATAGGCATAGATCCTTACTCCAACACAGAACTCGTCA
>CAJBOM010000026.1 GCA_903956835.1 uncultured Verrucomicrobiota bacterium
CCTCCTTATCATCTCCCCCCTCCAGTAACCCCTCCACCAACTCCACTCCCGCTGAAGCCACCCCCGTCAACCCGCCCAGCTCAGGCCGATCCGAGTGCAAAGAAAACGAAAGCGTCAGCGGCAAAGCGTGACGATCCGACTTCAACTTCGGCGCCACCGCCTGAAAAAGCTCCGCCTTGTCCCAAGTTAAAATATCCCCTGCCATCGGCACGTTCGTCTCATAACGAAATCTTCCCACTCCGCTCGCCGCCTCACACCCCAACCACTTCATCCTTCGTAAATAATCACCCGAACGCACTGGACTCAGCCCCGCGTCAGGCCGACTCATCCAACCCTCCTTCTTTTTTCGTACCGAACCTTTTCTCACTCCAATCTCCACATCTTCTAGCACCAGCTCGGGTTGGGATATCCGCACGCTAAATCCCCCCGCCTGATTCGTCGGCTCTCCCAAATCCTCCACCTCTAACTCCACCGCAAAAACCTCTTTTCCTTTTCTCTTAAACTCCACCACCACTCGGTCCCCATGCGAAAGGCCTTTCTCCAGCACCCCAAAGAAACGGGCCTCCTCATCATCGTCTACCCCGCCCCGCAGAAACTTTAGCAACGCCGCCACCAAGCCAAACGCAGGTGCGATCGGTCCAAGAAAAAGCCCCCAAACCGTTCCAGGCCCAGGAATCGCACCCGACAGCGCCTCCGCCACCCCAGCGGCCTTATCCAAAGCTCGGCGCGACTCCTCATCCGACTCGGTCACCCCGACAGTAATTCCAACCCCTCCTGGATTCCGTCCCAGATAGGCTACCCGCCTCAGATACTTCTGATTAACTGGACCCACCCCACTGAATGGCAACACCGTTGACTGGCCAGCAAGCGTCAATTCAATCACCCCCTCCCGATTCGACCCAAGATCACGGGAAACGAATGTTCGAGGATCCACCCGCACCTCTTTGAGAAATATCGCCAGAAGGTTTTTTGCTGGGATCGGTCCAACTGCCCCAACGCCGGCTACCACCCTCACCTTTGCGCCCGCACTAAAAAGGATACGATCTAAACCCATCTGCCCATCCTTGGCTCCTCCCGCCATAAATCAATCGAGTAGTTTTTTGCCACGTAAGCCAAGGCGCGAGGGATACCTATAGATGTTACAATTGTAACATCTATAGGAATGAAGTTGCCGATCGGATAAGCACTATCGCCTCTGACTCCAGGGTCCTGAGAGAGTAGATAAAATAAAAAACAAAGGGCGGATCCCGAAGGATCCGCCCTTTGCCAACAAGAAAGATTACCGAACCGACTTAACTTTTCCGACGCGCGCGAAGCGCAACCAATCCCGCCATTCCGAGAGCCACCAGAGAGGCTGAAGAGGGCTCGGGGATCATGGTAATAGTCTGAATTCCAGACCCAAGAGCTGCACCACCACTGAATGAGCCTATGACAGCTTGAGTATTAGCAGTGAAAGTAAAAGGCACATCAATTGCGTTATTTGCAAAGGCGGGCGCAATCCAGCTTGCATCTGTTAATACAGCATAGGCCACCAAGGATGCCTGTTTTGCACCACCAGGAGTCAAACTCCAGCTTAGTGTCTGAGAATCCGCACTATTCGATGCAAATATCGCTAGGGCCATAAACGATCCAGATGCATAGGTCGCCGTTGTTGTTTGATTGAGTGCGACAGCTAACTCTGGTCCACTCAGGTCTACATATCCTGCATTCAATGTGTTCACGATTGCCTGATTGAATGTTGCGGTGCCAGCGTTCCATTGACCCCATCTGCCACTTAAGATTCCTCCAACTGCGAGAGCTGGGACCCCGTTAACTATAAAGCTGTCATCGTAGATTGAGATCGTTTCAGCCTTCAGGTTTGAACTCGTGGCAACTATTGCAACGAGCCCACTCAATAGCGTGTTTTTCATGAGTTTTGCTGTTTTCATTTTATTTATTTTTCTTTCTTGTTGATTAGTTTGTTATCGGGTTGAGAAGGATATTGCTGGAATCAGCAGTTTTTCGTGAGATAAAAAAAGCTTGGGCAGAGGTTGCTACATCTGTAGTTGTCACCGTTGTAGTTGTGCCTACTTTTCTCCAAGTAATTCCATCTGCCCTCAAGTAATAAGAATCATATCCACTGATATCTGGGTTATAGACCTGAATTTGATCTGCGCTTCCTGCTGTATTGTTACCTGTCCAGCCATTGGCCAAGGTGCCACCCTGCGAAGCTGGGGTAACATTCATAGGCACGCCAGGAGCTGCTAACTGCAGGCCGCTTTGGTATGGAACTGAAAAGTCGTTTAGCCGGACATTTCCAACAGCGGTCAGTGTAGCTGCACCAGTTTTCTTCGAAATAAATACGCCAACTCCAGAAGGAATCGGGGTCTTGTTGGCAGTAGTAGTTGTGCCTACTTTTCTCCAAGTGGTGCCATCGACTCTAAGATAATAGGCTGCGTATCCCGCGGTAGAATTATCATAGAACTGAATTTGATCTGCGCTTCCCGCTGTATTGTTGCCTACGAGCGCGCTGCTCGCCATTCCTTGAACCTGCTCAATTGTCACGTGCTTCCTAAGAGCAACTGTTGCTCCATCAAGGCTTGTACCAACTGAAGAGAACAGAAACGTGTTATTTAGGCTGGCAGAATTCAAAACCACATTGCCATTGGCAGCTGCTATTGTCGCAGCGACATCTACATCAAAACGATCGCCTTTTAGTGTCCCACTATAGACTTCGATGTAATAAGGCTCTACCGAGCTCAAGAGAGCACCAACATTGGTCTGACCTCCGAGAGCTAGCGCCGCACCCGTAAGTGTTGTGGTTGCTACTTTCAATACGTCGGGATTTAAGAGGGGAAATCCTGCGGTGCTAAGACCGACTGGTACAGAAACTGTTTGGTACCCCACGATTTCACTATTGACGGTGGTTTGAGCATTCACCGACATGGTGGCGAGAGCGAGAATTGCTAGAGAGAGGTTTAGTTTTTTCATATTTGGTGTCTCCTTCATAAAGACAAGATGCAACAGGTTATGTTCAAAATCAAGGGGAAATTTTTGCTTGCCATAAGATTGTCACATTTCCTTAACTCAGACTTTTTTCGAGTGTAAGTAATTGATATTTAGTGTTTTTAATCTTGAGGCACATTCGATTTGCTAGTCGTTCTTAAGAAGTAAGTAAAATATTTTTTGGGCCCAAAAATTTCTAACCATCAAAAAGGGCTGTTCCTAACTCGGCGAGTTTTATGGCAGACCGATCCTACGCCCGGCCTCTACCACCGCGGAATCACCATCTTGCCCTAACAAAAAATTAATCTTCCGCTCCCCACCC
>CAJBOM010000027.1 GCA_903956835.1 uncultured Verrucomicrobiota bacterium
ATAAGGCTTATATATGGTGATCCTAAATGTTCTTACAAAGTTATTCACATAGCGGTTAGGCGGTTATTCGGGGCTATTTTAGGGAGTCTCGATCGTTTTTAAGATTCGGGATAGGTTTTGGATATGTGGATGGCACTGCTCATTGGCTGGTTAGGGGGCTGCTCTATTGCTTTAGCCGATGAAAAGTACCCGGATGGGATGACAATTTTGGAGACGCCGATGATCGGGGAAATGCAGGTGGTGACGGGAAGCAAAGTTGATGTGGATGTGGCACGAGAACCGGCTTCGACCTTCAAGGTGGTGATTGCCTGGGCGGCGCTGGATCGGGGGTTGGTCCAAGATGTGGAGGCACCGTTGAAAGGGGCGGAGGGGTTGGGGTTAAGGCAGTCACTCCAGAAATCGATCAACCCACCCTTTGCCCTTTTAGCGGAAAAAATGGGAGGAGAGATTTTGGGGGAGTACGCGAAACGGAGTGGTCTGATCGAGGGAAAGATCCTGAAGAGTTGGATGAAGGCAGGAGGCCAAGAGGCGGTCCACGGGGCGGATCTGAAAACAACTCTGAGAAGGGAGCATTCGATGGCGGTGGCGTGGATGCGTGGCACCGAGCCTTGGAACGGCGAAGTGGGGAGAAAGTTGCAGGAGGCGTTAGTTTGGAAGGGGGAGAAAGTGGAGGTCTGGGCTAAAACGGGATCCTTTGGAGGATGTCTTTGGATGACGGGATATGGGAGGGACAAGGCGGTGACAGTCTTTATGTTGGGAGAAGTCGGACGGCGACCTGAGGTTGTGAAAGCCTTTTTCAGCCGATGGGCCGTAGAACCTGCCAGCCTGTAATTAAAAATCTTCGTTAATAAGTTTGGGTTGGCACTTGTTTGATTTGTTCTTCTTCAGCACTTTAGATTCTCGATGATTTCCCGATATTCCCGCCCCGAGATGAGTTCCTTGTGGTCCGAAGAAGCCAAGCTCGCGCGTTGGCTAGAAATCGAGATTTTGGCTTGCGAGGCGATGGCCAGTCGCCGAATTATCCCGCGGAAGGATGCACGCACGATTCGGCGAAAAGCTAAATTCGATATTCGGCAGGTGCGTCGTAATGAGATCCGCACCCGACACGATGTTTTAGCTTTTTTAGAAGATGTTGCTTCCCACGTGGGCCCTGCAGGGCGGTGGATTCATCAGGGTCTGACCTCGTCCGATATTTTGGATACGACTTTGGCTTGGCAGTTGAGGGATGCGGCCGATCTTCTTCTGGTTGGCGTACGCAAGGTGAAGGCGGCGGCGGCGATGCGCGCGCGCAAGCATCGGGGAATGCTAACAATTGGCAGGACCCATGGAATCCATGCGGAACCGACAAGTCACGGGATTCGGATGGCCCTCTTGCATGATGAATTTTGCCGAGCGGAAGAGAGGTTGTTGGCGGCACGGAATGAGATATCGGTTGGAAAACTTTCGGGTGCGGTGGGCACCTATGCTCACCTTGATCCCTCGATCGAAGCGTACGTTTGTAAAAAACTAAAGCTGAAGCCTGGTGCAGCGACGCAAGTAGTGCCACGAGATCGGCATGCGGCTTTTGCCTTGGCACTTTCTTTGGTGGCGGCGAGTGCGGAGCGTTGGGCGACTGAGTTTCGGCATCTGCAAAGGACGGAGGTGGGGGAGGTGGAGGAGCCTTTTGCCAAGGGTCAGAAGGGAAGCAGTGCAATGCCCCATAAACGGAATCCTGTGAATGCGGAGAGGATTTGTGGTTTAGCACGAATTGTCAGGGGGCACGCAGTGGCTGCTTTGGAAAACGTGGCACTTTGGCACGAGAGGGATATTTCCCATAGTTCGGCAGAACGAATTCTTTTTCCCGACTCAACCGTTCTTTTGGATTTCATCCTAGCGGATTTGGAAGCCTTGGTTCGTGGACATAAGGCGGATGGCAAACGTATGTTGGCAAACTTCAAGGCTTCGCGTGGGCTGTGGGCATCTCAAGGGGCTTTGCTGGCTTTGACGAGAGCAGGATTGGAACGGCGGAAGGCTTATGAAGCGGTCCAGAAGCACGCGATGGCGACTTGGAATGAAGGTGGGGATGAGTTTACCACGCGGTTGGAAGGGGATCCTGAATTAGGAAAGAAAATCGGTCGGAAAGGGTTGCGGGATGCGGGCAATGCCCATCGTCACTTGCGCTACGAAAAGTTGATTCACCGACGCTGCGGGCTCTAAGAATCCTTGCGGAGAGAGTCCTCTGGTTTGGAGGCAATTAAGGGGTGGTGGGCTCGGACTTTTTCTCTAGGCCGTGGGAACCGATGAAGACAAAGGCGAGACTCCAACCGGAAAAGGCGAGGAGGAAAAACGGGACTTGGAGCGCGAGGGGCAGGCCATAGAGGATGATGAGGAGTGGCCCCCAGTAGACGAAGTCAGGAAGAATGAGGGGCAGAACACGATCTCGGTAGAGGCGCCAACTCCACGACCGAAGAATGCGAAGAGGAGACCAACCTAACTCGAGCCAAAGGAAGTAGCTGACGGCGATGGGCAGGGCAAACCAAGGAATGAATCCGAAAAAATCGAGGGCGATCTTAGGGGCGATCACTTGCCAGGTAGCTCCGACGCCAAAAAGGGTTGCTTGGAGGAGGTAAAAAAGATCCACGAGAAGCCCGTTAGCGGCGAAAAAAAGAAAATTCCAACCTAGGCGGCGGAGTCGGCCTAAATTCCAGGTTCGGTCTGGACCGACAATAGTTCGGGCGAGCTCAGGCAAGAGCGTGCCAGCTAAGGCGGTTAGAAGCGCGGTGAGGGCGATTCCCCCTTCCGTCTTCCAGTGAGCAAAAGAATCGCAGGCCGTGTGGACCGCAGTCGAATGGTGGTAGGAAAAAAAGAGAGCAATCCCAATGGCCTGAAAAAATAGGAAGACGCGGTAGAAGGCACGGACAGCAAGGAGACCTGGGCGAAGGGCGTCCCAGAAAGTCCAAGGGGCGGAGAGGCGTTCAGGCCTCAAACGAGGTGCCGCAACCGCAAGTTTGCTTGGCTTTGGGATTAACAATTTTAAAGCCGGTGTGGGTCAGTTCTTCTTCGTAATCGAGAAGGCATTCACTGAGGAGGGAAGCGCTATCCGCGGCGACGAAAAGACGGGCGCCATCTTTCTCTAATGTTTCATCTGACGGTTCGGCGTTTGTAATGCGCATCCCGTAGGAAGAGCCGGCGCATCCGCCTTTCTCAATAAAGAGACGAAGACCTTGAGTTGAATCTGAGGCGGAAAGAGTTTTGATATGGAGGGCGGCACGATCGGTCAACTGAATCATGAGAATAAGGTAAAGGAGGAGGCAGAGGGTGTCAAAAGGGGGCTAAGGTTTAAGGGTTTTAGATCTGGAAAAATCTGCGAGAAAAGAGAGATGCACGCAATGATTCTGGTCCAAGACTTAGCTCTGATCATGGCGTCCGCGGCGGTGGCGGCGGTAATTTGTCAGCGATTAAAACAGCCAGTCGTTCTGGGGTATATTTTGGTTGGGTTCTTGATTGGTCCGAATACGCCTTATTTTAGTTTGGTCTCGAACGAGGAGGAAATTAAGTCCTTGGCGGAGTTGGGGGTGGTCTTGTTGATGTTTTCGGTTGGGTTGCATTTTAGTTTTCGAAAGCTGAAGGAAGTGGGGGTGACGGCGGTGGTGGCGGCGGTCGTGGAAATCGGAGCGATGTTTTTCTTAGGGGAACGGTTGGGCCGGTACTTCGGCTGGAGTGCGATGGACTCGATTTTTCTCGGTGCAATTATGTCGATTTCCTCTACGACAATTATCGCCAAGGTACTGGAGAGCCTTGGATTGTTGCGGGAAGGCTTTGCCAAGCTGATTTTCGGGATTCTGATTATGGAGGACATTCTGGCGATTGCCATGATGGGACTGTTGACGCGCTTGGGCACAACGGGGGAGGTAGACCTGGTCTCCTCGGGTCAGGGACTATTGAAGTTGATTCTTTTCTGCGTGGCGGTGGCGGTGGGGGGATTTCTTGTCATTCCGCGGGTTATTTCGCTAGCGGGTAAGAGCCGATCGGACGAGGTGCTATTGATCACGGTGCTAGGTCTGGTTTTCGGTCTAGCTCTATGGTCGGCAAAGCTGGGCTACAGTATTGCCTTGGGATCTTTCTTGGTCGGAGCGGTTGTGGCGGAAGTGAAAGAGGTGCATCGAATCGAGCGACTGGTTGCGCCGTTGCGGGACTTATTTAGCGCAATCTTTTTTACTTCGTCGGGAATGCTGATTCGTTTTGATCTCTCTCTGGAAGGAGTCGGTCAGGTGGCCCTAATCTCGCTGGTGCTGATCTTTGGAAAGATTGGGTGGGTAACTTTCGGAGCTTTGCTCGGTGGGTGTGATCTGCGATCGGCGTTGAGAACGGGAATGAGCCTGGCTCAAATTGGAGAGTTTTCCTTTATCATCGCTGGGCTGGGGATGGCGCTGGGGTCAACGGGGTCGAGACTGTATTCGTTGGCCGTTTTGGTTTCGGCTGTGACGACATTAACCACGCCTTACCTGATCTCGTGGTCAGCGCCGATGGCCGATTGGTTGGAGCGCCAAGGACCTCGCTGGTTTGTGGATTTCTGGGGTTGGTATCATTCGGGATGGAAAGGTTTCCAATCTGCTCCGAATAGTCGTCGTGCTACGGCGCGTTCGATGGTACGAAAACTTCTCGGACAGTTGGGATTGCAGTTGGCGTTGATGACGGCACCGATCGTGGGGGCGGTGGGTCTTTGGCAAGCCTATCGGAATCAGTTGCCGGAAATATTTCGACTTGCTTGGTGGGGAGCGCCTCTTTTTTGGCTGGGTGGGGCTCTCTTGGCCTTACCTGTGGTGGTTGCTTTTATTCGGAAATACCATGCTTTTGGAATTCTAGTATCCGAGATGGCGTTTCGACGGGGAGAGGGCAACGAAAGGGTGGGACCGACGCGGGCTTTGGCAACATTCCTAGTTTGTGGGATTGGTTACATCCTGCTGGGGTTCTATTTGATTTTAATTAGTAGTCCGCTTTTGCCGAGCACCCACCTGGTCTTAGGGCTGGTGGGGGCGGTAGCTTTTCTGGGGGTGGGGATTCGGCGCCGGTTGGTGAAAATCTATTCGCAGGGTCAGGAGAGCATTCGAAAAACGTGGCAAGTGGTGCCAGATCAGCCGCCGATTCAGCTTCCAGGAAATTCGCAAGTTCGTTCTTATCGGGTTGAAAAAGGATCCCCCCTGGTGGGGCAGACTTTACATGAAATTGAACTAAGAAAACGAAGTGGAGTAGTGGTGGTGGCGATTGAGAGAGCGGATGGGAATGTGGTTTCGCCAGGGCCGAACGAGAAGGTCGGTATTGGAGATGAGTTATTTATTTTTGGTG
>CAJBOM010000028.1 GCA_903956835.1 uncultured Verrucomicrobiota bacterium
AGAACCGTTGCGGGATTTTTGGCTCGGGTACTCCCGAACGAAAATGCCGCAACATTCTCCCTGAGCGACGTCGAAGGGTTTTCTTTGCGAGCTTCGCGTGCTTCCATGAGAAGGCTAGTCAAGAAGTCCGTTTGCGGACTCCACATTTTCTTCGGAGGGTCCCTGAACGTCATGCTTCCATCCGCACTCTTTATGGGTCTGCCTTTGACCCGGTGCATTTTAGGGTCCGTCGTGGGGCTGCATACTTCTGTTCGAACTCGTTTAGTGTTGCCAGGCTGGCAACCGGTTCAGCACGCGAATCGCAGTCTCCCGGACGGGACGTAAAGTACCTCTGTTGAAAATATGGATTAGCTTCGGACTACTCGTTGTCTCCTGTGCTCTTCTGTTTTTACCTTAAAAGCATCCTTATCTTTAAGCTGCTTGTTTCATCCTGTTTGTCAGAAAATCCGGATCATACGCCGCACCCGTCACCCATAACCGATGCAACATTACTCCCAACTTGCGTGCCACCGCCACGATCGCGCGGCGCTTGGCGTTTTTTCCTCCTCTGGCGGCCAGTTTGAGTCCGAACCTGCGCAGATCGCAGTCCGGCCCAAACACTCCCAGAATGTAATGGGAACACCCCACCAGCAATCGGCGGACATATTCATCGCCCGCTTTCGTAATCCTCAGTTGCTTGTCCGTCTGCCCCGATTGATCCCTTTTGGCTGTCAACCCCAGATAGGCTCCTACCGACCGACTCTTCGTGAATCGAGCAGGGTCTTCCAGCGACAGCACAAAACCCATCGAGGTCACGGGACCGACTCCAGGCACTTGACTCAACCGCTTAGCTTCCGGATGGCGCGCTTGCATCGTCGTGGCGATTTCCTTATCAAAGGCCCGGATCTTCTCGCTGATCGCTTCGATGGCCTCGATGATGGGCATCAAGGCAGGACGCAATCCCTCGGGAATGCTCTCTTGGGATTTCCTGGAAAATGCTTCAGTGCTGCACTTGTTAACGCGATGCCCCGTCCCCTTCACCGTGCTGCGAACATGGTTCACCAAATCGGCACGCACGCTTACCAGTTCATCACGCGCCCTCATGACGGCAAGATCCATCTGGGTTGCTTCACCGCGGTGATGGATCGGATACAGCAACGACCGATCCACACGCGCAATTCGCGCCAGCATCTCGGCATCCCGCCCGTCACACTTGTCCTTCGCCGTCCAGATCGCCCGCAACTTCCTCGCATTCCCCACCAAAACTTCACACCCAAGACTCTCCAGCAGACGGGAAATCCAGGGCGAATGAGTTCCTGCCTCAACCGCCACCAGCGATCCAGGGTATTTCTTGAAAAACTTCATCAGCGATTCCTTGGTGTTTACAAGTTGCTCTCGAAGCACCACCGCCCCCGCTGCGTCCAAAACGCAAACCGTGTTATTTTTATCTCCCAAATCCATGCCGACCGTCATATTATTATTCATGGCTGATCTCCTTATTGCACCTTTGAGTGCGTTTTTTATTTGCTCGTGATTTTATCACAGCTTTTAAGGAGATCAGCCTTCTCATCCTAACTTCTGTTCAAACTCTTCTCCGGCCTGCCCTGAGTAGCCTTGGCGAAGCAGGGATTAGCGTGAATTAGTGAAGATTAGTGGCGAGGTCTTCTCTTCTGAGCGGCAGTCAATCAGGCAACCATCTCACCCGAAATTCATATAGGTGCCTTTGGGGCCGGTCAGGGCATCATCCCATTTCTTAGGCTTCACGGCACCGAGGGTG
>CAJBOM010000029.1 GCA_903956835.1 uncultured Verrucomicrobiota bacterium
CGATCCATTCATCTCATTCCTCTACTCCCTCTCCCAATCCAACCCCCTCTATCTCCTCCAAGAAGTCCCCAAAAAAAATTGTCCCCACTCTTGCCAAAAAACTCGCCCCAAAAGGGGTTGCCCAGAAAACGAACTCGTCTCCTCACCTCCGCACCCAACCTCTTCCCCTCAACCCTACCGCTCATAAATTCGTCCTCCAACCCTGGAGCCCCACCACGAATGAACCGGAACCACCCTCCTTCGAACACCTGGGCGAACTCCCCGAGAGCTACGGTTCCCGTCGCCTTTTTCTAACCGCCCGCGATCCCCGATGGCTCTACGCCTACTGGGACTTTACCTGGCAACAACTGCGCGACGCCGAGCAGGAATCTCCCACCGGCCAAATCTTTTTGCAGGTCTTCATCCCTGGCCAAGAACGTATCCACCAAATCCACATCTTCCCCGGCTCGAAGGAGTGGTACCTCCCCGTCCATCGCCCCGCGACCCCCTTTCAAGCCGAACTCGGCTACTACCGCCATGACGGCTCCTTCAATGCCCTATCCGTTTCTGAGGAAGTGTCTACCCCGCGAGATGCCCCCTCCCCCAACTCCGAGGTCCAGTTCGTCACTATTCCTTTTCACTACTCCTTCCGCCAACTCTTCGATCTCCTCGCGGGACAACTGCGCCCCGGAGAATCACTCGCCCGCGCCCTCTCTCGGCTACAAAACGAGGGCTATCCCCTACCTTTCGCTTACGCCTTGCGCCGCGTTGTCCCCACAGGCGTGGCCGACCGCATCCTCGATTACCTCGGAGGCGAACTCGTTCTCCGCACTCGCGTCGGTTCCCTCGAAATCACCGAAACTCTGCGGCGCCGCCTTGAAGAACTCTCCTCCAGTCACACTCCCTCAAGCCTAACCTCTGGTGCTCTTGGCCACGACCGTACCTTCGCCATGCACGTCAACGCCGAACTCATCCTCTACGGCGGCACCACCCCAGGCTCCCAAATCACCGTCGACGGACGCTCCATCAGCCTTCGCCCAGATGGAACCTTCTCCTACCACTTCGTCTTCCCCGATGGACAATTCCATATCCCCATCCAAGCCACCGCACCCGACGGCGCCGAACAACGCTCTGCCCTCCTCTCCTTTCTTCGCCTCAGCTCTACCACCCCAGGTGTCGATCCCACCGGCCAACCCCCCTTGCCCAAACCATTCGGGCAAACCCCCTAAACATCCATGGCTATCGGATTCGTCGCTCCTGTTCTCCACGCCCACCTGCCCTTCGTCAGGCATCCAGAATATCCAGAGTTCTTAGAAGAGGACTGGTTCTACGAAGCCATCACCGAAACCTACCTCCCCCTCCTCGATATGATGGAAGGCCTTCTTCGGGACGGAATTTATTTTCGACTCACCATGTCGATGACTCCTCCCCTCTGCGCCATGCTCCGCGATCCCCTCCTCCAAGATCGCTACGTCCACGGACTCGAAAAACAGCTAGAACTCGCAGGCAAAGAATTAGAACGCACCCGCCACGATCCCGCTTTCCACTCCCTTGCCCAGTTCTACCACCAGCGCCTCCACCACTGCCGTACCCTCTTTTGCGACCGCTACCACCGCAACCTTGTCGGCGCCTTCCGTAAATTCCAAGACGCCGGCGTTCTCGAAATCATTACTTGCGGCGCGACCCACGGATTTCTTCCCCTTATGCGCGAGTTTCCTCAAGCCGTCCGCGCCCAAGTCCAAGTTGCACGCCACGACTATCACCAATGTTTCGGGCGCGATCCCCGCGGAATCTGGTTGCCCGAGTGCGCCTACTACCCAGGACTAGAAAACTATCTCCAAGAAGCCGAAATCCGCTGGTTCATCCTCGATGCTCACGGCCTCCTTCATGCCGAACCCCGCCCCGCTTACGGCGTCTTCGCCCCCGTCTTCACCCCCGCAGGCCCCGCCGCTTTCGGTCGCGATATCGAATCCAGCAAACAGGTCTGGAGCGCCGAAGAAGGTTACCCCGGGGACGCCGAGTACCGCGATTTCTACCGCGATTGCGGCTTCGATCTCGAGTACGACTACATCCGCCCCTACATCCAACCCAACGGCCTTCGCAAGTTTACTGGACTCAAATACTATCGAATCACCGGCCGCACCCCCCACAAAGAACCCTACCGCCCCCATCTCGCCCGCGAACGCGCCGCCAGCCACGCCGCTAATTTTATGTTCAATCGGGAAAAACAAGTCGAGCACCTTCGCGGGATCATGGGCGTCGAACCCCTCGTCCTCTGTCCTTACGATGCGGAACTCTACGGCCACTGGTGGTACGAAGGTCCTATCTTTCTCGATTACCTCTTCCGCAAATCCGCCTGCGACCAGAAAACATTTTCCATGATCACGCCATCCGAATTCCTCACCCGCAACCATACCCACCAGATCAGTCAGCCTAGCGCATCCTCTTGGGGGAATGAGGGCCACTCCTCCGTTTGGCTCGAACCCTCCAACGCTTGGATCTACCCCCACCTGCATATCGCCACCGTCCGTATGATCGAACTCGCAGGGCGCTTCCACCATCAACACCCCCACACCCTGCTCGATCGAGCTCTGCGCCAAGCCGCCCGCGAACTCCTTCTCGCCCAATCCAGCGACTGGGCCTTTATCATGAAAACCGGCACCATGGTGCCCTACGCCGTTAAACGCACCAAAGACCACCTTCTCCGATTCACTCGCCTCTACGACCAGATCAAGAACGATCGCGTCGAAGAGTCCTTTCTCGCCAATTGCGAATGGCGCAACCCCATTTTCCTCGACCTCGATTGGCGCGTCTACGCCTAAGCCCCCTTCTCCTTTTCTTCTAGCTCCTTCAAGTATCCTCGGACCTCCTCCACTCTTTCATCCGCCAACTCTCCGTAACTGCAACCAAACCTCTCCCGGACACACCCCGCGACATGCGCGTACGGGTTCCTTCCTCGCGGATGCCGGGGGTCACTCCGTAACACACTCTGCAGACGATCTCCCAACGCCCTCATCTCCGCCCACACCTCCCGCCGCAATTCAGGACTCAATCGATCCGTCGCTGAATCGCCAGCAAAGTAATGTCATCCGACCTGTCTGCCGCCCCCACAAATTCCTCCACCTTTTCCACCACCCGCTCCGTCACTTTCTCAGCCGAAAGCGCCGCCCCACCCTCCACCGCCAACTGCAACCGGTCCTCCCCAAAAAGATCCTTCGCCAGATTCATCGCCTCCGTCACCCCATCCGTGTACACCAGCAAAGTATCGCCCTTCTCTAAGACCAACTCCCGCTCTCCAAACTTAGCATCCTCAAACACCCCCAGCGGCATGCCTCCAGGCGGTTCGTA
This sequence comes from uncultured Verrucomicrobiota bacterium, assembly GCA_903956835.1. Lineage (GTDB taxonomy): Bacteria > Verrucomicrobiota > Verrucomicrobiia > Methylacidiphilales > Verrucolacustridaceae > Verrucolacustris. The sequence goes on from CAJBOM010000029.1 coordinate 3,328, forward strand.
CTTTGGGTGGCCCTTCGCCGGAATCAGAATCGGTGGATTATGCCCACCCTGACCATAGATCATCCGCCCCGTTCGCGTATCCACGATTCCTAAAATCATTGTCACAAAAAGACTCGCCTGATTCTCCTTGGCCAACTGCGCGTTCACCCTCGTCAATATTTCTAACGGACTCCGCCCAGGCACCGCCGTCGCCCGAATCAAAGTCCTCGTTACCGCCATGAAAATCCCCGCGGCAATTCCTTTGCCCGATACGTCCCCCACCACAAAACACATCTTCCCATTCTCAATCGGAAAGAAATCATACAAATCCCCGCTCACCTCTTTCGCTGGATCTAGCCGCGCAAATAACTCAATCCCCGGCGCCTCCTCCTTCGTCGGAAAGATCTTCGGCAATAATCCACCTTGCAACTCCCTCGCTAAATCTAAATCCCTCTGCACCGCCGCCCTCTCCAAAGCGGCATCATTCGCCCGAATCCGCACCAAAGCCGATGCCACCAGCCCTGCAAAATACTCCACCATCTGCTCGTCTTGCTCCGTAAAAGCCGCACGCCCAATCGGGTTAAGAAATTCAATCACCCCCACACACTCCTCTCCATCCACCAAAGGCGCCGCCAAAAGTGCCTTCGTCTTCCACCCCGTCTTCTCATCTGCCTTCGAGTAAAATCTCGCGTCCTTCTCCACCTCATCCACCCGAATCGTCTTTTTCTCCGCCATCGCCGTGCCCACGATTCCCTGCCCCTTCGGTATACGTAAGGCACCCAGTTCGGGCGTGCTATCTCCACGCGCCGAGTGAATCACCAACTCGCCCGATTCCTTATCCGGCAGGAAAATAGAACACGCCTCCGCCTGCATCCAAGGACGACTTTTCTCCAAAATCATTAAGAGCAATCCTCCCAAATCCATTTCCCGCCCAATTTCTCCCGCCAGCCGAAATAAAGGCCCGAAATTTACCTCTCCCGCCTTCATTGCCGTTCGATTTGCCATAAACTCCTTTCTACCCCAACTCTTGAGATTGTCAGAGAGAATCCTTTCCCTCATCCTCCCCCAATGTTTCCTACCATTCGTCTTCCCAATACTACCCTCTGGGAAACTGGCCCTTACCCAGGAGTGGAATTCGCTTCCCTTTCCCATGACCCAGTAAGTGGCGCGCGTTTCCTCTTACGAAAGTTTGCCCCCGGCACCACTCTTCCTGCCCACCGTCATCCTCAGACTTCTGAATCCGTCGTCATCCTCAAAGGAAAATGGACAGAAGAAAAAGTCGAATATGGTCCTGGCACCTTCTTCTACGCGCCGAAAAACTCCGTCCACGGCCCGCACTTCGCTGAGAAAGAGGTCATCAGCATCACATGGTACGATGGTCCCCTGACGGTCGAGAACCTTCACCCCACCGACCCCACCCCCAGCGCCATCCCGCCCGCCGCCTAAGTTTTTGGTATTGGCTTAAAAATAATTTCTACACGGCGATTCTTTGCTTTTCCCTCCACCGTGTCGTTCGGAGCCACCGGATGGCTATCTCCATATCCCACCGCCGCTAACCGGTCCGCTGGCACCATCCCCGTAGCCTGCAGTGTCCGCACTGCCACCGCCGCCCGTGCCGTCGATAACTCCCAATTCGTCGGGTAGTACTGCGCCAAAACCGGAGCAATTGGATCACTATCCGTGTGGCCCTCCACCCTTACCTCATCCATCGATTTATTGGCTGCAGCCGCTACCTTGCGCAACACATCTGCCCCCTCAGGGGCTAGCTCCGCCGAGCCACTCGGAAAAAGAATCTCGCTCGCCACCGTCACCTTGAGCTGATCTTTTAAACGCGAAATCACCACATCCTTATCAGCCAACCTCTTTTTTAAATCCGCCTCTAGCTTCGCTTCCTCATCAGTCGGCACGGAGGTCGCTTTAAGCTTCTCTAATGCCAGCTGCTGGTCCGCCAATTTTTTCTCTAAAACCTTCTTTTCTGAGGCGGAGAGATCTTTCAACTTCGCTAAATCAGCTTTTGTCCCCTCTAACTCAAGCGAAGCCGCCGCCAATTTTGCCGCCTCCGCCTTCGCCTGATCCAGTTGAGCCCGCAAAGTCTCCGCCGATACCTCTGCCTGCTTCGCCCGATCCTCCAAGGCTCCTGACTTCTGCTCCAACTCCGTCAGCTGAGTCCGAGCCTTGGCATCCCGCGACATATAGTAACCGCCTCCTCCTAAACCCAGCGCTGCCGCCGTCCCTAAAGTAATCGCCTGCCATGCCACCACCTTGGCTACCCCAGCCGCCGCCCCAGACGCCGCCGCCTTCGCCGCACCCGTAGCCACCACTTTGCTTGTTGTCGCCGCCACGGGAGTCGGTAACGGATTGGGAGTGATCGGATCAGCCATAAATCTCCTTAGTTGTTTGTTTTTTTCGTGCTCTTCCCATCCTTCGACGGCGTTTTGCCTTCGAGGGCAGGCTTCTTATCTAACTCTTCTAAAGCTGCCCAAAGACGCTTCACCGCTTCGGGAGTCTTCTTAATCTTTCCCGATAAAATCTCTTTCGGAGTAAGCCTCTCTCCATAAAAGTTTTCGTTAGTATCATCCGCCGAAGCCAAACCCCGACCTGACAACGAAACCCCTCCAAACAACCCCTTGCTGAAACTATAGGTGTAAATCGGCGCGTTCACTGTCGCTACCCCAGCCGAAAGCTCTCGCCCAACTGGCCCGGCCGTTCCCTCACACTCCGCACTGCTCGTGTAATTTCCTTTTTGCTCAAACTGCTTCACCGCTTCCTCCGTGTTCAGCAACATCACGAAATCTTGATTCGATACCCCCGCTTGAAACCCCACCCCCGCTCCCGCCGCCGAAATCCCTGAAGGCGGCGACCACTTCCCCCCCTTGGTCCTCATCACCACCAGCCCTTCCCCTCCACTCGCTCCAATAATAAAAGCTGCCTTGTAAACCGAAAGAATTACCAAACCCTTGCACTCGTGAAAAACATTGCGCGGAATCGAGTCCCCCTGCGAATCACCATACTGCCGCAAAATATCAATCGTCTTATCAATCGACTCTCCGAGCGTGCTCCCCGCGGAGACTGGTAGCAGAGTGGATAAGAACAGGGCAATCAGTAGGGGAAGAGTTTTATGCATCCGCAAAGGATGTCTCCTTAGCCACTTCTTGGCAATCCGATCCCTCACCCCCGGGACCCCTTCGCGGCCTTGGCGACCTTTGCGCGCGTAAGCATGTCCGTGTCCCGCAACCGTGGGATCAATACTTAGGTAGCGGCGATCTCTTTGAGGTCGCCTCGCTCAACACCCATCCCCCTTAACCGCTTCATCCCCAATCCTCCTTCGCGCCCTTGGCGACCTATGCGCGCGTAAGCGCGTCCCGGGAATGCGGGACGTGAGTAACTCCTTCCTCAATCCACGCGTGAGCGCGTCCCTCAATCGCCATCTCCCCTTCGCCTTCCCTTTTTCTCTGTTCGTAAAAGGAGCACTGGTATGTCCACCCCATGCCGTACCTCGCTTGAAGCACTTCCAAAAAGAACATCCTCCATCCAACGATGGCCATGCGTCGTCATCGCCACCAAATCACATCCCGTCTCCTCCACCGCCCGCACCAGCTCAGGCCCGGGCTTACCATACCCCAACCGCCATGTTGTCGAAATGCCCTCCTTTTTCATTTTCTCCGCACACTGCCCCATGTACTCCCGATCCTCTCGCACCTCCTTCGAATCACTCTCCTCTCCATAAAACCGCGCCGACCACCCATCCGCAATATGAATCAGAATCAGTTCACTGCCATGCATCTTTGCTAACTTCGTCACATGCCTCAAAATACTCGCATCGTGACCCGTCCCCTCCAGCGGAACCAAAATCTTCTTATACAAACCACTACTCATGGCGTCACCCACCCTAGGACTGTTTCGTAAACCAACCAGACATTCAGACCCGTTAAAAGTACCGCCACCCCCCAGGCCACCACATTCCAAAAAGGTCTCGTGACCAACTCCCCCATCAAATCCTTTCGCCCCGTGAAATAAATCAAAGGAATCACCGCAAAGGGCAGTTGCAGGCTTAAGATCACCTGACTCAAAATCAGTAAATCATACGTTCCCTCTTCCCCCCGCCAAAGAATCACGAACACCGCAGGGATCAACGCCAAGAACCGCGTGCTCAGCCGCGAAACCCAAGGCGCCACCCTCCACCGCAAAAACCCTTCCATCACAATCTGACCTGCCAAAGTCCCCGTCAGGGTCGAACTTTGCCCGCTCGCCAAAAGAGCTACCGCAAACAGTGTCCCCGCAAATGCCGTTCCCACCAGCGGGGTTAAGGTTTCGTACGCCTGTCTCAACTCCTTCACCTCCACCCCGTTTCGGAAAAAAACTGCTGCCGCCAAAATCAAAATCGCCGAGTTCACCAGAAAAGCCGCGTTCAAGGCCACCGCCGAATCAATCAGATTAAACTTCGCCGCCTCTTTTTTTCCCGCTGTTGTCGGTTCAATCCTTCGCGTCTGCACCAAGGCCGAGTGCAAATAAAGATTATGTGGCATGACCGTCGCTCCAATCATCGCAATCGCCACATAAAGATCACTCGTCCCCCCACCCACAGGACGAATCCCACTTAATTTCGGCCCCAAATACCCTGCGAGCACAGCCGCCCAATCCGCCTTCGCCAACCAAAGCTCTACCACGTAGCAAAGCCCAATCACCGTGACCAACGAAAGAATTCCCGCTTCCAACCATCGCATCCCCCTCGCCTGCAACATAAACATAAAAATAACATTCACCGAAACCACCCCCGCACATCCCAACAGCGGCCACCCCGTCAGCAAACTTAACCCCACCGCTCCCCCCAGTACCTCCGCCAAATCACAAGCCACGATCGCCACTTGGCATGGAATATAGAGCAACCTTCCCCAAGGTTCGGGATAAAATTCTCGGCAGGCTTGCGCCAAATCTCGACCCGTCGCAATTCCCAAACGCGCCGATAAACTTTGCAGCAACAACGCCATCCCGTTCGAAAGAAGCAACACCCACAGCAGCTGATATCCAAACCGTGACCCCGCCTCAATGTCCGTGGCCCAGTTCCCTGGATCCATATACCCCACACTCACCAGAAAAGCAGGACCCGCAAACGCCAACATCTTTCGCCAGAATCCCACACCGCTTGGCACCGCAATCGACCCGTGCACCTCGGACAATGATTTCCTCACCTGCAACATCGCCCGACTCTACCCCTCCCCCTCTCTTTTGGCCAACCTCTCCGCCCCACCCTTATCCGATCCGATTCGATTCGATCCAAACAAGGACTGCAACGTTTCCGGAATCTCCACCTTTCCCTCTTTTGTCTGGTAAGTCTCTACTAACGCAATGAAAAGCCGCGCCAACGCTGTGCCTGAACCATTCAAAGTATGACACGGCCGATTCTTTCCATCCGCTCCCTTAAACCGCAATCCCATCCGCCGAGCTTGAAAATCCATGAAATTGCTGCACGACGAAACTTCCAGGAACTGCCCCATCCCTGGAGCCCACACCTCTAGGTCGTAGCACCGCGCCGCCCCAAAACCTATGTCCCCCGCACAAAGCTCAATCTTTCGATAGTGTAAACCCAACTTGCGTAAGACCGACTCCGCATGCTGGCAAAGTTCCTCCAATGCCTTCATTGAGCGATCTGGATGCTCAATCCAGACCAACTCCACTTTATCGAATTGATGCATCCGACCCAGCCCCCGTGTCTCTTTCCCCGCGCTCCCCGCCTCTTTTCTAAAACATGGGGTATACGCCACATAACGTTTCGGCAAATCTCCCTCAGCCAAAATCTCCTCTCGGTGAAGATTGGTTACTGGCACCTCCGCCGTCGGCACCAAGAAAAGCTCCCCTCCCTCCACCGCATACATGTCATCACGAAACTTGGGCAGTTGCCCTGTGCCCACCATGCTCGCTTCCCGGACCAGAAAAGGAGTCGAGACCTCGGTGTATCCGTGCTCTCCACTATGCAAATTCAGCATCCAACTAATTAAGCTCCTCTCTAACCGCGCGCCCGCCCCTCTATACACCGCAAACCCACTGCCCGAAACTTTAGCCGAAGCCGTGAAATCCAAGATCCCCAACGCCTCCCCCAAAGCCACGTGATCCTTCGGCTTGAAATCGAATTTCTTTGGCTCACCCCAGCTCGAAAGCACTGGATTGTCCGCCGCCGAACTACCCTGCGGACATCCTTCCCAGGGCATGTTGGGGATCGAAAGCAGTAACCCCTCCTGTTTCGCCTCCACCGCCGCCGTAGCCCCATCCAACTCCGCAATCCGATCCGATTTTTCCTTCATTCCTGCCAATAAATCATCTGCCGACTCCTTCTTCGCCTTCCGCACCCCCACCTCCTTACTAATTGTGTTCCGCTCCGCTTTCAACTTTTCCACTTCGCCAATCAGTTTCCGGCGCTCTTCATCCACTTCCAATACCTTAGCCAAACCGTCCGCCGCACCTTTCCCGCGAGAGAGCAACCTCTGTTTAACCCCCTCAGGGTCTTTTCGGATCAATGCCATATCGAGCATTCAGCCATTCAACCCAGTTTTACTCCCTTCGTCGAGACCCACCCTAAGCCTCGAGTTTCCCCAACCCAACCCCGTAACCTCCGCACGAAAAACCTTTCTCGGGTTTGACGCCACCCCTTCTCTGCGGAATAGTTCCCCTATGTCCCACACCTACCCCAACCAACAAGAATCCCTCCTCGCTAAAGTGAAGGGAAAAACTGGCAAGATTTCCGATAAAACCCACGAAGAGCACCTCAAGCTCTACACCGGCTACGTCAACAAAAGTAACGCCATCCTCGCCGAGCTCGAAAAAATGGGCACACCTGATCCCACCAATCCCGCCTTCGCCAATCAGATCTTTTCCAGTGTCCGATCCCTTAAGGTCGATTTCACCTTCGCCATCGGCGGATTGAAGAACCACGAACTCTACTTCTCCATCCTTGGGGGCAACGGCAAACCTACCGATCGCATCCTCAAACATATCGACCAAGACTTTGGCTCTTTCGATAACTACAAAAAGGATCTCAAGGCTACCGGCATCTCCGCCCGCGGTTGGGCTTGGACCGGTTACGATCACGGCACCAAAAAACTCTTCAACTACATTGGCGACGCCCAGAATAGCTACCCCGTCTGGGGTGTCGTTCCCCTCCTCGGTCTCGATGTCTACGAACACGCCTACTACGCCGACTTTTTCAGCAACCGCGGCGGATATATCGACGAGTTTCTCAACTTCGTCGATTGGTCTGCCGTCGAAGCCCTTCTCCCCAAGGTCTGACCCCCGCCCCCGCCCAACTCACGGCACGTTGTGCCGGATCGTGCTATCCCGCAGATCCGCAGGAGTTACTCCGTTCCTTTGCTGCTGCCTTAGAAAAAGTCGCGCCCCTCAAAAAGATCCCGCACGATCTGCGCCGACCTATTGTTCCGCATATCGATTTTCGAGTTAGCTTCAGTCTCTACGCCGAAACTTACGCTCTTTGGCGCGACGCCAACTGGTTTCCCTCCCGCGTCATCGTTCTCGGAGTAGGCCACCGTTGCCCCAGTGAACTCGCCTGCCTTTCCGTGGGATATCGAACCCCCCTCGGCGAAGTTCCTCCCGCCCACGATATTTTTTCTGCCTTAAGCTCCTCCTGTCCTTTCCCTATCGACCAAGAAACCCGCGGATTCCAAGGAGAGCACTCGATCGAATTCGTCGTCATCTGGCTTCAGGCCTTGCGGGATCTATTTTTTCCAGGTCGCTCCTTCACCATCCTTCCCATTCTTTGTGGAGGATTCCATCAGACTGTGGAAGGGGGAGTCCCTCCTCTCTCTACCTCCCCTGAGTCGATTTTTGCCCAAGCTCTGGCTCGAGTTTCTCAAGATCCTGATACCGCCATCGTCGCCAGCATCGACGGGTGCCACGTCGGTCCACGATTCCAGCACTCGTACCCTGCGGATAAGAAAGTGCGTGAGCGGGTCGCCATCTGGGAAAAGAAGCTGTGGACTCTTGCCTCGAGCGAGAAACTCCCTCAGTTTTTCCAGCACTTAGGCACAAACCAAAATGAGTTTTACTTCGATGGAGTCGGAGTTCTCCACACCCTCCTCGCAGGCCAAAATCTCCGGTCCAAAACTAAACCCCCAGTCCAGTGGTACGAACCTTCCGATAAATCCATCGTCAGCTTTTCCCGTGGCCACCTTTTGCCAATTAAATAACCATCAAGTACTTCTCGCTCCCCCCATCCCCTCAAAAGCATCCATCCAACTCACTACCCTGTAACACTTTCCATGGGCTAATAGGTCGAAATCTATGATGACATTCCTATATTCTTGGGAATGTGGGAACCTCGCCTCACCTAGGCTTTTTCACCGTTTTCTGATATTATTCCCTTATGTCTCTCGACTCATCATCTTACCTCAATCGTGAACTCAGTTGGCTCGAATTCAACCAGCGCGTACTCGAAGAAGCCCAAGATCCCACCCAGCCGCTACTCGAACGTCTCAAATTCCTCACCATCGTCAGCTCCAACCTCGACGAATTCTTCGAAATCCGCGTCGCTGCCCTCAAACAACTGGTCGAAAACCGTAGCGA
>CAJBOM010000030.1 GCA_903956835.1 uncultured Verrucomicrobiota bacterium
CCGCGATCTCGCTAGCAAAGCCAGCGCCCGACCCGGCCTCGTTGCCCAGATTCTTTTTTCTCAAGCCAGCGTACCTTTTGAAGCGGGTCAGACTACCCTCGCCCTCCGTCTTTACGAAGAAGCCTATAAACAGTCCCTCGAAAATAAAGCCGCCCTAGATTGGCGTGATCTTCAGCGCTTCGCCAACGCACTACTCTCCGCAGGCAAAGCCGAAGAGGCCCGCCCCGTTTTCGAGAGAATTCGCAAAGAATTTCCCGCCAAGGTCGGCTCGAAAGACCCACGCCAGTACGCCCAAGCTTCCGCACTCTTTGGACTCGGCCAAATTGAATTTCAATCCAACCACAAAGCCGAAGCGGAAAAGCTTTTCGCAGAGTTGGCTCGCGACTACGGCTGGTCTGATAAGGTGCAAGAGGCAAACTTTTTACGCGCCCAAGCCCTTGCTGAAGCAGGTAAATACGACGGCGATAAGACGAATCCCGCCGCTTTCGAACTTTGGACGAATGTTATCGAAAGTCCGACCTCCTCCAACGAGATGAAAGCCAAATCGATGCTCGCCTTTGGCCAAGCCTTGGAGGTGGTCGCCTCAAAAAATATTCCCACCCGCCAGGTCGAACAAGGAGTTGGCAAAGCCAAGCTCGACCCTCTGGATCTTGCGGTTAGCTACTACCAGAAAATCGACCTCTACTACGATAGCTTGCCCGATCTTTCCTCACAGGGCCTTCTGCGCGCGGCTAAGATTCGCCGTGGTCAGCAGAAGAACGACGAGGCACGAAAATTGATCACCACCCTCCTTTCTAAGTATCCCAATACACCCACCGTCTCGGAAGCCTCCGAACTCCTCAAATCACTTCCAGCCGGCAGCACTCCAGTCGCTCCGTGACCCCCTCGCCGGTTCTTCTGCGCCGGACCCAGCAGGTCATACAGCAACTAAAAAGGTCCTACCCTGAAGCTCACTGTGAACTGGATTACGCCAATCCACTCCAGCTTCTCATCGCCACCATTCTTTCCGCGCAGTGCACCGACGTGCGCGTCAACTTAGTCACCCCTGCCCTTTTCATCCGCTGTCGCAACGCCAACGATTACGCCACGATTCCTCAAACCGAGCTGGAGGTGATCATTCGCTCGACCGGTTTCTATCGTGCCAAAGCCCGCTCCATCCGTGCTTGTGCGACTGCCCTCGTTTCAGATCATCAAGGCGAAGTCCCACAGACGATGAAAGAACTGCACCAGCTTGCGGGGGTGGGCCGCAAAACCGCCAATGTTGTCCTAGGCAATGCCTTCAACCTTGCAGAGGGAGTGGTCGTAGACACCCATGTCGGGCGCCTTTCCAGGAGAATGGGTCTGACTCGTCAAGTCGATCCGGTCAAAGTCGAATCAGCCCTCGTAAAATTAGTTCCCAAAAAGGAGTGGACCCTTTTCTCTCATCTTCTCATCGCACACGGTCGAAAACGTTGCCCCGCCCGAAAGCCTGACTGCGCAAATTGCGAAATCCTAAAACTCTGCCCGCGCATCGGCGCCCGTTAGAAATCTAGGGTCAGAGTTCAAATCCCAATTCTCCTTCGCGCTCCACACCTTTACTCAACCCAGCCCGAAACTAACTCAACCCAAGAATCCACGTTTCGCCAGCGCTTCTGCGATCTGTACCGCGTTCCAGGCCGCCCCTTTCAGGAGCTGATCCCCACTGACAAAAAAGGCCAACGATTGGGGGTCTCCCTCCACTTCCCGAATCCGCCCCACCAGCACTTCCAACTCCCCCGTGGCATCACGCGGCATCGGATAGAGATTTTTCGTAGGCTCATCAATAACCCTCACCCCAGCGGCCTTCGATAAAAGTTCCCTAGCCTCCTTCGCCGAAATCGCCCTAGAAAACCTCGCCACCACCGCCTCCGAATGAGCCCGCGGAACCGGCACCCGTACACACGTCGGGACCATCCTCAATTTCGGTAGAGCAAAAATCTTCCGCGTCTCCTCCACCATCTTCTGCTCCTCCTCATTATACCCGTCCTCTCCCACAGGACTGTTGTGCGAAAATAAATTAAAAGCCAATACGTGCGGAAATACCTCCGCCTTTAACTCTTTCCCTGCCGCATAATCCCTCACCTGCTGGTCCAACTCCGCCATCGCCTTCGCCCCCGCTCCGCTCGCGGACTGGTATGTCGCCACCACCACGCTCTCCAAACCCGCCGCCCGATGTAATGGCCCTAGCGCCACCGCTAAAATCGCCGCCGAACAGTTTGGATTCGCAATTAGCCCAGGCCTCCCATCCAGCAAATCTCCATTCACCTCTGGCACCACCAGCGGTACCTCGGGATTCATCCGAAACGCCGATGAATTATCCACCACCACCGCCCCAGCCTCCCTCGCTATCGGAATAAATTCCCGCGAGCGCGTGGCCCCCGCACTAAAAAACGCCACCTCCACTCCCGCAAAAGCAACCGCCTCCAACTTTCGCACCTTCACCTTTTTACCCTCAAACTCCACCTCCGTCCCCACCGACCTCTCACTCGCCAGGGGCACAAGCTCCGACACAGGAAACTTCCGCCTCTCCAGAACACGAAGAATCTCCTGCCCAACGGCACCCGTTACCCCCACCACCGCAACTCGATAAGCCTTTTTTGACATCCCCCACCTTACCCCTTGGCCCTCTGCCATTTCAAACCTTGCCTCAACCTCTACCCAGATAACCCGATGACACACAGCCCCTTGACCTTCCTTCATTTACTCCTAAAGATAAGACTAGTTCTTTCCCTTGGTGGAGTCAGGGAAGGCCGTGAGAACCGGCCACAGTTGCGCTGCGGTATCGGGTGACAAATCCCCATGCGAAAGCACGCCAATCTGGACATTCTGCTTCGGTAGAATGAAAGGGTGAAGGCGGGGAGGAGGTTAGCAACCCGGAGTCCGAACATCTGCCCGCCAAGGCTCATCGCACCTCTTTCGCTAGAAAGAGGTCAACCCTCATCGCAAAAATGAAGGGCGAGAGTCCGGATGCCCGCATCCCGTGCGGACACGTCTGGCTATCGCCAGAACGGAAACACCTTGAAATACGCTTTCGTGGTTAGGCCAGGCTTTGGTTGGAAGACTATTTTACTTCCCCTCCTCACCTTAGGAATCATTTCTGGACACCCGACCCCCTCCGCTGCGTCCACCACCTTTGATTCGATAAAGTTTTGGACAGGAACGGGAACAAAAAAGGCGGCAATGGTGATCCAATGGAATGATGGAGACACACCTACATCCATGGTCTGGGGTTACCGATGGAACGGCACGGCCACAAGCTTCGACATGTTTCAGTCGATTGCAGGAACTACGTATTTAACGGATTCAAGCAGTCCGCAGAATTCACAAACTTACCTCGGATCAGACCCACGACTTACTACCTCTTGGACAAAGTATGGTTTTGGAAATGCCTTAGATTCAGTTGTTTTTCAAAATGACACCACACTGCGCACTCAGTCTGATTGGACAAATGGTTACTGGGAATACAGCGTCTACGGAGGCACTTTTGATTACGACCTCTACGATGCAGAATGGAATTATGTTGGTGAAACGAGCTATAGCCAAACGGGTACCTATACCTATTCGAATGTGAACTGGTTTTCTTCCCCGATCGGAGCTTCCGACCGAATCCTGATCGATGGATCTTGGGATGCTTTCAGCTTCGCCCCTAATTTCCTAAGCACTCCCGTGGAAGAGCCCTCTCCTGTTCCACCTATTCCCCCTACAACGAAATCGATCCGAATCACTTCCTCCTCGGAACTCGAGATCACATTCACGACGACTCAAAATATCACCTACCAGTTGGAGTCAAAACTAGACCTCCTCGCATCCAATTGGATCCCACTAACAAGCTCTTTTTCCGCGAGTAGCACAGAAACAGTTTTTTTGCTGCCGATAGATCCTCTCATCCCAAAGCAATTCTTTCGTTTACGACAACTCCCGTGAACCGCCCTCCCGCCTTTACCCTCATCGAACTCCTCGCCGTCATGGTCATCTTAGGCGTCCTCATGACCCTCCTCGCCCCAGCTGCCTTAGCCGTCAAACGCCAAACAACTCTTGCGACTTCCTCCAGCGCGCTTCGCCAACTGAGTATCGCTGCGCAAACTTATCTAGGTGAAAATAACGGTCGTTTTTTTCGTTCTCGGGAAAATCTTACTAACGGGGTCCAGTGGTGGTTCGGCTTTGAGAGTGCCTCAAGTCCCAAGACCGAGGGTCAGCGTGTTTTAGATAAATCCTGCGGACCGCTCGGCCCCTACATCGCCGACTCCGCAGGCACCGTGCCCGACTTTGCCTTCACTTCGATGGGCGCCAGCTTTAAGCCCAAGTTCAAAAACGGCTACTTCGGATTTGGCGTAAACACCGAACTCACCGGAGGTCCCACGGGCCAGCAAACCAATAAATTACGACAAATCAATAATCTCGATCGCCCTGGCCAGATCGCTCTCTTCGCCACCTGCGCCCAAATCAATACCTTTCAATCCCCAGCCTCCGGAAAAAATCCGATGTTGGAGGAGTTTTATTTTTTTAATTCAACCGATTGCGCAAACACCATCCACTTTCGCCACTCGGGCAATGCTATCGTCGCCTTTGCCGACGGCACCCAAAGGGAAGTCCTCGGCAACCGCTCCTCCTTCAACTCCCGCCTTCCCTCCGCCTGCGTCGGAAATTTAGAGCGCAGCATGATCCTTCCTTAACCCCAACCCATGGGATCGCAGCTCTAAACTCTTACCCCGTGACTTTCAAACACCCCTTGGCACCCGTCGCCCCGCAGCAGTTCTTAAATTTTTTCTTCGGATCAATCGGGCATGGATCGTTCCGCCCCAACTTAGGTCCCTGCCTCTTCACTGGCACCAACGCCTCCTCCACCACGGTGCTCCCCCCACCACCTCCCCCAATACTCATCGAACCCTCCGTCGGCTGATCCTGCCCAGGTAACTCACCCCGACCCGTCCGCTGAGGTAACGCTGCCAAGAAATGCTCAAACGCCGACAAACTCGACGCCGACCGAAACAAATTATGCACCACCTCCTCTTTAATCCGCCCCATCAACTCCCCAAACATCCCATACGCCTCATTCTTATACTCAATCAACGGATCCTTCTGTCCATACGCCCGCAAATTAATCGATGTCCTCAAACCATCCATCGCATAGAGATGCTCCTGCCATAACCGATCAATTGCCCCCAACACCACAAACCTCTCCAACGCCTTCACCGCTTCAGGATTCTCAAACTTCACCTTCACCTCATACGCTTCCCGCACTCTCGCTTTCAAAAACTTTGTCCAATCCTCCTTTCCCCCCGCTCCCAACAAATCCTCTTTCGATAATCCCACCGGCATGGCCGCATTCGCCCAACGTACAAGTCCCTCCAGATCCACCGGATCCGTCCCCGCCCGAGCCTCCACCTCCGCCGCAATCCGCTCATCCACCGTCTCAAACACCTCAGGCCTCGGATCGGTCGAATTCAAAATATCCGTCCGCCAAGCATAAATCACCGTCCGCTGCTGATTCATCACATCGTCATACTGCAAGGTGTGCTTACGGATCTGATAATTCCTGCCCTCCACCCTTTTCTGCGCCGTTTCCACCGATCGATTCAACCACGGATGCTGTAACCCCTCGTCTTCCTCCATCCCTAACTTCGTCATCAACCCCCCAATCCTTCGCGAATCGCCGAAGTTCCTCATCAAATCATCCTCGAAGGAAATAAAGAACTGACCCGAGCCAGGATCCCCCTGCCGCGCACATCGTCCTCGCAACTGCCGGTCAATCCGCCTCGATTCATGACGCTCCGTCCCCACCACATGCAATCCGCCCAACTCCGCCACCCCCGCCGAAAGCTTAATGTCGGTCCCTCGTCCTGCCATATTCGTGGCAATCGTCACCGCACCCCGCTCCCCTGCTCGCGTGACAATCTCCGCCTCCTGCTGGTGCTGCTTCGCGTTGAGCACGCTGTGTGGAATATTCTCACGCCGAAGCATTCGGCTAATAATTTCAGAAGATTCTACCGAAGCTGTTCCGACCAACATCGGTTGCCCAACCGCATTCCGTTTTTTAATCTCCTCGATCAAGGCATTCAACTTCTCTCGCCGTGTTTTAAAGATCATGTCATCCGCATCCACCCGCACACAGGGCTGATTCGTCGGAATCACCACCACCCCCAACCGATAAATATCCTTGAACTCATTCGCCTCAGTCTCGGCCGTTCCCGTCATCCCGCCCAGCTTCTCATACAACCGAAAATAATTCTGAATCGTAATCGTCGCTAAGGTCTGCGTTTCCCGATCAATCTGTACTCCCTCCTTCGCCTCCACCGCCTGATGCAGACCATCAATCCAACGCCGCCCAGGCATCAACCGACCCGTGTACTCATCCACAATCATCACCTTGTTTTCCTGCACCACGTAGTGCACGTCCTTCTCGAAAACACAGTAGGCCCGCAAAAGTTGACTGATGTTATGGATCCGTTGACTCGCATCCTCATATTCGGCCTGCGCTACCTGCTTCTCTTTTAACTTCTCCTCCTCGCTCAATGCCCGATTCGTTTCGATATCGTGATTCTTTGTAATCAGATCAGGCACTAAAAAGAAATTTGGGTCATTCGGATTGAGGAAGGTCCGACCCATTTCCGATAAGTCCGCCTCGCTATTTCTCTCATCAATCGAGAAGTACATCTCCTCCTTTGTCTTATAAAGTTCCGTTCGCCTTGTGTCCTGATACATCTCCAACTCCGCATCATCAATTGCTCGGCGCATCGCAGGATCTTCCTGAAACTTCAAGAGCAGCTTGTTCCGCGGAGAACCTAGCTTCACCCGATAGAGCAACCGCCCTGCCCCAGGTAGATCTCCCGCCTCTCCCTTGGCCTTCGCTTGATTCGCCCAATCCGTGCACAGTCCATTCTGCTTTCGTACCAACCCATCAATCACCGACTTGTATTTATCAAACTGATGCGTCGAAATTGTCACTGGACCGGAAATAATTAGCGGCGTCCGCGCCTCATCAATCAGAATGCTGTCCACCTCGTCAATAATCGCAAAAAAGTGACCCCGCTGAACCTGATCCTCAGGGGTCGTCGCCATTCCATTATCCCGCAAATAATCAAAGCCAAATTCCGAACACGTCCCGTAGGTAATATCACAGGCATACTGCGCCCGCCGCTCCGCTTGGGTCTGCCCATGCTGAAGACATCCCACCGTCAACCCCAACTCCCGATAGACCTCCCCCATCCACTCCGCATCCCGTGCCGCCAGATAATCGTTCACCGTCACCACATGCACCCCTTTTCCCGCCAAGGCGTTCAGATATGTCGGCAAAGTCGCCACCAATGTTTTGCCTTCCCCCGTAGCCATCTCCGCGATCCGACCTGAGTGCAGCACGATCCCACCGATTAACTGCACATCAAAGGGCACCATCTCCCATTTCATCTCCTGCCCACGCACCCGAATCTTTCTCTTCTCCTCCGTTAACCTCCGACACAAGGCCACCACCGTAGCAAAAGCTTCAGGCAAAAGTTGATCCAAGGTCTCTCCCTTCGCCAAACGCTCACGAAAAAGCGGCGTCTTGGCTCGGAGTTGCTCGATCGAGAGACTACCTAGCGCTTCTCCCTGTCTTTTTGCCTCTTCGACAAGCGGGAGCAGACGCTTCACCTCCCGCTGGTTCTGCGTCCCTAAAATTTTCTTGATGACCCATCCAATCATGAACTTTCCACCCTACCCAAACCCCTCGTCCATTCCAAGCCCCTGATCCTCACACGTCTCTGACACGTGTCTGGCCACAACCCATCGAACTTTGCTTTTTTAAAGCTTTTATTTCCAGTGCAATTCTCCAATTTCCTTGTCTCAGGGTTCGTTGTTAGGATTCCTGTTGATGTTCCCCCTACCCAAAACCGGCATCCCCGGCGCTACCTTTCCTGCCGTTCCATCGTCCACCGCTGCATCAATGATGCTCGGCGTGCTCCACCAGCTTCGCTCCACCCAGCTTCTCCCACCCGCCGAGCTCCAAGCCTTACAATTCCGCCAACTCAGCGAGCTCACCTCTCACGCCTGCCGCACTGTCCCTTTCTATGCCAACCTTCTCCGTCAATCTGGGATCAAACTCACTCAACCCATCTCCCGCGAAATCTGGCACAAGGTACCCATTCTTAATCGGCAAGCAGTCCAGGAAGCAGGTGCCGCCCTCCATGCACGCGAGTTGCCACAAGGCCATGGCTCAATTTCCACCGCGACAACATCCGGCTCCAGTGGGCGCCCCGTCACGATTCGTAAAACCGCACTCGCTCAGTTTTTCTGGCAATGCTTTGTTATTCGAGAACATGAATGGCAGGGGCGCGACTTCTCTGCCCTTTGGATGACTATCCTCCGAGATGACCTCCGCACCGATCCCGCACACTCCAACCCGCTCCGCCGCTTCCCCGATTGGGGGGAACCCTTGGCCGCCATCTATCCCACAGGTCCCGGCTTGCTCCTCGACTACCGAGTCGATGTCGCGGAGATGTTCCGCATCATCATCAAAGAAAAACCCGCCTACCTCACCACCTTCCCCTCTCTGTTACGTGAATTATTGCGTGAGTCCCATGCTTCCGGCGTCTTACCCCAAGGCCTGCTCGAGGTCCGCTCGACCGGGGAAGCCCTCTCCACAGAAATTCGTTCCCTCTGTGGGGAGCTTTGGGGCACCAAGGTATCCGAAATCTACAGCGCCGCCGAAATCGGAATCATCGCCGTTCCCTGCCCCGAACAAAATGCGTTACACGTCCAATCGGAGGGGGTCTTTCTTGAGATTCTTCGCGACGATGGAACTTCGTGCGCATCAGGCGAAGAAGGGAGGGTTGTCCTCACTCCACTCCATAATTTTGTCATGCCCCTGATTCGCTACGAACTGGGCGACCGCGCCACCCTCGGAGCTCCCTGTTCCTGTGGACGTACCTTGCCTGTTCTTCGCACCATTCCAGGACGGGCTCGGGATATGATCACCACCCCCACAGGCGAACGCCGCTTTCCCTTTTACAGCCACGGCGAGATGATGAAGCTAGACGCGATCATTCAGCACCAAGTCGCGCAGACCGCCATCAACCAAATCGAGATCCGCCTTGTCGTCCGCCGCCCCCTCACCGTCGCCGAGGAGACCCAACTCCTCTCCATTGCTCGTGCAGGGCTTGGAACAGCGCATGAACTACGCGTCGTCTATTGCAAAGAAATTCTTCGTCAAGAAAGTGGAAAATTTGCCGAATTTACCAACGAACTAAATCCGTCCCTTTAAAACGCAGGGACCCACTTCGAAACCGTCCCTTAATCTCTACGGCGACGAGATAAGCTAACAATCACCACAGCGCCAGCAGCCAAAAATGCCGCCGTGGTGGGTTCAGGCACGCTCAATGTGAGTGTAGTTCCAACAGGAATACTTAACTGCCTACTTTGCGGCTCTGGTGACCACTGGATCACAAGTCCAGTAAAGGTAGCTGGAGCTGAAAAGGTAAGAGGCGTAAGGTCCGAAGCGAAATTTGCTGGCTGGAAAACACCCCACCAACCAAGTTCGACATCAGGTTGCTCCAAGAAACGAGCAAAAAGCGTTGCAAAACCCTCCGCTCCAGTCAAACCACCGCCGCTCAAAGACACAAACGCGTCGGCATTTAAAATATTTGGTGTGACGGGAATGAAGGTGGTATAGGACGTTGACCTCGGCCCATCCAAGGTTAGGTTGATTGCATCATTGAAAGTGTAAACAAATGTCGCTTCCGCCAGAGCGTTGATCGGTCGAGCTAGAAAAATAAATGCGCCAACAACTAGACTCGCCACCAATCTTTTTTGCGAAGGTGATATCATTTTAATGCAATTACTCATAAATCTATATTAGTGCATCCACCCTACTTTTACTAGTCTGGCTATCATGTTAATATAAAATAGTTGTAATTAACTTCTGTAGATACACTTACAATAATACTTCCTTTGGGAAAGGCCTCCCCCAGCCTTCGAAATTAGTCGTCTGCACGTCTCGCTGCAAAACTCAAAACCTAATCCCGGGTAGGGCGCATCATCCTTGATGCGCCGATTGAACCACTGAATCTCTCAAACCTAAATCGCTCGATCGGCCGGTGGAGACCATCGACCCTACCACCACCTTCACACATTCTAACATTTGCACTTTCACACCTCTCCGTCCTTAGCGACCTTGGCGTGAGCAATTCGTGCCTCTGCGTCCTCCCCACCTCCGCCCCCTCATCTTACCGATGCATTGGGAATCGATTTCTGTAAGCTCATTTCATGAAACTTCTTCTCGGCCACAGTCCCGACGCTGACGATGCCTTCATGTTCTATGCCATGGCAAAAAATCTGGTGAATCTGCGTGGACACGAATTCACCCATGTTCTGCAAGACATCGAGACTCTCAACCGCCGTTGCCAAGCAGGCGAACTCGATATCTCGGCCGTCTCCTTCCACGCCTACACCAAGATCGCCGATCACTATGCTCTCATGCCCTGCGGGGCGAGCTTCGGTGATGGTTACGGTCCGTGCCTAGTCGCCAAGAAAAAGATCGATCGTGAATCGATGAAGAAGATGCGCATTGGCATCCCTGGGCTTCTCACCAGCGCTTATCTCACTCTTCAACTTTACCTGGGTCTGCCCCACGGCTCTTTTACCGCCATCAATCTTCCGTTCGATAAGATCCAAGAAGAAATTCTAGCAGGCCATATCGATGCAGGCCTAATTATCCACGAAGGCCAACTCACCTATCAGGAGGAGGGATTCTCTCTCTGCGCAGACCTTGGCACTTGGTGGGCCCAAGACACCGGGGGGCTGCCCCTTCCTCTCGGAGGTAACGTCGTGCGGCGTTCTCTCGGCGAGCAAGTCATCGCCGATACCACCCAAACCCTGAAGGAAAGTGTTCGTTACGCCTTAGACCACCGCCAGGCGGGAGTTCGCCATGCGCTTCCCCTGAGTCGCGGGATGGACGAACAGCGCACTGATAAGTTTATTGGAATGTACGTTAACGATCTCACCCTGGATTTCGGCCCCCGAGGCCGTGCAGGACTAAAAGAGTTCTTCAGCCGCGCCTACCAGTCAGGCCTGATCCCCCACATCCCCACCTTGGGGTCGTAGGTCCGAATTTAAAAGTACCCCTTCAAAGCCTTATGCATCAACCCCTTATATGGGGTCGTAGGTCTTATAAGTTACTAATTACCAGATCTTTGCGAGGCAACTTTTTGAAAATGGGGTCGTAGGTCATCTCTCCTTGCCTACCATATTTGTAATGGTATGGTATGTGGTATGGCAGTTATGACTTACAGAAAAACCTTCGCTTTGGACAAAGAAACCTCTCGGCGATTGAAAACCCTATCCTCGGCTTGGAATATTTCCCAAGCGGAAGTCGTCCGCCGAGCCGTTGGGCAAGCGGCCAAATCACCTTCCCTCCAATTCAAAAATCCCGCCCAGATTCTCAAGGAACTTCATGACCATGGCCAGGGTCTCCCGCTCGAAGTCGCCAATTCATACCTCTCGGAGGTCACCCGTGATCGTGAAGCTTGGCGCAACTCGTGATCTGCCTCGACACGAACTACCTCATCCGATCCCTGGTTCAAGGGAGTCACGAAGTTGGCGAAATCCTCGCTTGGGTCGATCAAGGCCAACTTCTCACCACCTCAGCAATCTGCTGGTACGAGTTTCTTGGCGGACCCGTCTCCTCGAACCAGACTGAAGGAGTTCGATCTCTTCTCCACCAGATTATTCCCTTCACCGAAAACGAAAGCGCGGAGGCCGCCCGCCTTTTTCACCTGATAGGAAGATCCCGCAAACTGCGAGTCGATTGCATGATCGCAGGAACCGCTCTTCTCCACGAAGCTCACCTGGCTACTGCGAACCGCAAAGATTTTACCCCCTTCCTTACCCACGGACTCAAACTCGCCTAGCTACCCGCTTACCTTCCCCACCCTGGGGTCGTAGGTCGTTGTCTTCTTCTAGCCGTCTAGCGCAAGACCACGCCCCGCTCCGATGTCTTAAGAAATTCGATCAGCTCCTTCACCTCCTCTGTCTTCGCCCCCTTCTCCGATAAATACTCACGTGCTTGGGAAAGATTGTACTTAGGATTGAGCAGTACCTTCAGCGCCTCTTTCAGTCCACGAATCGAATCCTCCGAAAACCCTTTCCGCTGGAGCCCCGTTAGATTGACCGCACGGGTCACCGCAGGATTTCCATCCGCGATCATGTAGGGCAACACGTCCTGCACCACCTTGGTGCATCCCCCAATCATCGCGTGCCGCCCAATCCGACAAAACTGGTGAACCGCTGATAAACCCCCAACCACCGCAAAATCCCCCACCACCACATGGCCCGCTAAAGTCCCATTATTCGAAAAGATACAATCGTTCCCCACCACGCAATTATGGGCGACATGAGCGTACGCCAAGAAATGGTTACGACTTCCAATCACCGTTTTCTCTCCAGGACTCGTTCCACGGTTCACCGTAACAAATTCCCTAAAGTTATTTTCATCCCCTACCTGCAACAACGTTGGCTCTGCCGTATACTTCAGATCCTGAGTCCGCCCCCCGATCGAACAAAACGGATGAAAGATATTCCTGGAACCAAAAATACTTGGCCCCTCCAAATTCACATGGCTACGTAAAACACATCCTTCCCCCAACTCCACTCCAGCCCCCACCACACAGAACGGTCCAATCTCCACCGAGGCCGCAACCTTGGCATTTGCATGCACCACGGAAGAAGAATGAACCGCCACGCTAGTCGTCCCCTCAGCGATCAATGATCGCAAACATCAGCTCCGCTTCCGAAACCACTTCTCCATTCACCAAGCACTGCCCCGCAGCTTTGCCAATCTTCCCTCGTGATTTGGTCAATTCCACATGCATGGTTAAGACGTCTCCAGGCATGACTGGCTTGCGAAACTTAGCTTTATCCACGCTCATGAAATATCCCAATTTCCCTGCATTCTCCGTATTCCGTAACAGAAGAATACTGGCCACCTGCGCCATCGCCTCGATCTGCAAGACTCCAGGCATAATCGGATGATCAGGAAAGTGTCCTTGGAAATAAGGTTCGTTGATCGTCACTAGCTTCATCCCCACCGCTTTAGTTGCCCCTTCAAACCGCAGAATCCTATCAACCATCAGGAACGGATAACGATGAGGCAGAATCTTCATTACCTCGTTCGTATCCATCGATCTCTCGCCCACTGGAATATTTTCCACCGGCATCAGCGCGGACTGGTAGGCACGGTACGCCTTATAGAGGGCCTTAGCGAAAAGTAGGTTCAGCCCGTGACTGGTTTTCGAAGCCAAAATATGCGCACGAATCGGCACGGGGAACAAAGCCAAATCCCCCATGATGTCCAAAATCTTGTGCCGAACGAATTCGTCCGGGTAGCGGAGCGGTTCTTTACTCATGACCGACTCGCCACGAATCACGATAGCGTTTTCCAAACTCCCACCCTTAATCAGTCCCTTGGCCAATAGAGGTTCCACTTCTTCGTAAAAAACAAAGGTTCGCGCCCGACCGATCTCCTTCGCGTAATTTTCCGCTCCCACCTCGATGCTCAGGTACTGGGTATGGTAAGGAGTATGATTGGCGTTGGTACAGGAAACCTTGAAACCATCGTGGGGCAAGGCCGCCATGTAGCCTCCATCAGGAGTCGTCACCCAAACTGGCTCGCGAATCTCAAAAACAGTTCGCGGAGCTTCCAGCTCTTTTCGACCCGCCTTGGCCAGCATCTCCAAGAAAGGAGCTGCACTCCCATCGCCAATCGGTGGCTCGTTCGCATCCAACTCAATCAGTGCATTATCGATCTCCAACCCGCGCAGCGCCGAGAGAAGATGCTCCACCGTGCTCACCTTGACACTGCCTTCAGCCAAGGTCGTCGCACGCTCGACCTGCTTCACTTTTTCTAAAAAGGCGGGAATCGTCGGCTGATCCGCCAAATCCATCCTACGGAACTGGTACCCCGACCCCGCTAACGCAGGTTTCACCGTCAAGCGGACCTTGGCCCCGCTGTGCAGGGAGGTTCCCGTCATGCTCGCCTCATGCTCTACGGTGGATTCACGTGGAGTTGCCATTCCACTTTCTACACATTTTTACCCCTTGAGTCATCCCTCTTATCTCCCCATTTCACCCCTTGGCCTTCCTCTGCTAGGGTACCCACTTGAGCCAACCTGTTCAGGATGAGGGAATTCTGTTTCATCTTCGCCGCCAAGGCGAAACCAGCTTCCTCGCCGTCTGGCTCACCCGCCAGCACGGAGTCGTTCGCACCCTCGCCCGTGGTGCCGCCAAACCCGGAAATCCCCTCAAAGGGCACCTCGATCTTTTTCACGAATGCGAGATTTCTTGGGACCTCTCCCGCCGAGGCCACCTGCACCATCTCAAAGAAGCACGCCTCAGGGAAACCCACGCCGGACTCCGCCAATCGTATTCGCGCCTTCTTGCCGCAACCTACTTCTCCCAAACTATCGAGCACCTCGCAGAACCCGACGCCGATCTCGGTTCCCTTCATACTCTTCTCCAATCCGCCCTTACGTGGCTGGACAAGAAGGATCCCCACGCCCTACTCATAGAAAGATTCGAACGAGCAGTCCTAAAAACCCTCGGCACCAACCAGGCCAATCGCACCGCCCGCTCCCTTCTTGACGACCTCTCCCATCGTCGTCCCAAGTCTCACGCCGCCCTCATGAAAATAGTCTCCGCTTTCTCTGAATAAGCTAGATCCACCGCTTACCCTTCTTGCCCTGACTCAGCCCTTCTGCCAGCGTCCAATCTGTGAGTTGCTCATCCACTCTTCCCTCTTTTTTCTGCAAAGGCGCTCCCAGCTCGGCTTAGCCTTATGAAATCTGATCTTCCCGCTCC
>CAJBOM010000031.1 GCA_903956835.1 uncultured Verrucomicrobiota bacterium
GAGCGTGCCGAGTGAGCGAAAAACAAATGGGGATCTGCAGAGTTTATGAAATTACGTATTTAAGAGTAAAAAATTATTTCGAACTCGTTTGCCAGACCCCGTTCCAGTCCTTGGGAGGGGGTGTTCGGGCAAAGGTGGCGATGCGGGTAAGGAATTCCAGTGAGGGACCATCGTGTTGTTTGATTTGCAGGCAGGCGCGAAAGCCTTGTTCAGCATTTTGCCACTTCTGCTGGCGGTAGTGGTCGAGAGCGATACGGAAGGTGTGACAAAGTTCGGTGGTAGGGGCATCTAGTTCCCCTCCTTTACTGAGAAGCTCGTAAATACGAATCGGTTCCGTTTTCCCGTAGACAGTGACAAGATCGAGTTCACGGACTTCGACCTCGGTTTCGACAAGGCGATAGCACTCTTCATTGATCAGGAGATCGGTGCCATAGATTTTGTTCACGCCTTCTAGGCGGGAGGCGATGTTGACGGTGTCGCCAATGACGGTGAAAGATTTGGTGGTATCGGATCCTACAGTACCGATGAGGGTGTCCCCAGTTGCTAGGGCCATGCGAACATGGAATTTTGGGAGATTGCGCCGAAGACCTGTAATATTGGAAATATCTTTAGCGATCTCAGCAAAGGCAGAGCGCATTTCGAGAGTGGCGAGGCAGGCGTGGTGGGCATGGCTTTCGCCTTCAGAGAAGGGGCTGGCCCAGAAGGCCATGACGCCGTCCCCGATGAACTTATCGACGATGCCATGATTCCGGCGAATGATCTCGGTGGCGGAAGTGAAGTAGCGGTTGAGAAGGCGGACGACCGTATCGGCAGTGAGCTGTTCCCCGATTGCGCTGAAGCCCGCGATATCGGAAAAAAAGATGGTGAGGTTGCGACGTTCGGCGCTTTGACGGAGTTCGCCCGTGATCGGGTTGACGACGTTGGCGACGATTCGTGGGTCGAGGAACTGACCGAAGGCTTCGCGAAGTTTTTCTTTCGACTTGAGCTGGTCGACCATGGTGTTGAAGGAGGTAGTGAGGTCGCCGATTTCGTCGCCTGAGGTGATGGGAAGAGGATCAGAGTATTTTCCGTCCGCGGTTTCATGAAAGGCGGAGGTAAGGGCCCGAAAAGCGTTTTGCAACCGACCTGTAATGAAAAGAAAAACGAAGAGTCCAAGTACGGAGGCGGCGAGAAAGAGGGCGGTGTTGGCCCAAATGATGCGGCTAATGTTATTCCGAGTCTCACGAAGGGAATCGATGGCGAGCTGGTTGGAGGTCTCGCGGACTGCAGCAATGAGCGGATCGAGATATTCAAAATTAGAAAGGTTTGCGATGGCTTTTTTGGCATCTGCGACTTTGCTCTGTCGCATGAGCTCAACGGGGAGGCATGCCGCTTGAGAGAAACGGGACATTTCGGACTTGAGTGAATCGATCGTTCCGATGAGGCGCGCCATTTTAAGCCGGTCCTCTAGATCATTGTGGCCATCTATGCTTCCTGCTTCGGAAAGTGATCTGGACTCCTGAAGGATAGAATCGATCTGATCGTGACATTTCTGCGTGCGGGCATGAATTTCATCGATCCGTTGTTTGGAAGGATTTACCTCCGTGATTAATCGATGGGCGATGACTTCGATTTCGTACGAGACGACATCCAGAGAATTGAGTCGGGTAAGAATCGGAAGGTGATATTCCAGCATACAGTTCAACTCATCGTCGGAATCGTTGACCATGTAGAGTGTGATCCCGAGAGCCACTGCAAAAAAGATCAGCAGGGCGATTGCCCCGGTCATAATTTTGGTTCGGAGGGAGTATCCCATATAGATTCTATCCTAACCTAAGAGAGTGTAGGGGTCACGCCTTGCGGGTCGTAAGCCAAACACCTTCTTCTCCCTTGGGCTCGATCCATTGGTGAATACGGGTTAGGCCAGATGTCTGAATCCAAGATTTGACTTGGTAAAGGGTGGGGCGGCGCGAAGAAAAAAGAGTGTGGGTTGGTTTGTTTCCTACGAACCAACGAGCCTCGATACGCGAGAGGGAGGATTGGTTGGGGTCAGGATAGACACCAAAGTGGATAAAGCCTGGGGACAAACGAGGGCGGGTGCGGAGGGCAACCCCTTGAAGCCACTTATGGGTTAGCGGGTTATCGTACTGTGGGAGGACGCGGCGGGCGCCCCTTCGTCCGTTTTCTCCTGGGGCAAGGTTTGTGCTAAAAAGGAGAAGATCCTTTGGAGCCATATGTTTGGCGAGGCAACGAAGGAGGGGGAGGGGATCGAGATTGGGTAAAACGCCGTAGAGAGTGATGAGGCGAGCGGGGCTTGGGGCTTTCGATTTTGAATGTGAGATTGGGGGAGTAAGAATACGAGAAATGGAGGATGGGGAGGTGAGATCGATCTGGCGGGCGATTTTGTCGCGGGCGGATAGCTTTCGAGCGGCGATTTTAGCCATTGATAGGCAGGTATCGGCGGTGAGGAGAAGAGTGGGTTTGGGAAGTTTACGAAGAAGGAGGGATTCCTTTAGACCTTCGGCACAACCGAGAGCGATAAAGTTGTAAGGAGCGTGCCGAAGGAGAGCGCGAAGAACGGTGGTGGGCTGGGTATAAAGGCGACGAACGGCGGGGCGCCGATAAAATGGAGAGCAGGAGAGGTGAACTTTTTTCCAAAGCCGCGCAAGGGAGGGGTGGGAGTAGAGGGCGGCAGCGGG
Organism: uncultured Verrucomicrobiota bacterium; assembly: GCA_903956835.1. GTDB lineage: Bacteria > Verrucomicrobiota > Verrucomicrobiia > Methylacidiphilales > Verrucolacustridaceae > Verrucolacustris. The sequence goes on from CAJBOM010000031.1 coordinate 2,679, forward strand.
GAGATGGTTAATAGCCATCTAGGGAGGCTAACCGAAGGTGGCGGTTGAGGTAAGTGCGGAGAACGTGCGTGGGGGGTGAGTTAGGAGGTGCGGAGAAGACCGCCACGGTTGACGAGTTTGCGAAAGTATTCTGGAAAGTTTTCCTCCTTGAGTAGCCGCCGGCGGAGTTTGCTGAGGGCGCTGTTCTGAATCTGGCGAACTCGTTCGCGGGTGACGCTGAGTCTATCGCCAATTTGCTCAAGAGTTCGTTCTTGAGAATCGCCCAAGCCAAAGCGGAGGTGCAGAATTTCAACCTCGCGGGAGGTAAGAACTTGGAGAGAGCGCGCGACCGCCTCGCGGAAATCGATCCGCTCGTGCTCCTCTGTGGGATCCACAGCTACGGGATCCGCGAGGAGATCGCCGAGGGTACTGTCATCACCTTCCGAACCGATGCGAAGATCGAGGGAGACGGTACCGGAAGAAATTTCACGTAGTTTAGCGACGTAGTTTGTTTCGACCTGAAGCTCTTCGGCGAGTTCGGAGTCGGTGGGTTCGCGCCCGAGTTCAGCACCGAGAGCGGAGCTTGCTCTGCGAAGGCGTTGGATTCGGTCAAC